>NZ_CAMPPP010000004.1:0-412094 GCF_946901175.1 Pseudomonas sp. Marseille-Q5117 | reverse complement strand
GACTGATCCGGGCGCAGCGGCTCCGGTTTGCTTCGCTGCACCTCCTTCCGCTGTGTCTGGCTGCGCCAGACGGTCGCTGCGCTCCCACGCCCGGATCAATCCCTCCACTCAGCCTTCCGACGTCGCCCGTGGATCAAAAGCAAGATCAAAAGCGTTACTCGAGCTTGCGCTCATTGTTGAGTGGGGCGGCTTCGCCGCGGGCAGCTGTGCTGCTTTGCTTTTCTGTGGGAGCGAGCCTGCTCGCGAATACGGTGTGTCAGGCGCCATCACTGGCGAATGTGCCGACGCCTTCGCGAGCAGGCTCGCTCCCACAGGTATTCGCGGTGCTTGCCAAATTGCGTACACAAAAAAGGCGATGTCCCTCACGGAACATCGCCTTTTCATTACCGCCAGCTAACGCTTATTCCGGCAGTTTGTAGGCAATGATGTAGTCACCCATCTTGGTGCCCAGCGAGCCGTGACCGCCGACAACGAGCAGCACGTATTGCTTGCCGTCCTTGCCGGTGTAGGTCATCGGAGTCGCTTGGCCGCCGGCTGGCAGGCGCGATTTCCACAGCTCTTTACCGGTATTCACGTCATAGGCGCGCAGGTACTGGTCGAGGGTGCCGCTGAGGAAGCCGACGCCGCCGGCAGTAACCATCGAACCGCCCATGCTCGGTACGCCGAGGGTGAAGCCGATCGGGATTGGCGAGCTGTCGCGGCTGGTGCCGTTCTTGCGTTTCCACACGACTTTGCCGGTGGTCAGGTCGATACCGGCGACGTAGCCCCAGGCCGGGGCCTGGCACGGTACGCCGAGTGGCGACATGAACGGGTGCATGATCACCGCGTATGGCGCGCCGGTGTTTGGCTGCACGCCCGAGGTTTCGCTCTCGCGTTTGCTGCCGGCTTCGACTTGCTCGCGTGGCACCATTTTCGAGACGAAGGCCATGTAGTTCGGGCTGGTGAACAGCAGTTGGCGAACCGGGTCGACCGAGACGCCGCCCCAGTTGAACACACCGACGTTACCCGGATAGATCAGGCTGCCCTGTTCCGATGGCGGGGTGTACTGGCCTTCGTAACGCAGTTCCTTGAACTGGATGCGGCACAGCATCTGGTCGAACGGGCTGGCGCCCCACATGGCTTTTTCGGTGAGTTCCGGGGCCAGCAGGTTGAGGTCCGAACGGGCCTGGGTCGGTGCGGTGTGGTCGCCTTTCACGGCGCCTTGCGGTACCGGGATTTCCTTGATCGGAATGATCGGCGTGCCGTCACGACGGTCGAGGACGTACAGGCTGCCCTGTTTGGTCGGAGCGATCAGCGCAGGTTTCACGCCGTCGGCAGTTTTCATGTCGAGCAGGGTTGGCTGGCTGCCCACGTCCATGTCCCACAGGTCATGGTGGGTGAACTGGTAGTTCCAGCGCACTTTACCGGTAGCCAGGTCCAGGGCAACGAGGCCGGCGCTGAATTTCTCGGCGCCCGGGGTGCGGTTGCCGCCCCATTGGTCCGGGGTCTGGTTGCCCAGTGGCAGGTAGACCATGCCGAGTTTTTCATCGACGCTGGCCAGCGACCACATGTTCGCCGAGTTGCGGCTGTAGGTTTCGCCCGGGGCCAGAGGCTCGGTGGCGTCCGGCTTGTCGCTGTCCCAGTTCCACACCAGGTGACCGTCGCGCACGTCGAAGGCGCGGATCACGCCCGATGGCTCATTGGTCGATTCGTTGTCGGTGACGTGACCGCCCATGATCACCAGATCACGGGTAATCGCCGCTGGAGAGGTGGAGTAGTAGCCGCCGGCGGTGAACGGGCCGATGCCTTGGGTCAGGTCGACCACACCGTTGGTGCCGAAGCCTTCGCAGATCTTGCCGGTGTCGGCGTTCAGTGCGATCAGGCGGGCATCAGCAGTTGGCAGGTACAGGCGACGCGGGCAGGCCTGAGCAACAGCCTGGCCGGCTTCGGAGATGACAGCGGAACCGGCGTTTTCAGACTTGGCATAGGCGGCTTCGTCGTAATACGACACGCCACGGCAGGTCATGTGGGCGAAGCCCTTGAAGCCGACCGGGCTCTTGATCTGTGGATCGAAGCGCCAGATTTCCTTGCCGGTGTCCGGGTCCAGTGCCAGCACTTTGCTGTGCGCGGTGCAGGCGTAGACCATGCCGTTGGCTTTGAGCGGGGTGTTTTCGTTAGTCAGCTCGACCGGGTCATCCGCAGTTGGCAGGTCGCCGGTCTGGATGCGCCAGGCTTCCTGCAACTTGCCGACGTTTTCCGGGGTGATCTGCTTGAGCGGCGAGTAGCGGTCACCGAACTCGGTGCGACCGTAGGCTTGCCAGTCGCCATCCGGCATGGCCGGTGCGGTGCTGGTCATGTCCGCGCTGTCGCGGCCCAGTTCACCGAAGGTTTCGCCCGGGTGGGTGAAGAGGCTGGCCAGAGCGGTAACGCCGGCCAGGATCACCGCGACGGTCAGGCCGCCAGTGCCGATTTTCGCCGGGCCGTTGAGCAGCAGCGGACGACGGAACCATGGCAGCAGCATCACGAAGCCGAGGACAAACCACAGCGCCAGACGCGGCACCAGTTGCCACCAGTCCAGACCGACTTCCCACAGCGCCCAGACGGTGCTGGCAAACAGCACGATGGCGTACAGGCCCAGCGCCGCGCGGCGGCGCATCAGCAGCAGGATGCCGGTCAAGGCGATACCGATGCCGGCCAGCAGGTAGTACAGCGAGCCGCCAAGCGTGCTCAGCTTGATTCCCCCGGCCAGCATGGCCAGGCCCATCAGTAGAAGCAGGATGCCGAGCAGGGCGGGTAGTAGCCGACCCCGGCTCGAAGCACTTTCGGTGCTCATAGTGTGATTCTCCGTGACGTTTATGTAGTCCCGCGCTGTAGTCACTTTAGATGACGATTTGGCGCAGGCATGGTTCAGATAAAAACTTGTTCGGCTAACGAAATGCATTCCTGTGGGAGCGAGCCTGCTCGCGAAAGCGGTATATCAGGCAACACTGCAGCGACTGACAGGCCGCCTTCGCGAGCAGGCTCGCTCCCACAGGGGCTAACTGTGATCTTTAGAACGACGACTGGATCTTGATCCCGCCGATCAGGGCATCGTCGACGTCGTTCACGCCACCGGGGTGGCGGATGTATTGCAGGTTCGGGCGTACGGTCAGCCAGTTGGTCACGTGCACGCCGTAATACAGCTCGGCGCTGTATTCGGTGTCCTGCGGTGGCAGGAACGCCGGATTGTCGTAGTCATAGACGGCGTTGGCGCGGTTAGTCATTTCGGCGTTCTTGCGATAGGCCGGGTTGACGTGCACACGAGCGAGGGCGAAACCGATGTCGTCCTTGGCGCGAGCATCGAACGGACCTTTGTAGGTCAGGCCGGCCTGCACGTAGTTGTCGATGGCATTGGTTTTCTTGTCATGCATCGTCGCGTTGGCGAACAGGCTCAAGCCGCGCGAGTGGTCGCTGGCGATACTGGTGACCTGCTGCTGCACGCCCAGCCACACGCCGTGCTTGCTCGACGCGCTGCGATAGGCTTCGCCGCTCAGCGCTGCCGGCTGGTCGTTGCGGTCTTTGTAGACGTCAGAGGCCTTGGCATTGCTGTAGTAATAACCGGCGCGGTATTCGCCCGGCAGGCCGTTGAGCTTCGGCGTCCACACCAGTTCGACCGGCAGGATCGCGCCCTGGGTGCCGCTGCCGCTGAGTTTGAAACCGTTGCCGCGATCGAGGTTCGACGGGTTCTGCTCGTAGGCGCCGATCTGCGCGTACAGCTCCGGCGTCAGGTGATATTTGACCCGCAGCGCCCACTGGCTGACCGGCCAGTTGTACCAGATGCCGCCGACCCAGTTGCCGACCTGCGAGCCGCAGAACGCGAGGTTCTGGAAGTCGCAAGGGAAGCTGTTGAAGTCTTCGCCTTCGCCGAAACGGCCGACCTTGATGTCGAGCTTCTGATCGAAGAATTTCTGCTGATACCACATCTGCGTCAGGCGCGTGGTCTGGCCACGGCCCCAGACTTCCTGGGCGGAAGTGAAGCCGCCAACGCGTGGATCGTTGATGCGGTCGTTGCTGATGTTGTTGCCGCTGCGCTTGGTGATGGTCAGCTGAAATTCGGCGTCGTTCCAACCGAGGATCTTCTCCAGATCCAGATGGGTGCCGAGGCCGAACTGGTCGCTGTAGCGGGCAGTGCGGTCGTGGTCGTAACCGCCGTGCAGGTTGCTGCCCATTTCCCCGGTGTAATCGAGTTTGAAGTCGTAGCCTTTTTCCGCAAGTTCCGTGCGCGTGCCGTTCCAGTCACCGAGCATGTACGGTGATTCACTGTCGAACGCGGGGGCTGCGTTTGCACATGTGACAAGACCGAGGGCGGTGCAGCCGCCAAGGGTGCGCAGGGCAGAGATAGCGCTATCTCGGGAGAAAGAAAAATCAGGCATGGAGAAGTCTTTTTTTGATGTTTTTCGAGTGCAGGCCGAGCGCTTCAGATTGTCGCAGGCAGTGAAGCGTTTCAGCGGAAGGGCGGCAGGATAATGATCTGTAACAAATTGAGAAAGCGCTTTTGCAGACATGCAGCGTTTCGGATTCGGTAACAGTGCGGCAAACGGGCGCATTGTGGGGCGGGTCACAGCCTGCGATCTTCCCGGGTTGGCCTACATTTGCAGGAAGGCCTTCCACCGGCTCAGCCCCTCGGCTAAGGTGCGCGGCTTTACGCATTTCCACTTCGCCCAGAGGCCCGGCATGAACGAACAAACCCCCGATCCGCTGCACGGCGTGACCCTTGAACAGATCCTCAATGCACTGGTCGCTCACTATGAGTGGTCGGGGCTGGCCGAGCGCATCGACATCCGTTGCTTCAAGAGCGATCCGAGCATCAAGTCGAGCCTGACCTTCCTGCGCAAAACCCCGTGGGCGCGGGAAAAGGTCGAGCGCCTGTACGTCAAGCTGATGCGCACCAAGCGACCGCTCTGAGATGGGCAGCGCGAGGCGCCGACGCCTGATCACCGGCCTGGCCGTGTTGGGCTGGGCAGGGCTGGCAATTCAGCTGTACCTGATTCTCTTCGCGCGATTGAGCATCGGCGCCAGCCTGCTGGGCGGACTGGTGAGTTTCTTCAGCTACTTCACCATATTGACCAACACCCTGGTGGCGACGGTGCTGACCTGCGCCGTGAGCGAGCGTCAATCCGCCGCGCGGCGCTGGTTTCTGCAACCGTGGGTCAGCAGTGGCATCGCAGTGAGCATCGCCGTGGTCGGTCTGGCCTACAGCATCCTGCTGCGGCACTTGTGGCACCCCGAAGGCTGGCAGTTTGTTGCCGACGAATTGCTCCACGACGTCATGCCATTGCTGTTTCTCGGCTATTGGTGGCGCTGCGTCCCCAAAGGCACGTTGCGCCTGAGGCACCTGCCGCTGTGGCTGATCTATCCGCTGGTGTATTTCATCTACGCCTTGCTGCGCGGGCATCTGCTTGGCGCCTATGCGTATCCGTTC
The DNA here is from genome assembly GCF_946901175.1 of Pseudomonas sp. Marseille-Q5117. Classification (NCBI taxonomy): domain Bacteria; kingdom Pseudomonadati; phylum Pseudomonadota; class Gammaproteobacteria; order Pseudomonadales; family Pseudomonadaceae; genus Pseudomonas; species Pseudomonas sp. Marseille-Q5117. Next base: position 406,654 of record NZ_CAMPPP010000004.1, on the reverse strand, counting down.
ATTGATGTGGCGGTGCTGGGTTATCCACAGGTGCTGGCGAATGCCGGGGGGATATTGGTGGGGTTTGTGCTGGTGGGGTTGCTAGTGATTGGTCTGGATCGATTTCGGCCGTAACGATCAAAAGATCGCAGCCTTCGGCAGCTCCTACATTTGGAATGCATTCCCCTGTAGGAGCTGCCGAAGGCTGCGATCTTTTGCTTCTCGGATTTACTCTTCCTCGGAAGAGCCTTCCGCGCGCCAGTAGCCGACAGCCTTGATGAACTGTTCATCCAGCCCATGCTCATCGATCAGCACCCGGCGGATCTGCCGCGAGACCTTGGTCTCGGTCGCCACCCAGGCGTAAAGATTGCCCTTGGGCACCTGCAGTTGTTTGACCGTCGTCAGCAGGTTGTCCTTGCCACCTTCGCGCAGCACCCAGATCACATTGAACTGCGCCGCGCTTTCCAGCACTTGCTGCTCGGCACCGTTTTCCACTTCGATCACCACCAGTGCCTTGCGATTTGCGGCCAGACCTTCGAGGCGGCGGGCGATGGCGGGGAGGGCGGTTTCGTCGCCGATCAGCAGGTAGCTGTCGAAGATGTCCGGCACGATCATCGAACCGCGCGGCCCACCGATATGCAGAAATTGCCCGGGCTGTGCCTGCTCGGCCCAGGTTGAGGCAGGGCCGTCGCCGTGCAGGACGAAATCGATGTCCAGTTCCATTTTTTCCAGATCGTAACGACGCGGTGTGTAGTCGCGCATCTCGGGCATCGGCCCGTTGTCCTTGCCGGCGCCCAGTTGCATCGTCTCCAGCGCCGCCGCTTGTTCGGCGTTCTGCGGGAACAGCAGTTTCACGTGATCGTCGCTGCCCAGGCTGATGAACCCGGCCAGTTCCGGCCCGCCGAGGGTGATGCGGCGCATGCGTGGAGTCAGCTCGGTGACGCGCAGCACTTGCAGCTTGCGCCGTTTGATTTCGTGCATCACGCGGTGAATGGTTTGGTTATCGGCTGCAGTCATTCGGCTTTCTCCGTGGCAGGTTGAACGGCAGGGCCGTCGACGATGGCTTTGGCGGTGTCGTTGAGCAGGTCGCGTACGCGCAGGATTTCCTCGGCGCTCCAGCGGCCGTGGTGCAGTTGCAGGGCATGACGCAGGTTGTGCACCGCTTCGTGGATTTCCGCCGGACGATCATGGCCGCGCAGCGAGCGCTTGCTGACGTCGATACGCATACGTACGCCGTCGAGCGCCACCGCCTGTTCACTTAAAGACAAACGACCGGCATCGGTCACGCTGTAGCGTTTTTTGCCGGCCTCGGCGTCACCTGCAATCAGGTCGCTCTCTTCCAGAAAGGTCAGGGTCGGGTAGATCACCCCGGGACTCGGGCTGTAGGCGCCGTCGAACATGCCTTCGATCTGGCGGATCAGGTCGTAGCCGTGGCACGGCTGTTCGGCGATCAGCGCCAGCAACAGCAATTTCAAGTCGCCGGGGGCAAAGACTCGCGGGCCACGGCCGCCGCGCTCGCGACCGGGGCGTTTCTCGAACCCGTCGCGGCCATCACCGTGTTCGCGGTGGGGGGAATGATGGTCTCTCATTAGCTTCTCTCTCGTCGTGTTTAGATACAACTTAAGATATATCTTAAGCATCATGCAAGACGTTTTTTTCCTCGACCATGCTCCAACGGACGAGTGGTCCAAGCCAGAAACGGCTGAAAAATATGATTTGCCCACGAAGTTAAAGTGGTGACCTTGAAGTTAAAGTTATCGCTCTAGTTGTGCTTGATTATATATTCTAATTTTTCGCAAGTTGCCGCGTTAAAGCGGCTAAGTTGCTGTATGGTTTTTGCCAGATAACTGTATGTAGTCTGTAACTTACAGCGAATGTTGCAAGTATCTGTTTTTTGTTCTTTTTTCTTGCGGGGTGTGAGGCTGTTGAACTACGCGTTTGTCGGAAGTTGCCTGCTTACATTCCAGAGGCAACAGCCGATGATGCTCACCGTTGAAAGTTCAAGTTGATCTGCCAAGTGTTGAACAAGCGGATTATGAACTTTTGATGACACCCCCTTATATAAGCAAACAGGTACTGAACGATGTTCAAGAAATTCGCAATCGCTGCTCCTCTGGCTCTCCTGGCAATGACCTCCACCGGTGCCTTCGCTGCGGGCGAAGCTTCGCACTCCATCAGCCTCGTCGCTCACGTGCCGACCAACGGCTTCTATGTCGTGCCAACCGATCCGGATCTGGTCAACAAGGACCAGGACATGAGTTACCAGCCGACCACCGGCAAAATGGCTGATGTCAACGGCTTCTTCGACGTGCGTAACAATAACGGTTCGGTACACGCCAGCCTCGAAAGCCTGCCGAAACTGGTCGCCGGTAATACTTCGATCGACCTGCAAGTGATGCTCAACAACAAGGAACTGACCCTGACCCCGCAAATGGTCGTGGGTGAGTCCGAGTCTGACGTCAACTACCGCGCACCACTGAAAATCTCCGCCAAGGGCAGCAACTTCCAGCCGGGTGACTACACCGGTTCCGTGGCGATGATCTTCGACGCCGTACCACCGGTTGGCGGCAACTGATCGACTGATCAGGTTCAAAACGCTCGCTTTTCACGCGTGCGTCAACCGGCGGGGCAGGCAGTGATGTTTGCCCCGACGGACTTTCATTGTCAGTCAATCAGAGTACGAGTTCATGTTCCCGATGACCCCCATCGCGGCTGCGCTTGCGCTGTTGTTTTGTGCCAGCGCAGCCGTCGCACCCAACACCGCCGGTACGACGCCACGCAGTTTGCTTGCGCAGGCCAAGGGCTTGCCGGCGGATTTCGAGGAGCATTTCTTTGATGTGCCGCTGGCGGTGCGGGTCGAAGTCGACCAGCAGCCGCTGGGTGAGGCCATGGTGGTGTTGTCCCGCGATGATCGCATCACGCTTCTCGAATTCACCGACACCAGCGAAAACCGCTTCGGCCCGGCCGAGCGGGAAAAATGGGCGAGCTATTTCAAATCCGGCGTACCGCTTGGCGCATGCAGCGGTTCTTGTCCGGATCAGTTTTTGGCAGTGCACTACAACCTGGAAAGCTCGCTGGTTTCTATCGCTACCGAAAACGCCGAGCGCGACGTTGAGGCCAAGCGTTATTACCAACAACCCAGCGGTGGCAGCAGCGGCCTGATGGTGCGCAACCAGCTCAACCTCAATGGTGGCCAGGATCAAGACCTCGGTGGACGCTTTGGCCTGGAGGCCAGTTCAAGCCTGGGTAACTGGAGCCAGACGCTTAATCTGCAAATGGCCCGGCTTGGCGGTCCCGATGACAAGCTCTATCACGCGGTGCATGAGCTGCACACCCAACGCGAACTGCAAGGCAGTTTCTTTCGCCTGGGCTATTTCACCCCCAATTCCGAAGGCCTGACGCGTCAGCCGCGCACATTTGGCACCAGCCCCGACACGGCGGTTGGCGTCATGTACGGCAGCTCCGACAGCCTGGCGATCAACAGCCCGATGCCCAGCGTCTACCCGATCTATGTCACCGCCAACCGGCAAGGTTCGGTGGAGATCTGGCGCGACGGCCTGTTGATCAATACCCAATCGGTGCCGGCCGGTCTGCAGACCCTCGACACGCGACCGCTGCCTGGCGGCATCTATGAAGTGGAAGTGCGTCTGATCGAAGACGGCCAGATCACCTCCACCACGCAGGAGTTGGTGTACAAGCCCAACAACTGGCGCAACCTCGATGAACGCTGGCGCTACAACCTGTTTGCCGGCGAAGAAAGCAAACTGCTGAGCAACTGGGACACGCAATCGAGCGGCAGTCCCACCGCTGGCGCGGCGGTCAATTACCTGCTGCACCCGCGGGTGATTGTCGGCGCTTCGGCGCGGCAGATCCGCGAAAAACTGCAGTACGGTACCTCCATCGACTGGACGCTGGCCAACCACCTCAGCCTGTACGCCAACGTCTACAAGACCGAGGATTACGGCACCGGTCTCGACTTGCAAAGCCTGTACAACTACGGCGCGGGCAGTCTGGTGATCAGCCACAACCGCAGCTGGCTCGACACCACCAACACCTACGACACCTTGCCCGACGGCACACGTGTGCGGCCGCGCAACGTCTTTGTCGGCCAGACCAGCAATTCGTCGCTTGCGCTCAACCATCGGCTGAGCAGCAAGAGTTCGGTCAATGCACGGGTTTCCCACAGCGAAGGCAACGTCGAAGGCATGGGTGTGGACCTGGGATGGACCCAGCGCACCGTGCTGCTGGGGAGCGACGCGAGCTGGCGTCTGTCGGTTTTCGATCGCCCCGGCAGTTTCAGCAGTGGCGATGCGCGAAATCGCGGGGTCGACCTGAGCGTCAACCTGGCCCTCGGCGCACCCGGCCAGCAGCTCACCGGCAGCATCGGGTCGCGCACGGCCCGCGATGGCAAACGCGACAACAACGCCTCGCTCGGCTGGCGCAAGGAGTTGAAAGACCACGTGCTGCAAAGCGTTTCGGTGACGGCGCTGACCGACACCTATGGTTTGGGCGTTTCCAGTCTGGCCAACTTCCGCACCGATTCGATCAGCGGCGATGGCTTCGTTCAGCGTTCGTCCTACAACGGCAATTTCACTGGCGGCCTCAACCTCGACAGCACCCTGGTGGTCGGTGGTGAGCAAATGCTCGTGACCAGCCAGAGCGAAGTGCGCGGTGCCGGGATGATTGTCGATGTCGAGTCGGACATCGAAGACATCGTCCTGCGCGCTGACGATTACAGCGGCGGTGGCACGGCCTTGAAGCCGGGGCGCAATTTCATTCCGATCACTGCGTATCAGAACAGCTCGGTGAGTTTCGACTTCGAAGGCAACGCTGTGCCGGCCGCCACCATCGAACCGGCGCGCACCCGTTATCACTTGAACAAGGGCGGCGTCGAGTACCGCAAGATCCGCGTGATGAAGACGCTCACCGTGCTCGGCCGCCTGGTGGACGGAAAAGGCCAGCCGCTCAAGGGTCACCACGTGATCAACCATGCCAGCCGTGGCGTGACCGAAGTCGACGGCTTCTTCTCGATGGAAATGAACGCCGGCTCGCCAACGCTGGAGGTGCGTCAGGGTAATCAGTTGTTGTGCCAGTTCCGCCTCAACGAGGCCGACCATCGCAGCGAAAACAACGTGCTGATGATCGGTGATCTGCGCTGCACGCCGGACACGTTGGCCGATGTTACTAACAGCGAACAGAAGGCGGGTTGAGGCCATGAAACGACTTACAGCAAGTTGCGGATTGGCACTCGCACTGAGCATGCCGGCGGCGCAGGCGGTGAATCAGGAGATTCGCGCGATGTTTCAACCGGATCCTTCGCAGCCGGGCAAGAATCTGTTCGTCAATCAGACACCCAATAGTGGGTATTGCGTGGCTTATCCGGCGCAGTGTGCCGAAAGCAACATGTTCAGCATCGAGGTGCCGGTTCGTTACACCTCACAACGCAACCTAATCCCGGGTGATGGTATCTCGGTGCAAGTCCCCGCCAATTGGCGACGGTTGACGGTGACCAATCGAGATACCGGGGAGACAGAGGTTGTCGAGGTACGCATAACGGGCATCGGCTCAACCTTTCACTTGAGCGAGAGGGCACAGGATCTCGCAGGGATTGAAAACAAGTTCCAGGCTCACGACCGACTGTGGACGTCCAACGGTTGGGTTTATGCCGGGCCGCCTTGTCGCAACAGCCCGGTGAGCGGGGTCGGCGACAAGACTTACCGATTCTTCTGGCATACACCGGTCGAGTCCACTTGTATCAAAACCGTCGCTTTGCCGATTCCCTCGATGTGGTTCGAGAAGCTCGATTTTGCCTATGAACTGAAGACGCCCAATCCGCTAAGCATGTCGAGCGGTCTGTACACCGGATCGATCAGCTACTCCATGGGCCCCGGTGGCGATTTTCATATGGGGTACATGATGTACCCAGACGACAACAACCTGACCCTTGATTTCACTCTCGATGTGCAGCACACCCTGAAAGTCGACATTCCACCGGGCGGCAACAACGTCACCCTGGAACCCGTCGGTGGCTGGGCGCCGTGGCTTGACAGTGGACGCAAGCCGACGCGAATTTTCCGCGATCAGTTGTTCTATATCTCGGCCTCGTCGCGCTTCAAGGTGCTGATGCTGTGCAATTCAACGGGTGGTACCGCCTGCAAGATGGGCAGTCAGGAAGGTAACAGCTCGGATTTTGAAGTGTTCATGAGCTTGCCTGCGGGCATCTCTGGCCCCGGCGGGCCTGGCGCCAATGTCACCCGCCACCCCTTGCGGTTCAACGTCTGGGCCGGACCGTTCCAGCCAGGCCTGTATGTCGACCGCAAGCCCGGCACATTGCATTTCGAAATGACCCCGTTCGCCATCGATTTCCTGCTCAGACCCGGCGTCACCGACAGGCTGCGCGGTAACGTCACCGTCATCTGGGATTCGGACGTATGAGCGCTTCAGTCAGAACATTTTCCAAACTCGTGGAGTTGAAACCGATGAACCGCAGTTTTCTGCTGAGCCTGCTCAGCGTGTTTTGTCTGACGGCCCAGGCCGGGCCGCAGATCAATGTCGGCACCGTGTACGACTACCTCGACGCCGACAAAAGCACCTATCTCAAGCGTGTATTCAACAGCGGCGACGCCACCGCGTTCGTCAAGATCAATGTGCTGGAAATTATCTACGGTGCCGATGGCAAACCTGAAGAAATCCCGGTGCTCAACGCCGCCGACGGCGCCTCGCGCAACGGCCTGATGGCCAGCCCGGCGCGATTGATCGTGCCGGCGCAGGGCATGCAAGGCACGCGGTTGCTGTACATGGGCGAACGTGACCGCGAGCGTTACTTTCGCGTGCGCTTCGTACCGGTAGTGCCGGAGAAAGAAGACGACTTCGTGGTCAGCGGCGAAGAACGCGACGACTACAAGAAATCCCTCTCGGCCGGCGTCAACGTGATGACCGGGTTCGGCACGATCTTCTTCGTCCGGCCCAGGGACGCGCGTTTCAACACAGCGATCAATGAAACCGACAGCCGCTATGAACTGAGCAACAACGGCAACACGGTGATCATCGTCGACGAGTTCAAGAGCTGTTCGCTGAGCAAGGAAAGCGACTGCGGCGCGACCACCAAACATCATGTGCTGGCCGGCAAGTCATTCGCCTTCGACAAAGAAAAGGGTCGCGAGTACCGCTTCTTCCTGATCGAGGGCAATGACAAGAAAACCATGAAGATCGCCAGCCGCTGACACGGTTTTCCACTGACGCATCGGGTAACCAAAATGATCAAGCAATGCACTGCCCTTGTGCTGCTGGCCGCTGCCGGCCTGAGCGGCACCGAGGTCTGGGGCGCGAGGGAGGAGCACACGTTCGAAGTGTCGCTGACCATTCCCAGCCGCCCGTTTTATGTAATACCGGCAGAGCCGGACTGGATTCACCGGCCGCAGCAACTGTTTTGGGATTATCCCAAGGCCACGCTGGGCAGCCTGGTGAAGAATTTCGACGTCCGTCATGACAGCAGCGCCATCGATGCGCGTCTGCTGCTCGACCCTTATCTGGAAAATGGTCGGCCGGGGGAAATCATCCCGTTACGTGTCACTTTCAACGATGTCGAGTTGAGCTCCTATGTGATCCCGCGTCAGGTGCTCTCGAAGGAAGAGGCTGCCACCGGTAAGCGCGTAGCGCTGAAAATCGAGCCGATCGAACCCCAGGGTGGCTATCGATCCGGGGATTACTACGGCAACGTGCTGCTGATGTTCAGCGCCAGCACACCGAGCGCGGAATGACCGTCATGAACTTAAAGTCACTGGCCCGTGGAAAGCTGAAGAAAATGAGCTGGGGGCTGTGCTTCCTGCTGACGTTGGGCATGGTCGAAGCGCACGCGGTCAACCAGGAAATCCGCGCGCTGTTTCAGCCCGATCCTGCGCAGCCGAGCAAGAATCTGTTCGTCAACCAGACGCCCAACAGCGGTTATTGCGTGTACTTTCCGGCGAAATGCGCAGCCGCCGACATGTTCAGTATCGAGTTGCCGGTAAGCCACGATTCCAATCGCGCGCTCGTCGCCGGTGACGATGTCTCGGTAAAAGCCCCCGCCGACTGGCGACGGCTGACAGTCATCAACCAGGACACTCAGGAAACGGAAATCGTCGAGGTGCGCATCAGCGGCATCGGTTCCCGATATGTCCTGAGCGAGGCCGTGGCAAGACTCACAGGAGTGGCTCACCCTTCGGGCCACGACGTACTCTGGACGTCCCAGACCGGTTGGCTCTATGCGCCGGCGCCTTGCGGCAGCAGCTTTTTGTCCAGCTACACCGCCAATGCCTACCGGTTTTTCTGGCATACACCGGTCGAAGCGTCCTGCACCAAAACCGCCGCATTCCCGATTCCGTCGATGTACTTCGAAAAACTCGATTTCGCCTATGAGCTGCGCACCCCTAACCCGTTGGGCATGTCGAGTGGTCTGTACACCGGCTCCATTTCCTATTCCATCGGGCCGACCGGCGATTTTCAACTGGGGTCGATGATGGAGCCGGACGACGGCAACCTGACCCTGGATTTCGTCCTGGATGTGCAACACACCTTGAAAGTCGATATCCCGCCGGGCGGCAACCATGTTGTGCTGGAACCCGATGGTGGCTGGCAGCGTTGGCTGGAAAGCGGCCGCAAGCCTGTGCGGCTGTATCGCGACCAGACCTTCCTGATTTCCGCATCCTCCCGATTCAGCATGAGAATCGAGTGTGAACTGGACCTGAGCTCCGGCTGCGGGATCGTTGATCGTGAATCGGGATACGCTGGCCAGGTCGATGTCAGTGTCAGCCTGCCCAATGGGTTGAACGACAGCGTCGGCCAACCGGTCAAGCGTTTCCATTTGAAGCACGAGGCCAGTGCTGCGTTTCAGCCGGGCATCTATGTCGACCGCAAGCCGGGCACGTTGCATTTCGAAGTCGGCCCTTCGGCGACCAATTGGTTGATCCTCAATGCCAAGGGCCGGCCCTATACCGGCAACATCACGGTGATCTGGGATTCGGAAGTCGATTGATGAGCGTGCCGCCCGACCAGCGATCAGGGCGCTGGCCGGGCTGAACAAGCGCTGTCAGAGGCCGGCCCTGCCCAGCGCTTCACGAGTCAGGGTTCGGCTCAGCTCGTTGCGGTCACGGGTGATTTTTTTCCGCCATTTTGTGTATTGCGCGTCGGTCATCGCTTCGCCGCTCAGTACGTCTTCATGCGCTATACCCAACAGATCGGCGAGGCGCTCTATTCGTCGCTGTAAATCGTTTCGTGGCGTACGGATTTCGTTGCCGGCCCATTCCGCCTGGGCGCTACGCAACGCATTCAGCTGCGTGTATTTTTCCTCGAACAGGCGATGATTATCCTGAAAACGCTCGGGGCAGGTGTCGATGAGATAGTTTTCCCAGAACCTGTCCGAATCCAGATCTATCATGCCGTTGATCAGACCATTACCTTGTTCACGCTGGATGATCCTCTGATAGGCAGCGTCGAGTTTTGCCTGCGTTACGCCGGCGCCGGGCTGATCCGGCATGCCCGGCGATTGCCAGGGCAAATCGAGACGCTCGCCAAGACCTGTTTCGAAAGCCCGATGGACCTGTGTTTCGTCCGGAGCCGGCAGGTGCGGATCGATCAGATGCTGCTGTTGCTGGCGACTGACCTCCATGGTCGCCTCATCGCTCACCCGGTCGAGCCGCGCCGCACTGCGCGCCAGGCGAACCAGTCGGTTTTCCAGCACGCTGGGCGATGTCGACTCGTTGCAGGCTTTGGTAACCAGTACTTTGAGCCCTAGCGAATTGAACAATCGGGCGCCGAGATCGCCGCCATCCTTCGGCGAAGCGGCTTGCCTGAAGAGCTGTTCACGCAGGCGGTCGTCAAGCGCGGCGGCGTCGACCATTTCCCAGACCCGTGCGGTCAGGTTTCGCCTTCCTTGCTCCGTACGGTAATCCGCCGTCTCGCGCTGCTTGCGGATTACGCTGAAAAAACCTGCCGAATCGGGCTCGTTCATCAAATCGTGCCAGGATTCTTCGCGGTATTTGCTGTGTGACGCCGATTGACTGAAGCCGGCCGAGTCTTGGGGAAACAGCTGCCAATGGCTGATTTCATCCTGCGCTGCTTGCGAGTAGCGCTGATCGAAGCTCAGGCCTGTGGATTCTCGATAACGTCCCAGTTGCACCCTTTGTTCGTTGGTCAGCCTGGTTTTGTCGAAACGGGCTCGGCTGACCAGTCGCGCCTGGTCGGATGCGAGTTCGACCTGCGGCAGGCTATCGATCGGATTGCCTCGCATGTCGAGCATGAAACCGCGCGGGCGTTGGACGGTTTGTCCGTTGGCTTCCAACAGCCCCTGCGGCCAGTCGCGGATACGGGTATTGGCCAGGTTCAATTCAAGCAACTGATCCATGTTTCCCACGTCCGGCGGCACGCGTAGCGGATTGCCGTTGAGGTTCAAGATCCGCAGGCGAGCGAGGTCGTCAAGCTGCCTGGCGGATGCGAAGGACAGTTGAATGTTGTTGTCGGCCAGATCCAGCACTTCGAGCCGATTCATCCGGCCCACGTTCGTGGGTATTTCCTGCAGTTCGCATCGACGGGCGCTCAACTGGCGCAGATTGGGGAAGCTGCCCAACAGGCCGTCGGGGCTGGCTGAGAGTTGTGTGTTATCGAGCTTCAGTGCGGTGATCTGTTCAAGGAACCGGTTCATTCCGGGGCGCTGGCGCAGGTCGCGCCACCAGGGTTCAAGATCCGGCTGCAGCATCTCGGACGACAGGTCAAGCGTATAGCCTTGCTCAGGATGGTTGCTGTGTTCATCGAATATCTCGCTCCTGCGCGCGAAGCATTCCTTTAACCGTTGCTCGATGTGGAGGCCACCTTCGCGTACGTATGCGGCAGAGATTCCGGTCTGTTCACCCGAAGCGTCAATGTCGGACGGATAGCTGTAGCGCCAGTTCTCAAGGGTCGCGTCGAGTGTTTTGCGCTCACGCTCCAGTCTGGTAATGGCGGCGTCGGTCTCGCCCTTCTTCTCAAGTGCCTTGATGAAGGTCGCGATTTCCCGGTCGTTCAGTTTCGGGTACAACTGCCTGAGCCTTTGCTCGGGGGTTTTAGCCTCCCATGGCCAGCCACGCACCAGCAGTTCGGTTTCACGGGGCACCACCGCGCGAATCGGCGGTTCGGCCAGCGCGCTGCGGCGTTCGGCAGGCAGTGCGCAGTTGTCCATAAGCCACAGCTTCAAGGCGCTGCCCTGGCCGCGAGCATAACCGAGACCCGACAGGACTTCGTCCGGTAAGGCGCGCAGGACCGAGTCGTGGAAATCAGCGCCGTCGTGCAGGCTGCGGCCGTTAGCGTCGCGCACCTCGTAGCGGCCCATTTCGTTGCGGATCAGGCGCCGCACCGTGGTCGCATCTTCCGGGCCGACGCTGCAGCGCAGCGGTCCCTCGGCGCTGCCGTCCAGTACCTCGATACGCAGGTCGGCAAAGCTGTCGCTGTGGATTTTCAGGGTGTTGAGCGCCAGCCGTTCGGTCTGCGCGGTCAACAGGTCGTCGCGAAAGAAGCCTTCGTAAGCGCGCGTCGCCGAGGCTTCGAAATCCAGTTCACGGGCTTCGGTTTTCAGGCGCAGGGGTAACCGTTGCTCATCGTGGATTCGCTGCAATTCTGCCGGGCGCGCCTGGGCCACGACTTTTTCCGCCAGCGGCAGTGGCAAGTCGGGAAACGTTTGCCTGATCACCCGCAGCTCGCCGTTGCCGCCGCGCTCGCCGGCCTGATAAACATGCTGAACGACTTCGTTGCGGCGCTGATTGACCGCATCGGCGAGCAGGTTGCGCAAGGCAGCCACACGTTGCTCTGGGGTAACCATGGGGCCGAGCAGGTTGTTGAATTCCTCGTCACGCAGAAAACCGGCGACCCGCTCCGGCAATCGGCCGGCGGTGAGATCGGCGAGGCTGATGCGCAGAGTGTCGGCAGGCGCGGCCAGCGGGTTGCCGTATTTGCGCGAATACCCTGTCAGGTCCTGGCGAGCGAATACTTCCAGCGCGCGCGCGGAGGGCCAGCCGGGCAGGCCGGTCAGCATCGGCTCCAGCCACACCGATTCGCCCGCGATCGGTTCGCCTTTGCGGATTTTCAGCGTGGCATCGAGCACCTCTTCATGGGCATCGAAGCGCTTGACCGTATCGGCCAGCAGCGGCGGTGGCGGGCTGTTGTCGGAATGCATGCGCCGCAGTTCATCATGGGTGGTGCCGCTGCTGCGGCGGATGTTCTCGCGTTGCGTGGGCGAAAAGCGTTCGACGCTGTGGCCAAGGCGCTGCATCAGCTTGGCATCCGGCCAGTCCTGCGGGTTCTCCGCTTCATGCAGCCAGGCACCATGGCCGTTGTGCTCGGCCTTTGGCTGATAGGCGTTGGTGCGTTTCGGGTGTTTGATCCGGTGGGCTTTACTGGCCGGATCGGCTGAAGCTTTTTTCACCACATAGAGCTTGTCGTCCAGCGGCAGGATGCTGCCGCGTTCGTGCTGATGCAGGCCGTGTCGGTCGGGCTTCGACTCTGCCGACAAAGTCAGGTCGTCATGTGCATAAGGCGCCAGGTCGCGATGCCACAGGCTCGCTTTGCCATCGGGCAACTTCACCGGCAGCATGTCGTCGACCAGCGCTGACAGCTTGACCTTGAGCACCTCGCCGATCTGCGCGCCGGCGCTGAACGCGGCCAACTGGATGACGTTGGTCACCACGCTGATGACATGCTCGGCGGCTTCCTCGCCAAGGCCTTCGGCCAGATCGACGACCCCTTCTATCACCTCAGTGGTCAGTTGCAGTGCGGTGTAGACCATCATCACCTCGCCCAGCCCCGGTACGAAGGGGGTGGCGATCAGCAAGACGGTTTCGGCGATTGTCTCAAGGATTTTCAGGAAGTTATCCCACCACTTACTGCGCGCCTTGCTGTCCGCGTCGGCGGTGGACACGGCAATTTCCCGCGCATCGTTAAGGATCTTGTTGAGCTTTTGCTGATAGCCGTAGCGCCAGTAATTTTCCCGAAACGGTAAATGGCGAAACTGCAGCCGCGGTTTCTCCACCGCCACTTTGCGCCATGGCGGGCGCTGATCGGTGGGGTCTTCGCGTGGGAAATAACGCACCGTGAACAGACGTTGCTCCAGTTCAGCGAAAAAATGTCCGCGTTGCTGTTGGTCGACGAACTGGCTGAAGAACTGGCGATAGGTCTGTCGGGTCGCCTCGCTGAAGCGGTTGTCACGCAATTGGCGTATCAGCTCTTCCTTGAAATCGACGAGCGAGTCGTAATCCTTGAGCGGGTGGTCGGGATCATGCGGGATGTACGCTATTGCCCGACGCTTGCCGCTATCCTCACCGGCGCCATACAACATCAGCGATACGCCGGTAAGGCGGGTGCCCAGCAGGGAAAGATCGCGAAAACGCACCGGCCAGCCGGCGAGCTGCGGCCTGGTCTGGTTGCCGATCAGATCGAACAGCATCGTGTGCGCATCAAGTCCGAGGTCGCCCTTGAGCAAGGCCACCTGCGCCGCGACGGCCAAAGCGTCTTGCTGGCTGGCGATCACTTTGGCTTGCAGCGCCCAATGGGAAAACGTATCGGCGGGCAGCAGCAAGCTTTCGAGATGCGTCTTGTACTGCGCGCCGATATCCAGATCACGGCACAACTGCTGAAACTGACCGATGGACATTTGCCGATAAATCGGCAGCGTATCGAAATGGCCGTTTTCGTTGGGTTTGGTAATGTACGACGAGTCCGGATCAGCGTCTTCGTCACTGGCAAAGTTATGCAGTGCAGCATCCAGCAAAGACACGGTGCGAGCGCTTTCGCCCTCGCGGTAGAGGCGTACCCAAGTGAGCTGCACGTCAAGGTCGAGGCCATGCCGCTGTTTGATTCTGGTCTTTAGCAACGGCTCGGCGAAGGCATACAGGTCGATCTGCGCCATGAGATGGTCGACAAGGTTCTGCGACTTCCAGGCCTTGAGATTGGCGGCGGAGAGATTCGCCTGGGTGCCGGCACCCAAGGCGGAAAACCATGGCTCGATTTTCATTGGCGCGTTCGCCAACGCTTTGGCCCGTTCAAGGGACGCGTTTTTGAAGGGCGCGCTGACGGCGGATTTGATGAACTCGTAGTGCCGGCCTTTTTCCGTTTCGGCGAGCGCGGGAGTGAGCGACATTGGCCAATCATCCTTGATTGTTATGGGAGCGATCAGCCTACTGACACAAAGACAAAACAAAAGCGCAAAGATCGAAAGGCAAACGCCTCTTTCGGCGCTGAACCCGACGAATATTCGAATCGGAAAAATGCAGGAATACCACCCGCCGCGCGCCAGTCATTTCACACCGAAGCGGCGCTCTTCAGCACCGCTCCGCTTACCGGTTGGCGGTCATGCCGGAGCGGACCTGAGCCACGCTCGCGGTTTGCTTCGGCCGGCATTGCGAGTCGCTGCCCGGTTGCAGGTACGGCGTGAGAATCGGCGCCATGCCTTTGAGCACCTGCGTAGGCAGGGCCGAGGTGAACTTGAAGTTCTCTGCCGAGCGCCCCGGTACGAACGCGGTGAGCGTGCCGAAGTGGTGGTCGCCAATGTAGAACACGAAGGTCGCCGTGCGGTTGATCGACTTCGAACTGATGATCCGTCCGCCGGACCCGATCGCCGCGATGCGGTTATCCCCAGTGCCGGTCTTGCCACCCATGGCCAGCGGCGTGCCATCGGGCAGTTTGAAACTGCCGGACAGCCGTTTGGCGGTACCGGCATCGACCACTTGCGACAACGCCTCGCGCATGGCCCGGGCGACTTCCACCGGCATCACCCGTTTGCCCACGTGCGGGTCGTTGACCAGTCTGGTTTCGTACGGCGTATCGGCGGCGAAATGCAGGCTGTCGATGCGCAACGTCGGCATGCGCACGCCGTCATTGAGAATGGTGCCGATCAGTTCCGCGAGCGCGGCGGGACGGTCACCGGAACTGCCAATGGCAGTGGCCAGTGACGGCACCAAGTGATCGAACGGGTAGCCGACTTTTTGCCAGCGCTGATGAATGTCGAGGAACGCTTCGATCTCGAGCATGGTGCGAATGCGGCTGTCGCGCGCGCCTTTGTGTCGGCTCTTGAACAGCCAACTGTAGACTTCCTGGCGCTCGAAATGGCTGGCCTTGACGATCTCGCTGAAGGTCGCTTCCGGGTGATGCAGCAGGTAGCCCATCATCCACAGATCCAGCGGATGGACCTTGGCGATGAAGCCCTGGTCCGGCAAATCGTAACTGCCGGGGCCGTAGGCATCGTAGAGGCGGATCAGACGATCGTCGGTGAGTTTCTCCTTGAGCCTGGCGCCTTTGAGGTGTGCGCGAACAAAGCTGTTGAAGTCTTCCTGGCTGGCATCCGGCAACAGATAACGGTGCACCGCCGCCATGCGAATCGGCGTCGGGCGGATGCTGTCGAGGAAAGTTTCCAGGCGCGCCTGAGTGTCCTTGTTCTTGTACTTCTTCCAGAACTTGAGCAGGAACGAGGTGCCTTCACGGTCAGCAAAACTGGCCAGGTATTCCTGGCGGCGGGGGTCGCGGTCATCCTTGAGCAATTCGCCGTTCGGGCCTGAGTAGGTGGTGTAACGGACGATGTCGCGCATCAGCCGAATGAACGGCAGGTTGATCGACTCGCGCAGCGAATCGCGCAGGGTCGGCAGGCGACCGTTGTCCTCTTTGCGGAAGTTGTTGAATCTGTGCAGGCCGCCGCCGGTGAAAAACGCCTCGCCCGGGCTGGCCGAGTATTTGCGATCGAGCGCGGCGCCGAGCAGCTTCGACAGATCGTGATCCTTGTTCTGGATCAGGTAGTCGATGACCCAGCGGCTGAGGCGATCCTGATCCGGCACCTCGACTTTTTTCAATTCCGGCCCGCTCATCGCGCCGTATTTGTCGTGCAGCTCGGCGACGATTTGCAGGTACGTGGTCAGCACACGCATTTTCGCCGTCGAGCCGAGTTCAAGCTTGCTGCCTTCGTTGATGTCGAACGGCTGATCGGTGCTGTCGGTCTGCACGCGCACCCGCGAGCCGTCCGGGGTCAGTTCGAAGAGGGTGAAGCTGTAGCGCACTTGCGTGGTGCTGGTCGGCGTCAGCAGGCGTTCGCCGAGCAGGCCGATCTCTGCTGCGTAGGCCGGATCGGCGAGTTTTTTCAGATAAGCCGTGGCCTGCGTTTGCAGGTCGCCCTGCAGGGTGCTGGTGGCTGAGAGGTCGAGACGATCGAGGTCGTAAAGCGGCCGGTTGAGCATGCTCGCCAGGCGGCTGCGGGCAACGCTGATGCCTTTGTTGGTTTCGATCGGCTGCATGGTTGGCTGGGTCTGCCAGTCACGGTACGACACGGTGCTTGCCAGCGCGGCGTCGGCCAGAGCGCTGTCGATCACACCGTTCTGCTTGAGCAGGCGCAGGTGGCTGTCGGTGAGGCTGGCCAATTCCTCGCGGCCCTTGGTCAGGTAATGCGAAGGACGGCGCTGGGCGATCATCAGCGAAAGCATTTCACGCAAGGCCAGGCCTTTGGCGGCCATGGTCTGGGGGTCGGTCTTCGGGCTGTTCAGTTGCTCGTTGGCCTTGTTGAAATCACTGCCGTACCAGACTCGCAAACCTTCGGCCATGCCGTGCACTTCACCGTGGCCGGGTACTGCCGAGAGCGGCACGCTGTTGAGATAGTCGCGCACGATGTTCTGCCGCGAACCGAGGGTCTGCGGGCCGTCCTGATAGGCGCGCACGCTGGCGGAAATCATCTGGCGGATCTTCTCCGCGCCCGACACGGTCAGGCCATCGGGCGAGTGGCGATACTTTTCCAGTTGCGTTGCCAGGGTACTGCCGCCGGCCGATTGCCCGGGCAGGCGCAGCAGTTTCGCCACTTGCGACCACGCCGCCATGCCGAAACGCGGCCAGTCCACCGCCGGGTTGGCCTGCGGTTGTTTCGGGTCGAGCAGAAAGCGGTTTTCGATGAACAGCAGGCTGCTGACCACCACCGGCGGAATCGCCGCGAAGTCGGCATACAGTTGCTGCGGATAGTTGTATCGATACAGCGGCGCGCCTCGGCAATCGGTGATCGACAGCCCGGCCTGGATCTTTTCCGAATACGGCACGAACAGGCCTTTGTCGGTGTAACCGAGCAGGGCAGGGGAAAAGCGTGTCTGCTCGGTGATCACATAGTTGCGCTTGAGCAGGCGCGGCAGGAATTCATCCAGCGAGCTGTAACCCAGGCGCAGATCGAACGGCCCGTTGCCCGGATAACGAATCGCTTCGCTGGGGCCGGGTTCAAGTTTGTAGGTCAGCGAAGCGGCGTACTGGCTCAGCTCCCGCGCTTGAAAGCGCGAGGTGCGCATTTCCTTGGACGCAGCGAGTCCCACCACCACCGCAATGATCAAAAACAGCAACCAGAAAGCCTTCCACCCGTGCCGGTTGCGACGGGGTTTTTCAGGGACAGGCGCTTCATTCACACGTTCAGTCTGAACCACGGTTTTACTCGAATCGGTTTGCCACAAAGCGCCCATAGTCGACTGATCCATTCACGCAGATTGATCGGACTTGTCTGAAGCTTAGACGGTGGTTGAAGCCGGTGAAAAAAATGTGCAGAGCGGAGCCGGCGCTTTATCTGAATAAAACTGGAACAAACACTGTGGCGAAGGGATTCATCCCCGCTGGGCCGCGAAGCGGCACCAAAACCTGCCAACACGGTTTCTACAGGCCCACCGCGTGTGAGCAAGTTGCGACTGCTGCGCAGCCGAGCGGGGATAAATCCCCTCACCACAAGGATGCTGTTCACATTCAGGGATGTTGTCTGTGTTGAGGAAAGGATTCAGGTGGCTAACAGATTTATCAGTCATGCAGGAACTCCCTGTGGCGAGGGGATTTATCCCCGTTGGGCTGCAAAGCAGCCCCAAAACCTGCCTCCACGGTTTATGCAGGCACACCGCGTGTCAGCAAGTTGCGACTGCTGCGCAGCCGAGCGGGGATAAATCCCCTCACCACAAAAATGCTGTTCGCATTCAGGGATGTTGTCTGTGTTGAGGAAAGGATTCAGATGGCTAGCAGATCTATCTGTCATGCAGGAACCCCCTGTGGCGAGGGGATTCATCCCCGCTGGGCTGCGAAGCGGCCCCAAAACCTGCCACCACAGTTTCTACAGGCACACCGCATGTAAGCAAGTGGCGACTGCTTCGCAGCCGAGCAGGGACTCCCTGTGGCGAGGGGATTCATCCCCGCTGGGCTGCGAAGCAGCCCCAAAACCTGCCACCACAGTTTCTACAGGCACACCGCGTGTGAGGAAATGCCGACTGCTGCGCAGTCGAGCGGGGATAAATCCCCTCACCACAAAGATACTGTTCACATCCCGGGATGTTGTCTGTGTTGAGGAAAGGATTCCTGTGGCTAGCAGATTTATCAGTCATGCAGGGATTCCCTGTGGCGAGGGGATTCATCCCCGTTGGGCTGCGTAGCAGCCCCAAAACCTGCCAACACGGTTTCTACAGGCACACCGCATGTGAGCAAATTGCGCCTGCTGCGCAGCCGAGCGGGGATAAATCCCCTCACCACAAAGATACTGTTCACATCCCGGGATGTTGTCTGTGTTGAGGAAAGGATTCCTGTGGCTAGCAGATTTATCAGTCTTGCAGGGACTCCCTGTGGCGAGGGGATTTATCCCCGTTGGGCTGCAAAGCAGCCCCAAAACCTGCCACCACAGTTTCTACAGGCACACCGCATGTAAGCAAGTGGCGACTGCTTCGCAGCCGAGCAGGGACTCCCTGTGGCGAGGGGATTCATCCCCGCTGGGCTGCGAAGCAGCCCCAAAACCTGCCACCACAGTTTCTACAGGCACACCGCATGTGAGCAAGTTGCGCCTGCTGCGCAGCCGAGCGGGGATAAATCCCCTCACCACAAAGATACTGTTCACATCCCGGGATGTTGTCTGTGTTGAGGAAAGGATTCCTGTGGCTAGCAGATTTATCAGTCATGCAGGGATTCCCTGTGGCGAGGGGATTCATCCCCGTTGGGCTGCGTAGCAGCCCCAAAACCTGCCACCACAGTTTCTACAGGCACACCGCATGTGAGGAAGTTGCGACTGCTGCGCAGCCGAGCGGGGACTCTCTGTGGCGAGGGGATTCATCCCCGTTGGGCTGCGTAGCAGCCCCAAAACCTGCCAACACGGTTTCTACAGGCACACCGCGTGTGAGGAAGTGGCGACTGCTGCGCAGCCGAGCGGGGATTCCCTGTGGCGAGGGGATTTATCCCCGTTGGGCTGCGAAGCAACCCAAAACCTGCCAACACGGTTTCTACAGGCACACCGCGTGTGAGCAAATGGCGACTGCTGCGCAGCCGAGCGGGGATAAATCCCCTCACCACAAGGATGCTGTGCACATCCCGGGATGTTGTCTGTGTGAGGAAAGGACTCCCTGTGGCCAGCAGATTTATCAATCATGCAGGGATTCCCTGTGGCGAGGGGATTCATCCCCGCTGGGCTGCAAAGCAACCCCAAAACCTGCCACCACAGTTTCTACAGGCACACCGCATGTGAGCAAATTGCGCCTGCTGCGCAGTCGAGCGGGGATAAATCCCCTCGCCACAAGTAGGCTGTGCACATCCCGGGATGTTGTCTGTGTGAGGAAGAAATCCACCTATTCCATAGAACTATTGCGCTCAGAGCCAGTAGGCATCCCAAAGCGGGTAATCACCGAGGTTATCGACCAGCCCGGCTCGCAAAGGATTATTGATGATATAGCGGGCGATGGGCTCCAGGTCCTCGCCGTCACGGATCGCACGGTCGTGGTAGCCGGTTTGCCACAGCGGTCCGTGACGTCCGGTTTTTCTGTTAACCGCATGCGTACAGCGAGCCTTTACACCGCCGATGACTTCGCCAAGTGAGCCGCGTTGCAATTGCATCAGCCAATGAAAGTGGTCAGGCATGACAACCCAGGCGATGGATTGCGCGACTCCTTGCTCATGAGCCCGGCGCAGTTCGGCAACCAGTAATCGGCCGGTCTGCCAATCTGCAAATACGGGCTGGCGTTCGTGGATGACCGAGGTGATGAAATAGGCACGACCGTTTTCCGAGTAACGACCTTGGCGCAGACGGTGGGAGTTGGGGCGGACTGGCATGTGAGCTTCCTTGCATGTGCTCCTGGCTTTTTCAAAGGTTAGTGGTTGGCCGCCCCGGTCGGCGCTGCAACTGTTGAGCGAAATTTCTGAATCCGTCGGGCGATTTGTCCGTGATCAAGCGAGGCGAGACATCACCCAGTGGATCAATGCCCTAGGGCTGAAACATGACGCTGCACCATCGCTGTGCAATACTTCGCGGCTTTTTCAGTGGCGACTTTTCCTACGTAATGCAGGTAATGCCTCTCCGCAGAACCCACTATTGCCGAGAGTTGTCGCTGAATGTTGTGACTTTTAGAGTGAAAAATCCTGCCCTGAGCTTTTTATACTGCACGCCCCGCTGATCTTTCAGGCCCGCCCTGCAAGACGCGTCTGCCCACGAAGCCGACGCGGTTTCCTGCCCAGCCAAGGCCTATCGGCCGACGCTTCGAAACCCGGTGGTCATATCCAATAACAAGACGAGGTTGTACCCCTATGCCAGTTGGCAATCCTCTGCCGCACGGCGACACCGCTTCGGGCGGTCCGCTCAAACGAGAACTCGGCGAACGGCATATCCGCCTGATGGCGCTCGGTGCCTGTATCGGCGTCGGCCTGTTTCTCGGCTCGGCCAAAGCCATCCAGATGGCCGGTCCGGCGATCATGCTTTCCTACATCCTTGGCGGTCTGGCGATCCTGGTGATCATGCGCGCACTCGGCGAAATGGCCGTGCATAACCCGGTGGCCGGTTCGTTCAGCCGCTACGCGCAGGACTATCTCGGTCCGCTGGCAGGCTTTCTCACCGGTTGGAATTACTGGTTTCTGTGGCTGGTGACCTGCGTCGCAGAAATCACTGCGGTGGCGGTGTATATGGGTATCTGGTTCCCGGATGTGCCGCGCTGGATCTGGGCCCTGGCGGCGTTAATCAGCATGGGCTCGATCAACCTGATCGCGGTGAAAGCCTTCGGCGAATTCGAATTCTGGTTCGCCCTGATCAAGATTGTCACCATCATCGCCATGGTCATCGGCGGCGTCGGCATCATCGCCTTCGGTTTCGGCAATGACGGCGTGGCGCTGGGCATTTCCAACCTGTGGGCCCACGGCGGTTTCATGCCCAACGGCGTGACCGGTGTGCTGATGTCGCTGCAAATGGTCATGTTCGCCTACCTCGGTGTCGAGATGATCGGCCTGACCGCCGGTGAAGCGAAGAATCCGCAAAAGACCATTCCTGACGCGATCGGCTCGGTGTTCTGGCGGATTCTGCTGTTCTACGTCGGCGCGCTGTTCGTGATTCTGTCGATCTACCCGTGGAACGAAATCGGCACCCAGGGCAGCCCGTTCGTGATGACCTTCGAGCGGCTGGGCATCAAGACCGCCGCCGGTATTATCAACTTCGTGGTGATTACTGCGGCGCTGTCGTCGTGCAACGGCGGCATCTTCAGCACCGGGCGCATGCTCTACAGCCTGGCGCAGAACGGCCAGGCCCCGGCCGGTTTCGCCAAGACCTCGAACAACGGCGTGCCACGCCGCGCGTTGTTGCTGTCGATTGCGGTGTTGCTGTTGGGTGTAGTGCTCAACTATCTGGTACCGGAAAAGGTCTTCGTCTGGGTCACCTCGATTGCCACCTTCGGTGCGATCTGGACCTGGGTGATGATCCTTCTCGCCCAGCTGAAATTCCGCAAAGGCCTGAGCGCCAGCGAACGTGCCGGCCTCAAGTACAAGATGTGGCTGTACCCGGTCAGTTCGTATTTCGCCCTGGCGTTTCTGGTACTGGTGGTCGGCCTGATGGCGTACTTCCCGGATACCCGCGTGGCGCTGTATGTCGGGCCGGCATTCCTGGTGTTGCTGACGGTGTTGTTTTACGTGTTCAAGTTGCAGCCGAACCAGGTTTCGCAAGACGCGGTGCGTTCGATTTCGTAAGTTCAAGCCGCTGAAAAAAACAAAGCCCCGGTCGCAAGATCGGGGCTTTTTTGGTTCACGCGAGCTGATCGCCAGTCTTACGCCGCTACCACTTCCTGCGGCTCAAAACTGTCCGCCCGCGCCATCTGCCACATCCGCGAATAGAACTCGCCATTCACTTCGCCAGTAAGCAATTCCCCCGGTTTCAGAAACACATGCAGCTGCGAGAACAGTTTGATCTCGGTTGCCGACATGCGCCGCACCAGATGCTTGGCCGACAGTTGCGATGGATGATCGAGCCCGGCGGCAGCGAGCATCTCCGCCAGCGCTTTGAGCGTGCTGCGATGGAAGTTGTAGACGCGCTGGGCCTTGTCCGGCACCACCAGAGCGCGTTGGCGCAGGGCGTCCTGGGTGGCGACGCCGGTCGGGCATTTGTTGGTGTGGCACGACTGTGACTGGATGCAGCCGATGGCGAACATGAAGCCGCGCGCCGAGTTGGCCCAGTCGGCGCCGATGGCCAGCACGCTGGCGATGTCGAAGGCGCTGACGATCTTGCCGCTGGCGCCGAGTTTGATCTTGTCGCGCAGGTTCAAGCCGACCAGGGTGTTGTGCACGAACAGCAACCCTTCGCGCATCGGCACGCCGATGTGGTCGGTGAACTCGACAGGCGCTGCGCCAGTGCCGCCTTCCTTGCCATCGACGACGATGAAGTCGGGAAGAATGCCGGTTTCCAGCATGGCTTTGGCAATGCCCATGAATTCCCACGGATGGCCGAGGCAGAATTTGAAGCCCACCGGTTTGCCACCGGACAGTTCGCGCAGTTGCTGGATGAACTGCATCATCTCGATCGGCGTGGAAAACGCACTGTGGCGCGATGGAGAGACGCAGTCCTCGCCCATCAGGATGCCACGGGTCTCTGCGATTTCTTTGGTGACCTTGTGCTTGGGCAGGATCCCGCCGTGGCCGGGCTTGGCGCCTTGGCTCATCTTGATTTCAATCATGCGCACTTGCGGATTCTGTGCCTGTACGGCGAAGCGCTCCGGGTCGAAACGGCCGTCGCTGGTGCGGCAGCCGAAGTAGCCGCTGCCCAGCTCCCAGGTCAGGTCGCCGCCGTGTTCGCGGTGATACGGGCTGATGCTGCCTTCGCCGGTATCGTGGGCGAAGTTGCCGAGTTTCGCGCCCTGGTTCAGCGCGCGAATGGCGTTGGCGCTGAGCGAGCCGAAGCTCATCGCCGAGATATTGAAGATCGACGCCGAATACGGCTGCGTGCACTGCGGCCCGCCGACAGTGACGCGGAAACCGTTCGGGTCACTCAACGGCGCCGGGCGCATCGAGTGGCCGATGAATTCGAAGCCGGACTGGTAGACGTCGATCAGCGTGCCGAACGGTTTGTCGGCGGTTTCGTTTTTCGCTCGCGAGTACACCAGCGAACGCTGGGCGCGGGAGAAGGGCAGGGCGTCGCTGTCGGACTCGAGCAGGTACTGGCGAATCTCCGGGCGGATACCTTCGACCAGATAACGGATGTTGCCCAGAATCGGATAATTGCGGCGCACTGCATGGCGCGTCTGCAACAGGTCGAACACGCCGAGCAGGCTCAGCACCGCGGTGACGGCGGTGATCGGCCACAGCCAGTCATGTTCGAGAAAGGGCAGGCTGGCGAGGGTGAAAATCACACAGACGGCAAAGAAGGCGTAGCGGCTCAGCAGCGACAGGCTCATACGGTTTCCTTGGTTCGGACTCAATTTTGTGCAACGGCACGCATTTCTGTGGGAGCGAGCAGGCTCGCTCCCACAGAAATGCGTTAGTCACATTGTTTCAGGCGTTCTGCGCCTGCAGAAAAATCGAAAACAGCTCGGACTGGGATTTGATCCCCAGCTTGCTGTACATGTGTTTCTTATGGACTTTCACGGTTTCCACGGAGATTTCCAGCTTGCGGGCGATTTCCTTACTGGAACAACCGCTGAGCATTAAACGCCCGACGTCCAGTTCCCGCGCGGTCAGTTGTGCGCCTTTGAGCTGTTGCACCGACGCTTCCAGTTGCACCCGCCAGTCTGCCTGCGCAGGTGCGACGGCGAGGGCCACGGTTTCGTTGATTTCGTACGGCAGACGTTGGCGCAACAGGCCCAGCACCCATGGTTGAATCAAAGACAGCAAAGCGATCTGTTCACCAGTGAAACGTTTTTCACTGCCCAGCGACAGGCACAGCGTGCGCTCGCCTTCGAACTGGCAATTGAACTGGATTTCGTCGGCCACCACATTCAGACGAAAGTATCGCTGGTAATACTCGGTCAGCTCGAAATGCTCCGGCGCGACTTCCGAGAGGCGATACAGGCCGGTGCGCGACTGCTCGCGGCAGGCGATGTAGAACGGATCGAGCAGATACAGTCCGCGCAGATAATCCTGGAACAACGGGTCCGGGCTGCCGTCCTCGCCGGGGCATTCGGCGAAGACTTGCGGATGCTGATCGGCACTGAACAGCAGCACCACCCAGCTATCGAAGGCTACGTACTGCTCAAGCAGGCGCACCAGTTGCGCCCAGAAATTCGGCTTGTCGAGCGCGTCGATCAATTGCCCGACGGCGCGGTGCCAAGTGATGTCATTCAACGAAAGTGTCATCAATCTACCCCTATCGGGTTACCCCGGCCGCGTGATTCCCTGGCCGGTTGCTTGCTGCGCATACTGGCCCACAGACAGGCACCGGGCAATCTTTCCGGGCCGGGCCACATAACAAGGGATAACCATGAAAGTCGAACTCGCCCAACTGGCGGGCCGTGACAACGCCACGGCTTACAACCTGCAACGCGCACTGGCGGCGATTGCTGCCTGCGCGGCCGACACGCAGATGATCGTGTTCCCGGAAACCCACCTGATGGGCTTCCCCAACGCCGAAACCGTGGCGCAGATCGCCGAACCGCTCGACGGCCCGACCGTCAGCGCCGTGCTCGCTGCGGTGCGTGAGCGCAACATCGCCGTGGTGGTCGGCATGGCCGAGAACGACAACGGCCGCTTCTACAACACCACGCTGCTGATCACCCCCGAAGGCATCGCCCTGAAATACCGCAAGACCCATCTGTGGGCATCGGATCGCGGCGTGTTCGAAGCCGGCGATCGCTACGCCACCTGCGTGTGGAACGGCGTGCGCGTGGGCCTGTTGATCTGCTACGACATCGAGTTCCCGGAAACCGCCCGCGCCCTGGCGCAACTGGGTGCGGAATTGCTCATCGTCACCAACGGCAACATGGACCCGTACGGCCCGACCCACCGCACCGCGATCATGGCCCGCGCCCAGGAAAACCAGGCGTTTGCGCTGATGGTCAATCGCGTTGATGCAGGGGATGACGGTCTGGTGTTTGCCGGTGGCAGCGCGCTGGTCGATCCGCTGGGTGCGCTGCTGTTCGAGGCCGGACGCGAAGAAGGGCGGTTCAGGGTCGAGCTGGATTTCACGCAACTGCAGATTGCGCGCAAGGATTATCGCTATCTGGATGATCAGCGTTTGAAGTTGCCGGGGGAGGT
The DNA here is from genome assembly GCF_946901175.1 of Pseudomonas sp. Marseille-Q5117. Classification (NCBI taxonomy): domain Bacteria; kingdom Pseudomonadati; phylum Pseudomonadota; class Gammaproteobacteria; order Pseudomonadales; family Pseudomonadaceae; genus Pseudomonas; species Pseudomonas sp. Marseille-Q5117. The sequence goes on along the minus strand of NZ_CAMPPP010000004.1, from coordinate 381,214 downwards.
GGTGGAGCAGGCTTCTGGTCTGCGCGAGCTGCTGATTCCTTGACCTGCTGTACCTGATCGTTCCCACGCTCTGCGTGGGAACGCAGCCCGGGACGCTCCGCGTCCCAAGAGCGGACGCAGAGCGTCCATTGAGGCATTCCCACGCAGAGCGTGGGAACGATCAGCCACACCCGAAATTTTCGCCGAACCCGGCTCTGCCATAAATCCAATAACATTCGGAGTAAGTCGCCCATGGCTCGTTTGCAACGCACCCTTTCGCTAGGGTCGGTGGTGCTGTTCGGCATCGCCTACATGACGCCGATCATTGTCCTCGGCACTTTCGGCATCCTCGCCCAGTCCACCGCCGGCATGGTGCCGGCCGCCTACCTGGCCGCGCTGGTGGCAATGTTCTTCACCGCCATGAGTTACGGACGCATGGCCGCCGCTTTCCCGGTCGCCGGCTCGGCGTACAGCTATGTGCGCAAGGCAATCAGCCCGAAACTCGGTTTCATTGCCGGCTGGGCGGTGTTGCTCGATTACCTGTTTCTGCCCATGGCGATCTGGCTGATCGGCGCGGCCTATCTGGCCTCGGCGTTCCCGTCGATTCCGCAGTGGATCTGGGTGCTGGCATTCATCGGCATCACCAGTGCGATCAACATCGTCGGCCTGAAACTGGCCAACGGCATCAACGCTTTGCTGATGCTGGTGCAGTTCCTCGTGTTGATCGCCTTCGTTGCGCTGTGCGTGCACTACATCGGCGGCGATGCGAGTACGCCGCTGTGGTCGATCAAACCGTTCTTCAACGGCGACATGCAGATGCCGCTGATCATGAGCGGCGCGGCGATTGCCTGCTATTCATTCCTCGGCTTTGACGCAGTCAGCACCCTGACCGAAGAGACCCGCGATCCACGCCGCACCATTCCCCGGGCGATCATGCTGATCACCCTGATTGGCGGGCTGATCTTCGTCGGCGTTTCGTACTTCGTGCAGATCGCTCATCCATCGTTCCAGTTCGACAGCGTCGACTCGGCAGCCTATGAAATTGCGCGCAACATCGGTGGCGACCTGTTCGTGTCGATCTTCCTGATCGGCCTGATCGTCGGCCAGTTCGCCTCGGGGCTGTCGGCCCAGGCAAGTGGTTCGCGACTGTTGTTCGCCATGGGCCGCGACGGCGTCTTGCCCAAATCGTTTTTCGGCACCTTGCATGCGCGCTTCGGCACCCCGGTCAACAGCATTCTGTTGTGCGCGGCGGTGGCGTTGCTGGCGCTGAAACTCGACGTCACCACCTCGACCTCGTTCATCAACTTCGGCGCGTTCCTGGCGTTCAGCCTGGTCAACCTCTCGGTGATCTTCCATTACTGGATCGGCGGCGAGAAAAAAGGCCCGCGCGAGCTGCTGCTGTTTCTGCTCTGCCCGCTGATCGGTCTGGTGGCCGTCCTTTGGCTGATGGGCAGCCTTGATCATCTGGCGGTGTGGCTGGGGCTGAGCTGGCTGGCGATTGGTGTGGTGTATCTCGCCGTGCTGACCGGTGGTTTCCGCCGTCAGCCGCCGGAACTGGATTTTCAGGAAGCGACCTGAGCTTCGTGGCTTGGCTTCCCTCTGACGGGCATGGGATCCTTGGCGCCTTTGCGCCAAGGGATTCCTTTATGTCGACCATTCGTATCGCCGCAGCCCTGTTGCTCAACGCTCAAGGCCAGACGCTGCTGGTGCGCAAGCGCGGCACCACGGCTTTCATGCAACCGGGCGGCAAGATCGAGGCCCACGAGTTGCCAGTGCACGCATTGGCCCGTGAACTGGAAGAAGAACTCGGGCTGCAAATCGATCCGGCGCAGGCGATTTTCCTCAACAGATTCTCCGCCCCCGCCGCCAACGAACCAGGCTTCATCGTGCATGCGGAAATCTTTCAACTGACCATCGATAGCGACGTCTGCCCGGCGGCGGAAATCGAGGAAGTCATCTGGGTCGATCCGGCCACTGATCCGGCGCTCGAGCTGGCGCCATTGACACGCGAGCACATCCTGCCGTTTTATCGCCGTTCACTGATTGCACTCGCCTGATCATTCCCGCAAAGGACGTTGCCATGATCCCGTTGCAAGACCTGATGATCTTCGCCGCCGCCGCATTGCTGATGGTGCTGACGCCGGGGCCGAACATGATCTATCTGATCTCGCGGTCGATCTGTCAGGGCCGCCGCGCCGGAGTGACTTCGTTGCTTGGCGTGGTCGGCGGGTTCTTCGTGCATATGTTCGCCGCGGCGGCGGGTTTGACGGCGGTGTTTCTCGCCGTGCCGATGGCTTACGAAGTGTTGAAATGGGCCGGCGCGTTGTACCTGCTGTGGCTGGCCTGGCAAGCGCTGAAACCCGGCGCACGTTCGCCGTTCGAAGCGCAGCAATTGCCGCCGGACTCGACGCGCAAACTGATCGCCATGGGATTTCTCACCAGTGCGCTGAACCCGAAAATCGCCGTGTTCTACCTCTCGGTGTTTCCGCAATTCATCAGCCCTGAACACGGCTCGGTGTTCACCCAAAGCATCATCCTCGGCCTGACGCAGATCAGCGTCAGCTTCAGCGTCAATCTGTTGATCGCACTGTTCGCCGCAGGCATCGCCTCGTGGTTCGTGCGCAACCCGACGTGGCTGGCGATGCAGCGTTATTTCATGGGCCTGGTGCTCGGCGGCCTCGCCGTACGGCTGATGCTCGAACAACGCCGGACCGCCTGACATGTGGATCGAACGGCTGGACGCCAGCCATGCCCTGGCTTATCGCGAACTGATGCTTGAAGCCTATGACCGGCATCCGCAGGCGTTCACCTCCAGCGTGCGCGAACGCGCGGTGATGCCGTTGAGTTGGTGGGAAGCGCGCCTGACCAGTAAGCTCGATGTGGTGCTGGGAGCATTCGATGCCGGGACATTGGCCGGGATTGTCGGCCTGGCGTTCGAACCGCGCGAGAAGGCGCGCCACAAGGCCACGCTGTTCGGCATGTATGTCTCGGCGGATTTTCGTCGCAAGGGTCTAGGGTTTGATCTGGTCCAAGCAACTCTGTCCGAGGCGCAAAAGCATCCGGCGCTGAAACTGCTGCAGCTCACCGTGACTGCCGGCAATGACGCGGCTTTTCAGTTGTATCAGCGTGGTGGCTTCATTCAGTACGGCCTCGAACCGCTGGCGGTGCGGGTGGGCGAAGACTACTTCGACAAGATCCACATGTGGCGCGAGCTCTGACCCACCACGACAATCCTTGTGGGAGCGAGCCTGCTCGCGAAGGCGTCCGTCCAGCCGACATCATCGCTGAATCATCCACCGCTTTCGCGAGCAGGCTCGCTCCCACAGGGGGAACTCTTGCTCGGAAAAATCAGCGTACGGCGCTGACCCCATCGAGGGTCGAAAACGAGGTGTCCTTGGCGGTCAGGAGGAAATCGCGCATGTACGGCGCGTCGAGCATGTCGGTGCGAATCGCCGCGTACAGTGTCGCAAACAAGCCCTTTTCACCCAACCGTTTGCCCTTCACATAACCGCGCGAGCTGTATTCATGCAGCGCCCAGTGCGGCATGCCGCAGACGCCACGGCCGCTGGCGACCAGTTGCATCATCATCACCGTCAGCTCGGAAGTGCGCACCTGCGCCGGTTCGATGTCGGCCGGTTCGAGGAAGCGGGTGAAGATGTCCAGGCGATCGCGTTCCACCGGGTAGGTGATCAGCGTTTCCGTCAACAAGTCTTCAGGAACGATGTACGGCTTGCTCGCCAGCGCATGCTGGTTGGCCACCGCGAGCATGGCTTCGTAGGTGAACAGCGGCACGTAAGTGATGCCGGCAATTTCCAGCGGATCGGAGGTCACCACCAGATCCAGATCGCCACGGGCCAGTGCCGGCAGCGGGGCGAAAGCGAAACCCGAAGCCAGGTCCAGCTCGACTTCCGGCCAGGCATCGCGGAACTGGTCGATGGTCGGCATCAGCCACTGGAAGCAGCTGTGGCATTCGATCGCCATGTGCAGACGCCCGGCGGTGCCACCGGCCAGCCGACCAATGTCCCGTTCCGCAGCACGCAACAGCGGCAGAGTGGCATCGGCCAGTTGCAGCAGGCGCAGACCGGCGCTGGTGAAGCGCACCGGTTTGGTCTTGCGCACGAACAACTGCATGCCCATGCGCTCTTCCAGCTCTTTGAATTGGTGCGACAGTGCTGACTGCGTCAGATGCAAACGGTCGGCGGCGTCGACCAGGCTGTCGGCCTCGCGCAGGGCATGCAGGGTTTTCAGATGTCGGATTTCAAGCACCGGCGGGCTCCATGAAGAAAACTTGTGACGAATGCGTGGAAGGTGAGTTTGTCTCATGAAGCACGCTTTGTCGATCTGCCGGCCAGGATCCGGCGGGCAATCGACAGCCGACCGCTCGGCACTCTTCATCAAACTGTCATGCAACTGTGGCAGCGCGCTCGCACGAACTTCATCAGACTCGCGCTCTACTGGGGTGCTGCGTTTTGGTGTTTTTCATGTTCAAGAGAGTTTTTTCAGTCGCGGCCGCGTTGGCCGCGCTTTTGTTCGGGGCCGGCTCGTTTGCAGCCGGACGCTGCGATGTCAACGTGCCGACCGAGCACGCCGAGCTGGCGCAGGTCAGTCTTGCCTATCAAAGTATCGGCCGTGCATCAGACCCGGCGCTGTTGCTGGTCATGGGCCTGGGTGGGCAGTTGATTCACTGGCCGGATGAAGTGGTTGTCGCTTTGTGCCAGCAGGGTTTCCGCGTGATCCGCTATGACAACCGCGACGTCGGATTGTCGACCTGGCGGCAGGCACCGATCGAGGCCAATCTGACTTTCGAAGTGCTGCGTTACAAACTCGGTCTGCCGGTCTCGGCCCCTTACAGCCTGACTGACATGGCCGACGATGCGCTGGGTTTGATGACCGCGCTGAAGGTCGAGCAATTCCACGTGCTCGGCGCGAGCATGGGCGGAATGATCGCCCAGCACATGGCGGCGATGGCTCCGCAGCGGGTGGAAAGCCTGACGCTGATCATGACCACTTCCGGTGCTGAAGGCCTGCCGGCGCCGAGTGCGGCGCTGGTGCAGTTGCTCTCGCGGCGGGGTGCGCCGAACCGTGAAGTGGCGCTGGAGCAACAGGCCGATCTGCTCGCGGCACTCGGTAGCCCGGCGGTAACCGATGATCGCCAAGCGCTGTTGCAACAGGCGGCGGCGTCCTACGACCGCGCGTTCAACCCCGAAGGCGTCAAACGGCAGATCATGGCGATACTTGCCGAACCCAGTCGCGTGGCTTTGCTCAATCAACTGCGCGTGCCGACCCTGGTGGTGCATGGCACGGCAGATCCGCTGCTGCCGGTGATGCACGGCGTACATCTGGCGGCGCACATTCAGGGCAGTCGGTTGAAACTGATTCCGGGGCTGGCGCATCGCTTTCAGGAGGCGTTCAAGGAACCGTTGCTGGCGGCGGTGTTGCCGTATCTGCAGGCGCATCGCGAGGATACTTCGCATTGGGCGCAGGTCGATCCGGCGGCGCCGAACAATCTGCTGTAACAGTGCCAGCATCCTGTCGCCAAAAAAATATCAATGTGCCACTATTGTTTGCCGCGTTGTTGCCGATAAGGCGCAGGAACGTTTTCAGACATAGGGACTTGATCCATGATTTTTCGCGCTACACGTCAATGGGCCGCGCTGGCTCTGCTCGCCGTACTGACTCTCACCGGCTGCGCCCATGTGCAACCGCCCGTGGCCCTGGACAAACAGTTCTGGGATGCCAAAGAGCCGACCATTGGTGTGGCCATTACCGTCGTACCGTCGCCAGTGCTGGCGCTGACCGGCAATCAGGGCATCCTTGATTACGCCATCAATGCCGGCGTCAACAGCAAGCTCAGCGCCAACGTCGAAACCTGGCAGGTGCGCGACCTGGAAACCCTGCCCGACGCCATCGTCGCCAAGCTGCAAGCCAAGGGCTACAAGGCCAAGCGCATTGATGAAAAGGTCGATCTGAAGACCTTCAAGGAAGTCGATTTCCGCGAGGGCTACATGACCAAGGACCTGTCGCCGATGAAAGCCGCCCACGGCATCGACCGTCTGCTGCTGGTGTCGATTTATGCCACCGGTGCCACCCGCAGCTACTACAGCATCGTGCCCACCAGCGTGCCGATGGCCCAGGTCGGCGGCCAGGGCATGGTGATCGATCTGTCGGACAACAAACTCTTGTGGTACCAGCCATTCGCCGCTGTGCAAGCCGCGCAAGGCGAGTGGGACGAGCCGTCCTACACCAACCTGTCCAACGCGTTTTATCAGGCGATGGATAACAGCCGGCAGCAAATGATCGCCCCGTTCGCGCAATGAAACGTCTGGCGCTGACCTTCGCGGCGATCTCGCTGCTGGTGTTGCCTGGCTGTGCGCAGAAACCGGCACCCGAGGCCGGTTTCAAGGATCAGGCCGCCATGAGCTATGTGCAGGCACACGGGCTGAAGGTCGACGTGCAACTGCCGGCGGAATTCGTCGGCGCCAGCACGGTGATCGACAGCAAGGCGGCAGTGAACGCGGCCAATTCCAGCTACACACTGGTGTCAAGCTCCGGCGCTGGCGCCGGGTTGGCGGGGATTCTGGTGGCCAGCCTGATCAACACGCAAATGGGTTCCGGTACGTTACAGCGCGATGCCGAAAAAGCCGCGCTGAACGAATCGCGGCCGCTGGCCGACCTGCTCGCCGGCGTGCCGTTGCAGGAGCGCTTGCAACAGCGTTTTCAGGCGGCGTCGCAAGTGTCCGGATTCAAGCAGGGCACAGGTGCGGTGACGGCACGCTTGCTGATCGAACCGAAGCTGATGCTGACGCCCGATCGCGGCAGTTTCGTGCTGGTCAATCAGGTGCAATTGCAGGATATCGCCGGCTCGGCGCTGTACCGCATGCGCATCGAAGTGGCCAGTCAGCCGATTCGTCGTTGCGGCAAGCAATGCATCGATGACGGCGCCCTTGACCTGGCCAAGGTCACCGCCGCGCTGGATGAATGCATTGATGAATCCATGCGCGTGTTGAGCGCCGATTTGATGCAACCGACGCCACCGCCCGCCGCGCAGGAAACCCTGCGTTACGTGCTCGACGGCCAGCGCGTGGTCGAGCGCGGTTATCAATTGGCGCAGAACGGCAACTACTGGCGCTACCGCAACCTGTACGGTGCGGTGAAGTCGGTGCCGGTGCCGTTCGAGGATGCCTTGTCGTCCGCGCAACTGGCCAAGGTCTACGGCCGCTAGAGGTTGATGCGCGTGGGTTCAGGCATGCAGCCGGACCCACACGCTCACCAATACCGTCGCCGCTATCAACCAGGCCACCGCCGCCACCGCCAGTGACGCTTCCAGGCGCATGCGGTCGACCATCACGTACAACGTCGCCAGATAGATAAAGTAGGGAATGATCGACCACATCCCAAACACGATTGTGGTCTTCAGGTCGTCGACCGAGCGGCCCTTGCCGACGATGTAGTGCGCGATCAGGGCAAAGGTCGGGAACAGCGGTACCAGCCCGGCGATGTAATAGTTTCTGGTCTTGGACAGTGCCGCGAGGATCAGCACCACTGCGGCGCCGATCGCGGCTTTGAGAATCAGATCCATCAGTGGCTCAGCCCGTACTTTTTGACTTTGTCGAACAGCGTGGTCTTGGCCATGCCCAGTTCCTGGCTGGCCTGGGTCAGGTTGCCGCCGCTGCGTTGCAAGGCGTCGACCAGCAGATTGCGCTCGAAGGCTTCCACCGCTTCGGCAAACGCCAGACCCTGGCCGGCGCTGGCGCCGGACTTCTTGAAGGCCGGCAGGCCGAGGGCGAAGCGTTCGGCGACGTTGCGCAGTTCGCGCACGTTGCCCGGCCAGTCGTGGCTCATCAGGTTCGACAGGGTCTGGTTGTCCAGCTCCGGCAGCGCGCGGTCGAAGCGCAGCGCCGATTGCTGGGTGAAGTGTTCGAACAGTTGCAGGATGTCTTCGCGGCGTTCGCGCAGCGGTGGCAATTCCAGGGTCACGACGTTGAGGCGGTAGTACAAGTCGCTGCGAAACTCGCCGGCCTTGCTTGACTCATCGAGGTCGGATTTGGTCGCCGCAATCACCCGGCAATCCACCGCCACGCTCTGGTTCGAGCCGAGCCGTTCGAGGGTGCGTTCCTGCAATACGCGCAGCAACTTGATCTGCAATGGCAGCGGCATGCTTTCCACTTCGTCGAGGAACAGCGTACCGCCGTCGGCGTGCTCGATCTTGCCGATGCGCCGTTTGCCAGCGCCGGTGAATGCGTTGGCTTCGTGGCCGAAGATCTCGCTTTCGAAAAGGTTTTCCGGCAGGCCGCCGCAGTTCAGCGCGACGAACTGTTTGCTGTGGCGCCGACTGAAATCGTGCAGGCAACGGGCGACCAGCTCCTTGCCGGTGCCGGTCTCGCCTTCGATCAAGACGTTGGCCGAAGTGTCGGCGACGTTGGCGATCAGTTCGCGCAGATTCTGCATCGCTGGTGAACGGCCGATGATCCGCCCTTCAAGGGAGTCGCGTTCAGCCAGTTGTCGACGCAACGAGGAAACCTCGCGGGCGAGGCTGCGTTGCTCCAGCGCCCGCCGCGCGACGTCTACCAGACGCTCCGGCGAAAACGGTTTTTCCATGAAGTCGTAAGCGCCTTTCTGCATCGCGCCGACAGCCATGGAAATGTCGCCGTGGCCGGTGATCAGCACCACCGGCAGGCTGCGATCACGCTGCTTGAGGCGGGTGAGCAATTCCAGGCCATCGATGCCCGGCAGGCGGATGTCGCTGATGACGATGCCGGCAAAGTTGTCGCCGACCTGCGCCAGCGCCTCTTCGGCACTGCCGACGCCGATGCACGGAATGTCCTCGAGGGTCAGCGCCTGTTGGCAGCCGAGCAGCACATGGGGGTCGTCTTCAACAATCAGCACACTGAGTTCAGGGTTCATATTGGCTCGGCAGAAAGAGGGCTTACCAACGGTAAACTGAGGACGAAAGTAGTGCCACCGCCGGCCGGGTGTTCGACACCCAGGTGCCCGCCGGTGGCGGCGGCGAGGCTGGCTGACAGGGTCAGGCCCAGGCCCAGGCCTTGCTCGCCGGGTTTGGTGGTGAAGAACGGTTCGAACAGATGCTTGCGCGCTTCGGCGTCGATACCGTGGCCGTTGTCGCGCACCCGCAAGCGGTACTTGCCGTTGAATTCTTCCCCCTCCAGCCACAGTTGCGGCTGTGGTTGCGCGTGCATGGCGTCGAGGGCGTTGCCGATCAGGTTGACGAGGATCTGTTCGAGGCGGGTCTGATCGATCAGCAGCTGCACATCGGCAAACTGCCGGTGAATTTGCAGCGCGGTGTTTTCCACACGCGCGCCGAGCACTTGCAACGCGGCGTCGACGGCTTTGCCGAGACTGGCCTGACCCTTGTTGTCGCCGCGCCGGGCAAACGAACGCAGGCTGGCGGTGATCCGGCCCATGCGGTCGATCAGGTCATTGATGGTCTTGAGGTTGGTGCTGGCGACGTCGAGCTGGCCGCGCTCGAGAAAGCGCACGGTGTTGCCCGACAGCGTGCGCATCGCCGCCAGCGGCTGGTTCAGTTCATGGGCAATACTGGTCGACATCTGGCCGATAGCCGCGAGTTTGCCGGCCTGCACAAGTTCATCCTGGGCGCGGCGCAACGTCTCTTCGGCCTGGCGGCGCTCGCGGATCTGACTCTTCAGGCGTTCGTTGCTGGCGCGCAGATCGGCGGTGCGTTCGGTAATCCGACGTTCGAGTTGGCTGTTGGCTTCCTGCAACGCTTCGCGGGCGGCGAGGCGGGTGGCGAGGACTTTGCGTCGCTCGTTCCAGGCAATCAGCAGGAAGGCGAACAGGGCGAACGCCACCGCCACCAGAATGCCTTGGTTGATCGCTTCGCGGCGCAGGTCCTGCAACGGCGTCAGCAGGGTGAAATTCCACGGCGTGTCGCTCAGCAGTCGGGTTTGCGCCAGATAACTGATGTCGTCTTCGTCGGGCTGTAATTCGCTGTTGGCCGGGAAGGTCAGTTTCTCCACGCCTTCGGCCAGTGTCTCGCGGGCCAGCGGTTGCAGTTCGTTGAGCGGGAACCAGTAGTACTGCAGGCTGCGGGCAAGTTTTTCCTTGACCTCGTCGCTCAGCGGAATTACCGATTTCAGCCGTCGCGCCGGATCGCTGGACAGAATGATGATGCCGTTCTCATCGCTGACGAACGCTTCCAGACGCGCTCGTTGCCAGCGCTCTTCCATGGCTTCCAGACGCACCTTGACCACCGCGACACCGATGATCTTGCCGTGCTCTTCGAGGCCGTGGGCGAGGTAGTAACCGGGTTCACCATTGGTGCTGCCGATGCCATAGAAGCGCCCGGGCTGGCCGCGCACGGCGTCCTTGAAATAGGCGCGGAAGGACAAGTCTTCACCCAGATAACTGTCGACATCGCGCCAGTTGCTGGTGGCCATGACCCGGCCGGTGGTGTCCATGACGTAGATGGCCCGGCTGCGGCTGCGGCGGTTCAGGCCTTCGAGGTAATCGTTGACCGTCTGCCGGTGCTCCGGGGTCGGGTCGGCCAGCAACTGCGGCACACTCGTTTCGAGTTCCAGCAGACTGGGCAGGTAGGTGTATTTGCTGATCTCGCTTTCGACCGCGCGGGCGTGCAGTTCCAGCTGACGCTGGCCGTTTTCGCCGAGGCTGCGGATGCCGAAGTGTTCACTGGTCCAGAAGCCGATGAAACCCAGGCCGACCATCAGGGCGATGATCAGCGGCGGCAGGAACAGATGACGGATCAGACGGGGCTTCACGGCAAGTGATGGCTCAGCAGCGCGATAAAGAGTGGGGTCGCATTTCATCACAGATGCCTTGGGTCAACCACAACACTTGTTTGTGCCTGTGGCGAGGGGATTTATCCCCGTTGGGCCGCGAGGCGGCCCCAAAACCATCACTGCGGTTTAACTGAAAGACCGCATGCACAGGTTTTACGACTGCTGCGCAGCCGGACGGGGATAAATCCCCTCGCCACAGGGGATCTCATTGTCAGGCTGCCCGCACCCCACAGACAGGGTGCGGGTGTGTTGCTTTTAGTGCTGCAGGATTTTCTCGAGGAAGTGCTGCGCGCGTTCGGAGCGGGCGCTGATGTCGCCGAAGAATTCCTCTTTCGGGCAGTCTTCGATGATCTTGCCCTGGTCCATGAAGATCACCCGGTCCGCCACTTTACGGGCGAAGCCCATTTCGTGGGTCACGCACATCATGGTCATGCCTTCGTGGGCCAGCTGCACCATGACATCGAGCACTTCGTTGACCATTTCCGGGTCGAGCGCCGAGGTCGGTTCGTCGAACAGCATGACGATCGGGTCCATCGCCAGCGCACGGGCAATCGCCACACGCTGTTGCTGACCACCGGACAGTTGCCCCGGATGCTTGTGGGCGTGCGCCGACAAACCTACGCGCTCGAGCAGTTGCAGACCCTTTTTGGTCGCCTCTTCCTTGCTGCGGCCGAGCACCTTGATCTGCGCGATGGTCAGGTTTTCGGTGATGGTCAGGTGCGGGAACAGCTCGAAATGCTGGAACACCATGCCCACCCGCGAACGCAGTTTCGGCAGGTTGGTTTTCGGGTCAGCGATCGACGTACCGTCAACCACCACGTCACCTTTCTGGAACGGCTCCAGGGCGTTGACGCACTTGATCAGCGTCGACTTGCCGGAACCCGACGGGCCGCAGACCACGATCACTTCGCCTTTCTTGACCTCGGTGCTGCAATCAGTCAGCACCTGGAAGTCCCCATACCACTTGTTGATGTTTTTGATAGAGATCATACGGCGAACCTTTTTTGCAGACGCTTGACCAACCGCGAGGCGGCGAAGCTGATGATGAAGTACACGAGACCGGCGAAAATCAGGAACTCATTGGAGCGGCCGATGATGTCGCCGCTGGCGCGCGAGGCGTTGAGGAAGTCCACCAGGCCCACGGTGTAGACCAGCGAGGTGTCCTGGAACAGGATGATGCTCTGCTGCAGCAGCAGCGGGGTCATCTTGCGGAACGCCTGCGGCAGGATGATCAGGCGCATCATCTGTCCGTAGTTCATGCCCAGTGCCTGAGCAGCACCCATCTGGCCCTTGGAAATCGACTGCACACCGGCACGGACGATTTCGCAGAAGTACGCTGCTTCGAACATCATGAATGCCACGACGCACGAGGTGAACGCACCGATCGGCGTGTCTTCGCCGGTGATCCAGCGCAGCACGAACGGCACCGCCAGGTAGAACCAGGTGATCACCAGCAGCAGCGGAATCGAGCGGAAATAGTTGACGTAGGCGCCAGCGATGCTCGACAGCAGCTTGTTGTGCGACAGACGGCACAGCGCGAGGATCGTGCCGAGAATCATCCCGCCGATCACGCCCATGGCCATCAGTTTGAGGGTCATCACCATGCCGTTCCACAAACCGGGAATGGCCGGGACGATGCCACTGAAATCGAATTCCATTATTTACCCCCCACGGAGATCAGGCCGGGCACCGCGACTTTCTTCTCGACCAGGCGCATCAGCAGCATCAGGCTCATGTTGAGGGTGAAATAGATCAGGGTTGCCAGGGTGAACGCTTCGAACAGGTTGGCCGAGAACTCGGCGGTCTGTTTGGTCTGCGCCAGCAATTCCATCAAACCGATCAAGGACGCCACGGAGGAGTTCTTGAACACGTTCAAAAATTCCGAGGTGAGCGGCGGAATGATGATCCGATAGGCCTGGGGCAGCAGCACGTTCCAGTAGATCTGCGGCAGTTTGAAACCCATCGCGCGGGCGGCGGATTCCTGGCCACGGGGCAACGCCTGGATACCGGTGCGCACTTGCTCGCAGACACGGGCGGCGGTGAACAGACCGAGGCAGACGACAACGCTCAGGTAAGCCGAAGTAGTCGGGTTGAGGTCCTGCTTGTACCACTCCTGCAGATCCGGCGGCAGCAGATCGGGCACCAGAAAGTACCAGATGAACAGCTGCACCAGCAGCGGCACGTTACGGAACAGCTCGACGTAGCAGGTCGCGATGCCCGATACGATGCGGTTCGGCACGGTGCGCATGATGCCCAGCAGCGAGCCGAGCAGCAGGGCGATGATCCACGCCACGATGGCGATGGCGATGGTCCAGCCCAGACCGGAGATGAACCAGTCGAGATAGGTCTCGCTGCCCACGCCGGTGGACTTGAAGAACACGCCCCAGTCCCAGTTGTAATTCATTAGGGTCTCCCCTCGATTCGATCGATGTACAAGTGCCCGCCTGGGGAACTCCGTTCCCTCCCCAGTCTTTTTTCAAAGACCGGGCACACGCGATCGGCTCGACAGCCACCGGTTCGAGTGCTTCCAGAAAAATGCCAGCAGGGAGTGACCATCCCCTGAAAAGGCAGGCGCCTCCTCAGGGGATAAGGTTAGTCAGAAAATCAGGACTTCTTGTCGTCAGCCGCTTTGTCGGTCGGATTGGCGATCAGGGTCTTGAGCTCGTCGCTCATCGGGAAGTTCAGGTTCAGGCCTTTTGGCGGAATCGGCTGCATGAACCACTTCTCGTAGATCTTGTTGATTTCGCCCGAAGCGTAAGTGGCCTTGATCGCGTCATCCACAGCCTTTTTGAACGGCTCGTCGCCTTTGCGCATCATGCAGCCGTAGATTTCGTACGACTGTGGCGTGCCGGTCACTTCCCAATCGGCGGCTTTCTTGGCCTTGGCGGCTTCGCCGGCCAGCAGCGCGTCATCCATCATGAAGGCAACGGCACGACCCGATTCCAGCATCTGGAAGGACTCGCCGTGGTCTTTGGCGGAGATGACGTTCATGCCCATTTGCTTGTCGGCGTTCATCGCTTTGAGGATGCGCTCGGAGGTGGTACCGGCGGTGGTTACGACGTTCTTGCCTTTCAGATCGTCGAAATCCTTGTACTTGGAGTCTTTCTTGGACAGCAGACGGGTACCGATTTCGAAGATGCCGACGGAGAAGTCGACCTGCTGCTGACGCTCGACGTTGTTGGTGGTCGAACCGCACTCGACGTCTACGGTGCCGTTCTGCACCAGCGGGATACGGGTCTGCGAGGTAACGAGGTTGTATTTGACTTGCAGGTTCGGCAGGTCGAGGTCTTTCTTGATCGCTTCGACGATGGCCAGCTGAATATCGTGCGAGTAGCCAACAGGCTTGCCGGACGCATCAGCGATGTAGGAGAACGGAATGGAGGCGTCACGGTGGCCCAGGGTGATGACACCGGACTCTTTGATCTTCTTCAGGGTGCCGGTGAGTTCGGCGGCGAAAACTGGCGTGCTGATCAGAGCGGCAGCAATGGCTGCGCCCAGGATATGGGGAACGATGCGCATCAAATTTTCCTCGACATTGTTTTTTTTATGGAGCCAGTTTGTCGGCCCTTTTTGTGCTTCGAATGCCTGACGGCTCCTGAAGTGTTGGCACAGCAGGCATTCGTCGAGAGAGTGTAGAGCATGACTCGTGCCAGAGCAGTCGAAGTCAGTTAAGCGGTTGTTTTATAACGTTATTAAAGTTTTATGGCGGTAATTTTTTGAAGATGAGATCCGGTTAACCGAATCGACCGTGGAGTCGCGTTCGGAAAACCGAATGAATTACTTACACGCTCACTTCCACAAGGAACAGGCGAATGCCGCAGGTACGAAAAAGCCCCTGAATCTCTCGATTCAGGGGCTTTCATTTGAACGGTGAGATCAAGCCGCTTCGATCTTCCGATTCTGCTCAACCTTGCCCAGATACGTCGCGAGCTTCTGCTGCTCCTCCGCTGTGGTGAACAAGCCTAGCTTGGTACGGCGCCACAGGATGTCGTGCGCCGTGGTGGCCCATTCTTCGCTGCACAGGTAATCGACTTCGCGGGTGTAGAGCCCGCCGCCGATGTGTTCGCCCATGTCGGCCAGGCTTTCTACGCCTTCGAGCATGCGCCAGGTGCGGCTGCCGTAGGTGACGGCCCAGCGTCGGGCGATTTCAGTCGGCACAAAGTCGAATTTGTCGCGAATTCGCGCGCTCAGCGCCTCTGGAGTGGTCATGTCTTCGCCGCCGGGCAGGGTGGCGGTTGCGGTCCAGCTCGGGCGCATCTGGGTGAAAAACGGCATCAACTGCGCCATCGCCGACTCGGCGAGTTTGCGATAGGTAGTCAGCTTGCCGCCGAACACCGACAGCAGCGGCGCTTCTTCGGCGTTGCCAGACAGCGCCAGGGTGTAATCGCGGGTCACTGCCGACGGGTTGTCGGATTCGTCGTTGCACAGCGGGCGAACGCCCGAGTAGCTGTGCACAATGTCTTCGCGGCTCAGCTGCTTCTTGAAGTGAGCGTTGACCACTTTCAGCACGTAATCGGTTTCGCCTTCGGTGATCGCCACTTTCGCCGGGTCGCCGGTGTACTCGCGGTCGGTGGTGCCGATCAGGGTGAAGTGGTTCAGGTATGGAATGGTGAAAACGATGCGCTGATCTTCGTTTTGCAGAATGTGCGCATGTTCGCCTTCGTACAGTTTCGGCACGATGATGTGGCTGCCCTGAATCAGACGGATGCCGTAAGGCGATTCCATTTTCAGGTCGTCACGAATGAACTTCGCCACCCACGGACCGGCGGCGTTGACCAGGGCTTTGGCGGTAATCGAAAACAGGCTGCCGTCGGCACGCTCCAGATGCAGATGCCACAGGCCTTTGGTGCGACGTGCGCTGACGCAACGGGTCTGGGTGTGCACATGCGCACCTTTTTCCCGGGCGGCCATGGCGTTCAAGACCACGAGGCGGGCGTCATCGACCCAGCAGTCGGAGTATTCGAAGCCTTTCTTGATCTCGCTTTTCAGCGCGCTGTCGGCGCCGAACTTCAGGCTTTTCGAACCTGGCAGCTTCTCGCGCTTGCCGAGGTTGTCATAAAGGAACAGGCCGGCACGAATCATCCACGCTGGACGCAGGTGCGGGCGGTGTGGCAGGACGAAACGCATCGGTTTGACGATGTGCGGCGCTTTCGCCAGCAGCACTTCACGCTCAGCCAGCGCTTCACGCACCAGACGGAATTCGTAATGCTCCAGATAGCGCAGGCCACCGTGGATCAGCTTGCTGCTGGCCGACGAGGTGTGGCTGGCCAAGTCGTCTTTTTCGCAAAGGAACACCGAAAGACCGCGACCGGCGGCATCCGCTGCGATCCCTACGCCGTTGATCCCGCCGCCAATCACGGCAACGTCATAGATCTCGGAGAGAGGGGGCGTACGCAAGGTAGAGGTGGACATCGGCTGGCCTCGGTTCTTTTGGTTTTATGTCTTGGAAATCGAACATTAATGTTCATTTGCGAAAATGGTAGCCCATAAACACGCGCACAGCCAGTCGCGTTCGATTGAAAAAACTCATCGAAGGGCAGAGAAAGGAAAATTTTCGAACACGAAGTGCGCGCGAGGGGCGCGGAGGGCGTTAACCGATTGTTCCCATGCTCTGCGTGGGAATGCATTCACCGACGCTCTGCGTCGGCTTTTGAAAGGGGACGCAGAGCGTCCCGGGCGGCATTCCCACGCGGAGCGTGGGAACAAGCAACTAGACGACTTCCAAGCGAATCTTGTGCTGACTCAACAACTGCGCTAGCGCCGGTACCGGCTGCTGATCGGTGACCAGGCAATCGATCAGGCTGATCGGCCCCAGTCGAATCATCGCGTTACGCCCGAACTTGCTGGAGTCCGCCGCCAGAATCACCTGCCGCGCATTGGCAATGATCGCTTGGGAAACGCGAACTTCCTGATAATCGAAGTCGAGCAGGCTGCCGTCCTCATCGATGCCGCTGATCCCGACCAAGGCGAAATCGACCTTGAACTGATTGATGAAATCCACACTCGCCTGACCGACCACGCCGCCGTCCCGCCTTACATTGCCGCCGGTCAGCAGCACATCGAAATCATCCTTGGCGCTGAGCATCGAGGCGACGTGCAGGTTGTTGGTGATGATCTTCAGGTGACTGTGATTGAGCAGGGCGCGGGCGATCGATTCGGTGGTGGTACCGATATTGATGAACAGCGAGGCGTGATCGGGGATTTGTGCGGCGATGGCTTCGCCGATGCGTTGCTTTTCGTCGCGCATCTGATCGGCACGCATGGCATACGCGGTGTTTTCGACACTGGAATCGTACGCGGCGCCACCGTGGTAGCGACGCAGCAGATTGGCTTCCGCGAGCTGATTGATGTCGCGGCGGATGGTTTGCGGGGTGACAACGAACAGCGTGGCCATTTCCTCGATGCTCACATAGCCGCGTTCGCGGACCAGCTCGAGGATTTGCTGCTGACGGGGAGGCAGATTCATGGGGCTTCCTTTGGGCTGCCGTGCAAAATTTGCCCATGATGCCGCAGGAATCCGCTCCCGACCAGTTAGATACCTATGTGTAACTCAAGGCTGGCTTATTCAGCGTCCTCACGCGCCCAGTCACGGGTGCGGCTGACGGCTTTTTTCCAGCCTTTGTAGAGTTTATCTTTCTCGACTTCGTCCAGGCTCGGTTCGAACTCGCGCTCGATCACTGCCTTGCCGCGCAGTTCTTCCAGGCTGCCCCAGAAACCGCAGGCCAGACCGGCCAGATAAGCCGCGCCCAGTGCAGTGGTTTCGCGCATTTGCGGGCGCTCCACCTGAGTGCCGAGGATGTCGGCCTGGAACTGCATGAGGAAGTTGTTCGCCACCGCGCCGCCGTCCACACGCAGGGCCTTGAGGCGTTCGCCGGAGTCCTGTTGCATGGCGTCGAGTACGTCGCGGGTCTGGTAGGCGATCGATTCCAGCGCGGCGCGGATGATGTGATCCACGCGTACGCCGCGCGTCAGGCCGAACAGCGCGCCACGGGCATACGGGTCCCAGTACGGTGCGCCGAGACCGGTAAACGCCGGCACCAGATACACGCCGTTGCTGTCCTTGACCTTGTTGGCAAAGTATTCGGTGTCGTGGGCGTCGTTGACGATTTTCAGTTCATCGCGCAGCCATTGCACGGTCGAACCGCCGTTGAACACGGCGCCTTCCAGAGCATAAGCCACTTCGCCGCGTGGGCCGCAGGCGATGGTGGTGAGCATGCCGTGCTGGGATTTCACTGCTTTGTCGCCGGTGTTCATCAGCAGGAAGCAACCGGTGCCGTAGGTGTTTTTCGCTTGGCCCGGCTCCACACACATCTGGCCGAACAGTGCTGCCTGCTGGTCGCCAGCGATACCGCCGATGGCGATGCCGCTCTTGGTACGACCGTAGATTTCCGAGGAGGCTTTGACCTCCGGGAGCATCTCGCGTGGGATGTCGAGGATCTCCAGCATCTTCGAATCCCACTCCAGCGAGTGAATGTTGAAGAGCATGGTGCGCGAGGCGTTGGTGTAGTCGGTGACGTGCACCTTGCCGCCGGTGAATTTCCAGATCAGCCAGCTATCGACGGTGCCGAACAGCAGCTCGCCGTTGCGCGCACGCTCGCGGCTGCCTTCGACGTTGTCGAGGATCCACTTCAGTTTGGTGCCGGAGAAGTACGGGTCGGTGACCAGGCCGGTGGTGTCGCGGATGTAGTCTTCGTGACCATCGCGCTTGAGCTGCTGGCAGATCTCGGTGCTGCGGCGGCACTGCCAGACGATTGCGTTATAGACCGGACGGCCAGTGGTCTTGTCCCAGACCACAGTGGTTTCACGCTGGTTGGTGATACCGATCGCGGCGACCTGGTCATGATGCAGGCCGGCCTGGGCCAGCGCCTCAACCATCACCGCGCTCTGGGTGGCGAAAATTTCCATCGGGTCGTGCTCGACCCAACCGGCTTGCGGGTAATGCTGAACGAATTCGCGCTGCGCGGTGCAGACCACGTTCGCGTCGCGGTCGAAGATGATCGCGCGCGAGCTGGTCGTACCCTGATCAAGGGCAATGATGTAGTTCTTGTTCTGAATGTCGGTCATGTCGATTGCCTTGGACGAAAAAAACGAGAGTGGGCCGTGGCGCAGGCTCGGATGGGCAGGAGCCGGCGCCGACTGTTTCAAGAAGTTCTTGGTTTGCCGTCAATGGCCGGTTCTGCATCCTTTGTAGCAGGTGTGGCGCCGGTCAGGTGACGGGCAATCAGCCCGCGATACCCGGCAGCGCCGAGGCAGGCACCGACAATCGGTGCAAAAATCGGAATCAGGAAGTACGGAATATCACGACCACCGGTGAAGGAAATTTCACCCCAACCGGTAAAGAAAGTCATCAGTTTCGGACCGAAGTCACGCGCGGGGTTCATGGCGAAACCGGTCAGCGGGCCCATCGCACTGCCGATCACGGCGATCAGCAAACCGATCAGCAGCGGCGCCATCGGGCCGCGTGGCAGGCCGTTGTTGTCATCGGTCAGGGCCATGATCACGCCCATCAGGATCGCGGTGATGATCATCTCGACCAGAAAGGCCTGGGCCGTCGACAGTACCGGGTTCGGGTAGGTCGAGAACACCGACGCCAATTCCAGGCTGGCGGCCGAGCCACGAACCATCTGGTGGGTTTGTTCGTAATCGAAGAAGAGGTTGCTGTAGAGCGTGTAGACCAGCAACGCGCCGCAGAAGGCGCCGGCGATTTGCGAAAGGATGTAGAACGGCAGTTTGCGCTTTTCGAAGTCAGCGAAGATTGCCAGAGCGATGCTCACGGCCGGGTTCAGGTGCGCGCCGGAAACCCCGGCGGTGAGGTAGATCGCCATGCTCACGCCGACGCCCCAGATGATGCTGATTTCCCACAGGCCGAAGCTGGCGCCCGCGACTTTGAGCGCGGCGACACAACCGGTGCCGAAGAAGATCAGAAGGGCGGTGCCCAGGAATTCGGCCATGCATTGGCCGGAAAGCGATGGTTGCGGTAAAGCAGCTGTCATTGAAAACCTCGGTTCTTTTTCTTGTGTAGCGCCTTGCCAACGGAGCAGGGCGCGATCTTCACCGGGTCGGAATCCCCATTCGGTTCCCGGGTTACTGCTGGGTACTGCGCGGAGCATGATTCTTACATTATTCAGATTCGAAAAAATATAGACAAGAAACAAACCTGTCAAAGGTCGAAAGTGAACCGTCGGTCACAATAAAACTATTCGCCGTATGAATGATCAGCGCGGTGATCAGCTTGAATGCAGCGCGAAGCCACGGGATTCGCGGCCTGGAATAGAGCCTTTTGCCCAACGATGACCTAGAATCCGCCGCAGGTTTTTTCAAAGACTGCCGAACCCGGAGCTGCCATGACCCCAGCGTTGGACTTGTTGAAAAAAGTTCGTGCCGAACATCGCGTGCACAGTTACGAACATGATCCGAAGGCCGCGTCCTACGGGCTGGAGGCGGCGGAGAAGCTCGGGCTCGAACCGGCGCAAGTGTTCAAAACCTTGCTGGCCGCCAGTGAAAAAGGCGAACTGCTGGTGGCTGTGGTGCCGGTCGTCGGAACGCTCGACCTTAAGGGACTGGCACACGCCGCCGGAGTGAAGAAAGCCGAAATGGCTGATCCCGCCGCCGCGCAACGCTCCACCGGCTACCTGTTGGGCGGCATCAGCCCGCTCGGGCAGAAGAAACGCCTGCGCACCTTCATCGACAATTCCGCTCAGGAGTTTGCGACTATTTATGTGAGCGCCGGGCGGCGAGGACTAGAAGTGGAACTGGCGCCTGCGGTGCTGGCCGAGCACACCCAGGCGCAGTTCGCCGATATCGGCCGGGCGTAATAGTCGCGCCGGCTGTATGAAGAAAAAATTGCGCTTCTGTCACTGGCACTGATCCGGCCCGCCGTTGCATGCTCGGTCGACCAATTCAGGGAGAAAATCATGCAGCTTGCGTTTCATCAGGTCGACGCGTTCAGTGATCGGCCGTTCAGTGGCAACCCGGCGATGGTCTATCGGCTCGACAGCTGGCTGGCCGATGACTTGATGCAGAAGATCGCCGCCGAACACAACCTGGCGGAGACTGCGTTTCTGGTGCGCGAAGGCCAGGCCTGGCATATCCGCTGGTTCACCCCGACCACCGAAGTGCCGCTGTGCGGGCATGCGACCCTGGCCAGCGCGTTTGTACTGTTCGAAATCTATAAGGAAAGTGCCGAGCGCATCGACTTCACCTGCAAGTCCGGGCCGTTGAGTGTCAGCCGCGAAGGCGACCGCTTGTGGCTGGATTTTCCGACCATCGTGCCATCGGAAATCGGCGTGACGCTGGATGTCGAGCGGGCGCTCGGCGTTGAGGCTGTCGACGTTCTCGGCTCCAACGAACTGTTCGTCGTGCTGGACTCGGAACAGGCGGTGCTCGACTGTAAACCGGACATGGCAGCGCTGGCGAAACTGCCGTGGCTGGGCGCGATTGTCACTGCGCGTGGCAACCAGCATGACTTCGTCTCGCGCTATTTCGCCCCGGCCATCGGTATCAATGAAGACCCGGTGACCGGCTCGACCCATTGCAGCCTGATTCCTTACTGGGCCAAACGTCTGGGCAAATCGAACCTGACCGCGTGCCAGCGCTCGGCGCGGGGCGGGGAGTTGTTCTGTCGGCTGGAAGGTGAGCGGGTGAAGATTGGCGGCAATGCGACGCTGGTGGCCAGCGGTACCCTGTTTTTAGGCTGAGGCAATACCAACTGTGGGAGCGAGCCTGCTCGCGAAAGCGCTCTTTCAGTCAACATCTTCGGCGACTGAAACACCGCATTCGCGAGCAGGCTCGCTCCCACAATTTTTATCCAGTGCGGATCAGAGGCTGGTGCTGAATCGACGGACGCCGTTTTCCACCGCCGGAATCTGTGCCGCAGTGCTCCCCGAAGCCTGGAACAGCACCAGGTGATCCGCCGCTACGCGAATCCCGACCTGCGCGCCAACCAGATGATCGGCATGGCTGGGGAAGATCGATTCCAGTTGCGCACCGGTCGGCAGTTGCAGGCGATACAAGGTCGCCGCGCCGAGGAATGTCTTGCCGACGATCTGCGCCTTCAGCGAGCTATCCGGCGCGTAAACAATGTCATCCGGACGCAACAGCACATCCACCGCACCGCCGATCGGCCAGGTGTAAGCGCGGTTGCCGCGCAGCTCACCCAGCTCGGTCTGCACCGACTCCGGACTGACGAGTTGGCCGCGAATGAAATAACCCTGACCGATGAAACTGGCGACATACGGCGTCGCCGGTTCGTGGTAGAGGTTGTAGGGAGTGTCCCACTGTTCCAGCCGACCTTCCTTGAACACGCCAACGTGATCGCTGACGGCGAAGGCTTCTTCCTGATCGTGGGTGACCAGAATCGCACTGGTACCACGGGCCTTGAGGATGTCGCGTACCTCATGGCTGAGCTTGCGGCGCAACTCGCCATCGAGGTTGGAGAACGGCTCGTCGAGCAGCAGTAACTGCGGCTCCGGCGCCAGGGCGCGGGCGAGGGCGACGCGCTGTTGCTGGCCGCCGGACAGCTCGTGCGGAAAGCGCTTGCCGAGGTTTTTCAGATTGACCAGTTCCAGCAGTTCTTCGACCACGCGCGCCTTGTTCGGGTGCTTGCGGATGCCGAAAGCGATGTTGTCGGCCACGCTCAGGTGCGGGAACAGCGCGTAGTCCTGAAACACCATGCCGATCCGGCGTTTCTCCGGCGCCAGGGTGAAGCCGGCGCTGGAGAGGGTTTCGCCACCGAGGGTGATTTCGCCTTCATGCACCGGTTCGAAACCGGCGATGGCGCGCAGGGTCGTGGTCTTGCCGCAACCGGACGAGCCGAGCAGGCAGCCGATGTCGCCGGCGTTGAGATGCAGATTGAGGTTCTGCACCACGCGTTGATCTTGGTAGCCGCAAGCGAGGTTGCGCAGGTTCAGCAGTAATTCATGGCTCATGCGTGGTGATATGCCGGTTCGACGAGGAACTCGAGCAGGGCCTTCTGTGCGTGGAGACGGTTTTCTGCCTGATCCCAGGCGACGGAGCGTGGGTCATCGAGCAGGTCGAGACTGATTTCTTCGCCACGGTGCGCCGGCAGGCAGTGCATGAACAGCACGTCCTCGGCAGCGAGGTCGAGCAGGGCACGGTTGACCTGGAACGGCGCGAACAGCTTGAGGCGCTTGGCAGTTTCCTCTTCCTGACCCATCGAAGTCCAGACGTCGGTGCTGACCAGATGCGCGCCACGCACGGCGTCTTGCGGATCGCGGACGATGGTTACGCGATCACCAGCCTGGGCGACGAATTCCGGGTTCGGCTCGTAGCCTTCCGGGCAGGCAACGCGCAGCTGGAAGTCGAACTGGATCGCCGCTTCTATATAGCTGTTGCACATGTTGTTGCCGTCACCGATCCAGGCCACGGTCTTGCCCTGGATCGAGCCTCGGTGTTCGAGGAAGGTCTGCATGTCGGCGAGCAACTGGCAAGGGTGCAGATCATCGGACAGGCCGTTGATCACCGGCACCCGCGAGTTGGCGGCGAATTCGGTGAGGGGGCTGTGGGCGAAGGTGCGGATCATCACCGCATCGAGCATGCTCGACATGACGATGGCGCAGTCGCTGATCGGCTCGCCACGGCCCAGTTGGGTGTCGCGCGGGGACAGGAAAATCGCCTGGCCGCCGAGCTGGATCATGCCGGCCTCGAAGGAGATCCGGGTACGGGTCGAGGATTTTTCGAAGATCATCCCCAGCACGCGGTTTTTCAGAGGCTCGAACAGTACGCCGCGGTTACGCAGGTCCTTGAGCTCAACGCCTCGACGGATCACGCTGACCAGCTCTTCGGGCGTGCAATCCATCAGGGAGAGAAAGTGCCTTGCGCTCATCATTGACTACCTTTTTGCTACAGACCGCAGATGCTCAAAGCCTTGTTTTACGGAACAACGGGCGAGACCTGCGGCGTAAGCCGCACGGGGCGACGAAATAGGGGAAGGCGCGATATTGACACTAAATGTCGCGTTATGCCAATAGGCTACTTTTCAGCGGGATTCGGAGCGCGGACCGAGCATTTCGATCACGCATGTTAAAGCCGGATTCAGTACAGCGGTGAGCCTCTTTGTACACTGGCCCCGCCGCGCTTGGCAATCCGCCGCGACGGCATCGGCGCGGCTTCGGTCGCTTCAAGACCGCTGCGCCACGGATTCGCTTGGTCGGATGTTCAGACTGAAACATTTGCTAAAGCAAAGTGCTGGGTTATAAATAAGTTTCGAGCGACGCAGGAAGCCTCCGCATGGAATCGAAAGAACAACTGTTAATGGAACTGCTGGGCCACACGGCTCGCTCCCTGACCCATCTCACCGCGTCAGTCACCTCGATGTCTTTCGAGTTGCTGCGCAGTGACGACGAAGTGGTCAAATCCGCCGGTCGGCACATGATCGATCGCATGGCCACCATCAGCGCCGGGCTCGATGAGCACTGGCGATTGATCGGCGAGCTCACCGGCGTGCACGTCGCCCATGAGCAGATCGAAACCATCCAGGAAATCCAGCTGGCGGCACCGCCGCAGTTGCCGCCGAACTGATCGCGGCGATTTATCGGCTGTCCTGATAACCGTCGATTCACAAGACGAACGTCGCTGGCGCCGTCTCTGCGCACGGGCCATAGTTTTGTTCCCGCGGGCGTGATTGCCTGCTCCCGAACAAGACAGAGACTGGCCATGACCAAGACTCTTCACCACCGTGCATGCCACCTGTGCGAAGCCATTTGCGGGCTGACCATCGAAACCACGGAAACCGATGGCAACGTCGCGATCACCTCGATCAAGGGTGATGCCCTCGACACCTTCAGCCGCGGCCATATCTGCCCGAAAGCCGTGGCTCTGCAAGACATTCAAAACGATCCCGATCGCCTGCGTCAGCCGATGCGCCGCGTCGGCAGCGAATGGCTGCCGATCGAGTGGGACGAGGCGTTTGCGCTGGTGGCCGAGAAACTCGCGGCGATTCAGGAGCGTCACGGGCAGAACGCCGTTGCGGTGTATCAGGGCAATCCGAGCGTGCACAACTACGGCCTGATGACTCACAGCAATTACTTCCTGGGGTTGCTGAAAACCCGCAATCGCTACTCGGCAACGTCGGTCGATCAACTGCCGCACCACCTCAGCAGCTACCTGATGTACGGCCACGGTTTGCTGTTACCGATTCCCGATATCGATCACACCGACTTCATGCTGATCCTCGGCGGCAATCCGCTGGCGTCCAACGGCAGCATCATGACCGTGCCGGACGTCGAGAAGCGCCTGAGGGCGATTCAGGCGCGCGGCGGCAAAGTGGTGGTAGTCGATCCGCGCCGCAGCGAAACCGCAGCGATGGCCGATCAACACGTTTTCGTCCGCCCGGGCGGCGATGCGGCGCTGTTGTTCGGCATGCTCAATACGCTGTTCAGCGAAGGCCTGACCCGCGACAGCCATTTGCCGGTCGATGGCCTCGACGAGGTGCGCAGCGCCGTGGCTGCGTTTAGTGCCGAAGCGATGAGCCCGCTCTGCGCAGTGCCTGCCGAACAGATTCGCCAACTGGCGCGCGACTTCGCTGCCGCACCGAGTGCCGTCTGCTATGGGCGCATGGGCGTCTCGACCCAGGCCTTCGGCACCCTCTGTCACTGGGTGGTGCAGTTGATCAATCTGGTCACCGGCAATCTCGACCGCGTTGGCGGTGCTCTTTGCACCGAGCCGGCGGTGGATCTGGTGGCGTCGACCTCGGGCGGGCATTTCAACAAATGGCAGAGCCGGGTTTCCGGGCGTCCGGAATACGGCGGCGAGTTGCCGGTCTCGGCACTGGCCGAAGAGATGCTCACGGAGGGCGAGGGGCAGATCCGCGCGCTGATCACCGTGGCCGGCAACCCGGTGTTGTCGACACCCAACGGCCGCCAGTTGGAGCAGGCGCTGGACGGCCTCGACTTCATGCTCAGCATCGACCTGTACATCAACGAAACCACGCGCTATGCCGATCTGATCCTGCCGTCGACCTCGGCGCTGGAAAACGACCACTACGACACCACTTTCAACCTGTTCGCGGTGCGTAACGTGACCCGCTTCAATCGCGCCATCCTCGGCAAGCCCGAGGGGGCTTTGCATGATTGGGAGATCTTCGTCGGGCTGGCCAAGGCCTTCGCCGAGAAAACCGGTAAAGAACTGAAACCGACGATGCCGCCGGCGAAGATGATCGACATGGGCCTGCGCATGGGCCGCTACGGCGATGCGTCCGAGCACAAGCTGTCGCTGGCGACGCTGTTCGATCATCCGCACGGCATTGATCTGGGGGCGCTGAAGCCGAATCTGGCGTCACGTCTGAAAACGCCGAATCAGCGTATCCAGGCTGCACCGCCGGAAATTCTCGCCGACCTCGCACGCTTTGCCGCGTTGCAGGCGCCGGCAGCCGATGAATTGTTGATGATCGGTCGCCGCCATGTACGCAGCAATAATTCGTGGATGCACAATTTTCATCGGCTGGTGAAAGGCAAGCCACGGCATCAGTTGCTGATGCATCCGGATGACCTGGCCAGCCGTGGTCTGGCCGATGGGCAACGGGTTCGGGTGAGTTCGCGGGTCGGGCAGATCGAGGTGGAAGTGCTCGCCAGTCTCGACATGATGAAAGGCGTGGTCAGCCTGCCGCACGGCTGGGGCCATGCGCGCCCGGGCGTGCAGATGGCGATCGCCAGCGGCCAGCCGGGATCGAGCGCCAACGACCTGACCGACGAGTGCCAGCTCGACGAACTGTCGGGCAACGCGGCGTTGAACGGTGTGCCGGTGACCGTGGCGGCGGCTTGAGCGGGTCTGTCGGGGAGACCGAGCATGGCGCTCGGGATTCCGTTACAATGCGCCACCGTGCCGACCTCAGAGTCGGAAAGTTCAGCCGAGGTGCTCCATGGATATCATCGAAACGATTAAAGAGCAGATTGCCAACAACACCATTCTGCTTTACATGAAAGGCTCGCCGAATGCCCCGCAGTGCGGCTTCTCCGCAAAAGCTGCGCAAGCCGTGATGGCCTGTGGTGAAAAGTTCGCGTACGTGGACATCCTGCAGAACCCGGAAATCCGCGCCAACCTGCCGAAGTACGCCAACTGGCCGACTTTCCCGCAACTGTGGGTCGGCGGTGAGCTGGTCGGCGGCAGCGACATCATGACCGAGATGGCTGCAGACGGTTCGCTGCAAAGCACCATCAAGGCGGCTGTGGAAGCGGCAGCGGCGAACAAGTCCGAAGCCTGATTCTACTTTCATATAGTTTCGCTCGACGACGCGTCTCCTGTAGGAGCTGTCGAGTGAAACGAGGCTGCGATCTTTTGATCTTCGGCCAGCAAAAAGCCCCGCACCTCGAAAGAGGGCGGGGCTTTTTGTTGGTTATACGAGTTGACTGAGTATCAAGGCTGAAATCGATAAAGATCGCAGCCTCGTTTCACTCGACAGCTCCTACTCTTCGCCCATCTGCGATTGCAGATAGTTTTCCAGGCCGATCTTGTCGATCAGGCCGAGCTGGGTTTCCAGCCAGTCGATGTGTTCTTCTTCCGACTCGAGAATGTCTTCGAGCAGTTCACGGCTGCCGAAGTCACCAACGGTTTCGCAATGGGCAATGGCGGCTTTCAGGTCGGCATGGCCGGTCTTTTCGATGCGCAGGTCGCATTCGAGCATCTCGCGGGTGTGCTCGCCGATGTGCAGCTTGCCCAGATCCTGCACATTCGGCAGGCCTTCAAGGAACAGGATGCGCTTGATCAGCTTGTCCGCGTGTTTCATCTCGTCGATGGATTCGTGGTATTCGTGCTTGCCGAGCTTGTTCAGACCCCAATCTTCATACATGCGCGCATGCAGGAAGTACTGATTGATCGCGACCAGCTCATTGGCGAGGATCTTGTTGAGATGCTGGATGACTGTAATGTCGCCTTTCATGATCGGAGTCCTGCCCTGTATTAACCGTATATAAGGCGGAGTTTGAGCTTGGCAGTTATAAGTGTCAAACCTAAGTTATTGAATAATAAATGAAAATTAATCGGAATAAGAATGTTTGTGTTCCGCGTCTGGACGCTAAGCAATTGATTTTCAGGCATAAAAAAACCGGACATCTAGTCCGGTTCTTTGAAATGGGGCATTTACGCAGCAGTAAATTCTACCGGGTAAGGGATCGCGGCCTGGGCGGTTTGCAGCTTGGTCAGGGTTTCGCGCACCACTTCCTTGGCAAGGCAGGCGCATTTGCCACACTGGCTGGCGACGCCGGTGGCCTGGCGAACTTCTTTATAGCTGCAGCAACCTTCATAGATCGCTTCGCGGATCTGTCCGTCGGTGACGCCAGTGCAGAGGCAAACATACATAAGTAAGAACCGTCGCTGGTTGTGACTCAATTGCGATGGATCTTAATGTTAACGAGAATGATTGTCAAAGTGCTTTCGGAACGCTTCGCAGCCAATTTCCCAGCGACTGACGAACGGTATTTTCCAAATGCGCGTCTGGCCCCATGAATACGCAGTGGATAACCGAACAGGGAAAATCCGTTACGGACAGGCCAAACACGCAGTGTATGATGGTCGTCCCTTGCGAAGAGGGTTCGTGTCACAGGGCTGTCGCCTGAGGGTGACAGGCTGGCCCGGACCCTGAACTTCAAGTTTTTACACCAGGAGATATCAATGAGCGTACTCGTAGGCAAACAAGCCCCAGACTTCACCGTCCCGGCCGTACTCGGCAATGGCGAGATCGTTGACAGCTTCACCCTGTCCTCGGCCATCAAAGGCAAATACGGCCTGGTGTTCTTCTACCCGCTGGACTTCACCTTCGTCTGCCCGTCCGAGCTGATCGCTCTGGACAACCGCATGGCTGACTTCAAGGCACGCAACGTTGAAGTGATCGCTGTGTCGATCGACTCGCACTTCACCCACAACGCCTGGCGCAACACTCCAGTTAACAATGGCGGCATCGGCCAGGTGAAATACACCATGGCTGCCGACATGAAGCACGACATCGCCAAGGCATACGACGTTGAATCCGAAGGCGGCGTGGCGTTCCGTGGCGCGTTCCTGATCGACGACAAAGGCGTGGTTCGCTCGCAGATCATCAACGACCTGCCGCTGGGCCGTAACATGGAAGAGCTGATCCGTCTGGTCGACGCGCTGCAATTCCACGAAGAGCACGGCGAAGTCTGCCCGGCCAACTGGAAAAAAGGCGACAAAGGCATGAACGCTTCGCCGGAAGGCGTTGCGGCTTACCTGACCGAGAACGCTGCGGCCCTGTAAGCCGCAACGTCGAGGTACAAAAAAACCGGCCCACGTGGCCGGTTTTTTTATACAGAGAAAGCCTCTCGGCATCATTTGTTTCAAATGCCAGGAAAAAATACTGGTTGACTGAACAGTGGTTGGATAGGGTTGTCCACAGCGACATCGGGTTACATGGGCCACTGCCCTGGCCTCAATCGCGCCTGATTTAAAGTAAGGACGGTGCAAGGGATTGCATGACGCAGAAGGGGATTCAAATGCCGAGTAGCTTGGACGTTGCGGATTATTTCCTCTGCCTGGAAGGGCATGAAGGCGAGATCTCCAATCTCAAAATTCAAAAATTGGTTTACTACGCTCAAGGGTTCAGTCTGGCCGTCCATGGCGAGGCTCTCTTCCCTGAAACGCTGGAGGCGTGGATGCACGGGCCGGTGGTTCCGGATCTATATCGAAGATTCAGCCAATTTGGATCAAGTGCCATTCCTCCTCCAAGTGATTTCAACCCCGATGTTTTCAGTGCTAAACAACAAAGTCTGCTCAACGAAGTGTTCGACGTTTATGGCCAATTCTCGGCATGGAAACTACGTCAGTTGACGCATGAAGAAGCTCCTTGGCGTAGAAACTACAAGGAAGGGGAGTTCAGCCGAGAAATTCCTGCCTGCGAAATGCAGGAGTATTTCCGGGAGCATTTGGTGAACTGAAATGGCCAAGTTCAAACGCAGGGAACGCGATGCGGCGGTTACACTAACGGCAAGGACGTCCGCTATCGAAATGGATTCATCGGAAGCGCGACCTCCGGTTTTTTCATTTGAGTATTTGCAGAATGGCTGGTGCATCCAGGATTGTGAGGCTGTCGAACGGTCCAAAATGCTTGAGCGTCTCAGGATCTTGGGAAAGATGCCGTGGAGAGAACTGCGCAGAGAGCATAGGCACCGGTATGGATGTGAAACGATTGAGAGAAACAGCCTTAAAGTAGGGATACCTGACTTTTTAACAGGTGATGTCAGATTGCTGGTGTTTCGGGCTTTCGAACGCGTAGCAATGGTGGGTTACAAGAACCATCGAGTTTTTCACGTCGTGTGGATTGATCGAGAATTTAAGCTCTATAAGCACTAAACCAAAAAACCGGCCCACGTGGCCGGTTTTTTCATGCGCGGGATTTGTTCGTCGAGGATCAGTCGTCGAAGTCTTCCCAGCCGCCCATCTGCTTCCAGCGATTGACGATGCCGCAGAACAGCTCAGCGGTCTTTTCGGTGTCGTAACGCGCCGAGTGCGCTTCACGACCGTCGAAATCGATGCCGGCCGCCTGACAGGCTTTCGCCAGCACGGTCTGACCATACGCCAGACCCGCCAGGGTCGCGGTGTCGAAACTGGAGAACGGGTGGAAGGGGTTGCGCTTCATGTCCAGGCGCGCAACTGCTGCGTTGAGGAAGCCCAGGTCGAAACTGCTGTTGTGCCCGACCAGAATTGCCCGCTTGCAGCCGTTGGCTTTCAGCGCCTTGCGGATGCCACGGAAGATGTCGGTCAGCGCGGTTTCTTCGCTGACGGCCATGCGCAGCGGATGATCGAGCTTGATCCCGGTGAACTCCAGCGCTGCCGCTTCAACGTTCGCACCTTCGAATGGCTCGACGCGGAAGAAGTAGGTGTGATCCGGGTAGACGAAACCCTTTTCATCCATGGCGATGGTGGTCGCGGCAATCTCCAGCAAGGCATCGGTGGCTGCGTTGAAGCCACCGGTTTCTACGTCGACGACAACCGGCAGGTAGCCGCGAAAACGCGCTGCCATCGGATGACGGGAACCGCCGCCACCTTGACCGTCCAGTTCATCGTCGAAATTGTCTTCACTCACGCGTGTTCCTCCAGCAGGCGCCAGCGCAGTTTTTCACCGGCGCGCAGCGGGATAACGGTCAGCTCGCCAAATGGCAGACTGGTCGGGGCGGTCCATTCTTCACGGACCAGGGTGATGCGATCGGTATTTGCCGGCAGGCCGTAGAAGCGCGGGCCGTTGAGGCTGGCAAAGGCTTCGAGCCTGTCCAGCGCGTTACGCTGTTCGAACGCTTCGGCATACATCTCGATGGCGGCGTAGGCGGTGTAGCAACCGGCGCAACCGCAGGCGGCTTCCTTGGCGTGCTGGGCGTGGGGCGCCGAGTCGGTGCCGAGGAAGAATTTGGCGCTGCCACTGGTGGCCGCGTCGAGCAAGGCTTCCTGATGGGTGTTGCGCTTGAGAATCGGCAAGCAGTAGAAGTGCGGCCGAATCCCGCCAACCAGCATGTGGTTGCGGTTGTAAAGCAGGTGATGCGCGGTGATGGTCGCGCCGACGTTGGCCGAAGCCTCGTTGACGAATTGCACGGCGTCGCCGGTGGTGATGTGTTCGAACACCACTTTCAGCGTCGGGAAACGCTCGACCACGCGGCGCATGTGCTCGTCGATGAAAATCTTTTCGCGGTCGAATACATCGACGTCGCCACGGGTGACTTCACCGTGGATCAACAGCGGCATGCCGACTTCGGCCATGGCTTCCAGCGCCGGGGAAGATCTTGTCGATGCTGGTCACGCCGGAATCGGAGTTGGTGGTCGCGCCGGCCGGGTACAGCTTGGCGGCGTAGACGAAACCGCTGGCCTTGGCCTGACGAATTTCTTCCGGTTGGGTGCGGTCGGTGAGGTACAGCACCATCAACGGCTCGAACTGACTGCCGGCCGGGCGGGCAGCGAGAATGCGCTGACGATAGCCGTCGGCTTCAGCGGCGTTGCGCACCGGCGGTACCAGGTTCGGCATGATGATCGCGCGCCCGAAGGTGCGGGCCACATCGGCAACGGTATTGGTCAACACGGCACCATCGCGAAGATGAATGTGCCAGTCGTCGGGACGCAGCAGGGTCAGGCGGTCGGACATGAGGGGATTCCAGGCGGGTCAAACTGAGGCGAATGCTACCGGAAAAGACTCTTGCAGGCACCCGCTATCAAGTTTTGCCACACGCGTCCGATATCCCGAAGGTATGCCGTAAACATTGTGTGAATCGGTGTTTGTGTTTCACAAGCCAATGGAGCCTCCCGTGCGCCAGTGTTATTTAGCCCTGCTCAGTGTGTTTGCCAGCCTTCCCGCGATGGCGCTGACTTACCAGACCCGTCTGGAGAACATTGAGTGGACGGTCGCCGGCGACCAGTTCGAATGCCGCCTGACGCAGCCGATCACCGATTTCGGCTCGGGCGAGTTCGTGCGCAAGGCCGGTGAACAGGCGATCTTTCGCCTGAATGCCTACAACGCCATGCTTGGCGGCGGTTCGGCGACCTTGCTCGCTGCCGCTGCACCGTGGCAGCCAGGGCGTGGCGACATCAATCTGGGCTCTGTGCGTCTGGGCAGCGGCAATGTGTTGTTCAACAGCTCGCAATCCCAGGCCGGGGGATTGATCAGCGGTCTGCTGGACGGTCGCAGCCCGGTGGTACGTCGTGCGTCTGGCGATGGCCGCGTCTCCGAAGTGCGTTTGTTGCCGGTGAAATTCAGCAAGGCGTTCAACGACTATCAAGGCTGTGTGGCGAAATTGCTGCCGCAGAATTTCGACCAGATCAAGCAGTCGCAGATCGGCTTCCCCGGCGAAGGCGTTGAGCTGGACCCGGCTGCCAAGGCCAAGCTGCAAGTGATGCTCGAATACATGAAGGCCGACCCGACGGTGAACCACATTGACCTCGACGGTCACTCCGACAACAGCGGCAATCGTCTGACCAACCGCGAACTGTCGCGCCGCCGCGCGCTGGCGGTGGTGGATTTCTTCAAGGCCAACGGCATTCAGGAATCGCAGATCACCGTGCGTTTCCACGGCGAGCAGTATCCGATCGTGCCCAACACCAGCAAGGCCAATCGTGCGAAGAACCGTCGGGTCAACGTGAAATTGTCGCGCGCCGCACCGACTACCGCCCCGGCTCCGGCGCCGCAAGCGAGTACGCCGGCCACGGCCGCAGCGACTTCCTGACCCGCCGGTCATCGTCGCGCTCTCGACAGATTCTGTCGCTTTGTCGTCTTAAGCTGTCGCGCCTCTGTAAATTATCGCGTTTGAGCGGTAGACTCCCCCGCTTTCCGTAGAACCCCGTGGAGTGATGGCATGGCGGACGTAAACAAGGTCGTTCTGGCGTATTCCGGCGGCCTGGACACTTCGGTGATCCTCAAGTGGCTGCAGGATACTTATAACTGTGAAGTGGTGACCTTCACCGCTGATCTCGGTCAAGGCGAAGAGGTCGAGCCGGCCCGCGCCAAGGCTCAGGCCATGGGCGTCAAAGAAATCTACATCGACGACCTGCGCGAAGAATTCGTGCGTGATTTCGTGTTCCCGATGTTCCGCGCCAACACCGTTTACGAAGGCGAGTACCTGCTGGGTACTTCCATCGCCCGTCCGCTGATCGCCAAGCGCCTGATCGAAATCGCCAACGAAACCGGCGCTGACGCCATTTCCCACGGCGCCACCGGCAAGGGCAACGACCAGGTGCGCTTCGAACTGGGCGCCTACGCGCTCAAGCCAGGCGTGAAAGTGATCGCCCCTTGGCGCGAGTGGGACCTGCTGTCCCGCGAGAAGCTGATGGACTACGCCGAGAAGCACGCGATCCCGATCGAACGCCATGGCAAGAAAAAATCCCCGTACTCGATGGACGCCAACCTGCTGCACATCTCTTATGAAGGCGGCGTGCTGGAAGACACCTGGACCGAGCACGAAGAAGACATGTGGCGCTGGACCGTCTCCCCGGAGAAGGCTCCCGACACCCCGCAGTACCTGGAACTGACCTACCGCAACGGCGACATCGTCGCGCTGGACGGCGTCGAAATGACCCCGGCCACCGTACTGGCGACGCTGAACAAGATCGGCGGCGAGCACGGCATCGGTCGTCTCGACATCGTCGAAAACCGTTATGTCGGCATGAAGTCCCGTGGCTGCTACGAAACCCCGGGCGGCACCATCATGCTGCGCGCTCACCGCGCCATCGAGTCGATCACTCTGGATCGCGAAGTTGCTCACCTCAAAGACGAGCTGATGCCCAAGTATGCCAGCCTGATCTACACCGGTTACTGGTGGAGCCCTGAGCGTCTGATGCTGCAACAGATGATCGACGCTTCGCAGGTCAACGTGAACGGCGTAGTGCGCCTGAAGCTGTACAAGGGCAACGTCATCGTCACCGGTCGCAAGTCCGACGATTCGCTGTTCGACGCCAACATCGCCACCTTCGAAGAAGATGGCGGCGCTTACAACCAAGCCGATGCGGCGGGCTTCATCAAGCTCAACGCGCTGCGCATGCGTATTGCTGCCAACAAGGGCCGCAAGTTGTTCTGATTTATTCGGACCGACGCGCAATAAAAAAAGGCGGCCTGTTCGGGGCCGCCTTTTTTTTGGAATTTTGTCTGATCATCAGGCTGGTCTCTCGTCTTCCCGCGTGCAGCGCATGACTCATCTGTCAGCTTGTTCTTCCCAGCAACGTGACTGTTTGTGAGCACAGGTTGTAAACGATACACAGCGTCGCACCTGAGCCTTTCTTTGCTTGTCTGATCTGCTGCAATGCCGTGTGAGCCGGCGAGTCCGAGACGTGATTGGATAGAAAGACCAACACTCGCGCGGTTTTTTTATCGGTCCCCCGCAGAGTTTCGAGAATCGCATCGAATTCTCTGGGTGCATCAACGTCTCTGGCATCGATGATGTTCAGTTCGCTTATCAGCGGTGACAGCTTGATCGCCTGGACGACCGGGTTGGCCTGACTGGCCATAGCAAGTGGCGGGTCGGGCGAATTGTGAGTTCTGCATGCGCGCTGGATTCCACCTCCCGCAGGGTTGCTTGACACGATGCAGCTCGTTATTTCGAAAGCGCGCGATCCATCGGTTTTTCGCAACGGTACTTTTCGCTCGCCGTCACGTTCCTGATTTTCTGTCGTCTTCAAAAAATTCTTGTCTTTGCCGAAGTCCGAAGGCGAATAGAGCGAGCGGTGGTTAAAGTTAAGAGTGAGGAAAAAAAGAAATAACAGGTAAAACGGAAAGCTGATCAGGAACCACACATAAATTTCCCGATCCTTGTTGTCGAGAAACGGTAGCGAGACCGCAGCGGAAGTTTCCGAAAGGATGGCAAATATGGCGATAACCGTCATCGGGTTGGTTATCTTGTTCTTTATCTTGAGCATGCTCGAGTTCTATGTGATTTGGTGAAGGTTGAGTATTACTATTTATAGTAAAAGCATTGGTTAAAGTTTCAGACTGTTGTTTCAAGTTTTATGGAGCAGGTGTTGGCGCGGCGATTGGCGAGTTGGCAGGTCGTTACCTGATGTGTCTGCTACGCACTCGGCAAGAGCAGGAAGACGAGTGTCAAATCTGCTGCATGAGAGGTCGGCGCCGCGTAGGACAGTCGTGCATCAAAAGGGAGTTTGGTACGGACTTGAAAGAAAAAAGTGCGGTTGTGGTGGTGTAGCTCGGGTCGATTTGTGGGAATTATCCTCAATGCCTGTAGGGAATGTCTCTCGATGCAACTGGGTGTAAAAGTTGCTGTGCTTTGAAGCAAGTCACTGGGATATCGTGCGTGTTCTAAAAATTCGAACAGCGAAAACTGGACTTGCCCATGAATAAAGTGCTGATCGTGGATGACCATCCCGTCATTCGACTTGCGGTGCGTATGCTGATGGAACGGCATGGCTACGAAGTCATTGCAGAAACGGATAACGGCGTTGATGCACTGCAAATTGCTCGCGAACAAATGCCTGATCTTGTCATTCTGGATATTGGAATACCCAAACTCGATGGGCTGGAAGTTATTGCGCGCCTGACTTCCACCGCCATGCCGGTGAAAGTTCTGGTGCTGACCTCCCAGGCTCCCGGACATTTTTCCATGCGCTGCATGCAGTCAGGCGCTGCGGGATATGTATGCAAACAGCAGGATCTGACCGAGTTGCTGAGTGCGATCAAGGCAGTTCTATCCGGCTACAGCTATTTTCCCAATCAGGCGCTGCATACTGTGCGCACCAGTCTGGGCAATGCAAGTGAAGCGGACATGGTTGATCGTCTGTCCGGGCGGGAAATGATGGTGTTGCAGCAATTGGCGCGCGGCAAGACCAACAAGGAAATCGCCGACGGCATGTTTTTGAGCAACAAGACTGTAAGCACTTACAAGACTCGCCTGTTGCTGAAACTCAATGCGCGGTCTCTGGTTGATCTGATCGAGTTGGCGCAGCGCAACGGCCTGGTTTGAACGATTCGACAGCTGAGACCGTCATGGGCCGATCAAGCTCGGTTGTCGCAGAAAATGAAAAGCCTCCGCTTCGGGAGGCCTTCAGGTATCACAGATCAAAATCGTAATCGGCCAATTGCCTTTGCAGTCGGCGCTCCTCAAGCAGGTTGTCGATTGTGCGACGCTTGCTGAGGTTGGTCTTCGCCACCTCGACCACCGGTTCGATCTCATCGGCCTCGACGGCAATAAAATCTTCTTCTACATCCAGTTGCTCTTTGTCGGTACTCATGAAGTCAACTCCCGGCTAAGACTGCCTTTGGCGCTCCTTATATCGACATTACTGCGGCGGGTAAAAAAGATTTTTTCAATCG
Organism: Pseudomonas sp. Marseille-Q5117; assembly: GCF_946901175.1. NCBI lineage: Bacteria > Pseudomonadati > Pseudomonadota > Gammaproteobacteria > Pseudomonadales > Pseudomonadaceae > Pseudomonas > Pseudomonas sp. Marseille-Q5117. Next base: position 344,698 of record NZ_CAMPPP010000004.1, on the reverse strand, counting down.
ATGGATACGAAAAACCGATGACGGCTCAATCGTCAGAAGTTTTATGTTTGTATTCGCACAGATCTTCGATGCGGCAGCTGCCACAGCGCGGTTTACGCGCCAGGCAAACATAGCGGCCATGCAAAATCAGCCAGTGATGGGAGTCGAGCAGGAATTCTTTCGGTACAAACTTCATCAGCTTCATTTCAACTTCCACCACATTTTTCCCGGGCGCGATGCCGGTGCGATTGCTGACGCGGAAAATGTGCGTGTCGACCGCCATGGTCAATTGACGGAAAGCGGTGTTGAGCACCACGTTGGCGGTCTTGCGCCCGACGCCGGGCAGGGCTTCCAGTTCTTCTCGGGTTTGCGGAACTTCGCCGCCGTGGCGTTCAACCAGCAAACGGCAGGTTTCAATGACGTTCTTCGCTTTGCTGTTGTACAGGCCGATGGTCTTGATGTACTCCGACAGCCCCTCTACACCCAGCGCATGAATCGCGGCGGGTGTATTGGCGACGGGAAAGAGTTTGGCCGTCGCCTTGTTGACCCCGACATCGGTGGACTGCGCCGAAAGAATCACCGCAATCAGCAGCTCGAACGGCGAAGAGTAGGCCAGTTCGGTTTTCGGCTCGGGATTGTCTTCGTGCAGTCGGCGAAATATCTCAAGACGTTTTGCAGCATTCATGGGCGATGCGTTTCCTTGATGACAGAGTTGCGGGGTGTCCACGCTTGACGTACGGCGAGAAGCAGGCCCAGTAAAACCAAAGCGCCGGGGACCAGCGTAAACAGCTGCAGCCCATCGGGGAACAAAACCAGACCTTGCCAATGCTCCGAAAGGCCTCGGCCAAGGCTGCCATAACCGATGATCTCGCGCAGCCCGCCGACCACCAGCATGAGCGCGCCGAACAAGGCGCAGCGTTTTAAGCTGACAGCGACGGGCTCGCGGAAGGCACCGTGGTATTCAAGCACGACGCAGTGCAAGGCGATCAGCCCTATGTAGAGCTCAGACGTCTGCTGCCATGACAAAAGCCAGCGTTGCGCCATGATGTTTGCGCAACTGGTCAGCGTCGCGGCAAGTATCAGGCTGGCTAGCAACGCACGGGTGCCCGTCAGGCGTTCGCGCAGCGGCGACATGCAAACGGCAAAAACGCCGAGCACCGCGCCGAGCATCAAGGTTATCCCCAGTGCAGCGCTGAGTGTTTGTGTGGCGCCCAATAGCGGCACCAGCATCAATAAACTCGCCGTGCGTTTCATGAGCCAGCCCCTAACAGCAGCGCCTGATGCTCATCGAAATAACGCAGTGCGTCATGAATCGCGTTGATGGCGGCACGGGAGGTAATGGTCGCGCCAGCGATTTGATCGAACTGCCCCTGATCCTTTTTCAGCGCCCAACCGGCGTCCGTCGGCTCAGTGCGGGATTTGCCGAGGAAGGTCTGAAGCCAGGCATTCGGCCGTTCACCGATGTGACCACCCAATCCCGGCGTTTCGCGCTGCTCAAGGGTTTTCACGCCTAGAACTCTGCCGTTTGCATCGATGGCTATCAGCAGTTCCAGAGTGCCTGCGTAACCTTCGCTGCGACTGCGCAACAGCACCGCAACTGTCTGTCCGGAGCGGGTCGCTCGATAGCCGCCTGACAGCGTGCTATGGCGCAAAACAGGCTCGGTGAGCTTCGTCAGCGGTTGCTCCAGCGGCTGATTGTCGTAGAGCGCGGCAGGCATGACATCGAGCAGTTGGCGGCTTTCGAGCAAGCGCTGCTCGCTGGCAATCTGCGGTGCACTGCTGCGCTGCAGCACGTATGTTGCGCTCGCGCCAATGAGTGCCAGCAGCACCAGGGTCGCGACACTCGCTGGGCCGTTCACGCGGTCACCTTCGACTGGCGGCTGGCGGCGAAGCGCTCCAACGTCGGCACCAGCAGATTCATCAGCAATACCGCAAACGCGACGCCGTCCGGGTATCCGCCCCATGTGCGAATCAGGTACGTGAGCAAGCCGACGCCAATGCCGAACAGCAGGCGGGCGAGGGCGCTTTTCGCGCCGGACACAGGTTCTGTCACGATAAAAAATGCACCGAGCATGGTTGCGCCGCTGAGCAGATGAAACAGCGGCGAACCATGGGAATCGGACCCCGATCCGTTCCAGCACAACAGGCTGATGAGGAACAGACTGGCGAGCATCCCCACCGGCGCATGCCAGGAGAAGATCCGCCGCTGCAACAGCCACAGACCGCCGAGCAGAAACGCCAGATTCACCCATTCCACACCGCGCCCGCCGAAGCGGCCGAAGGCCGGGTTGCTGGCGAACAGCTCATCGATGGTCAGGCTTTTATTGATGCGCAGACTGTCCAGTGCCGTGGCCTGAACCCAGGCGTCCGGCGCTTGAGCCGGGTTGAAAACCTGTTGCAGCGCCGAAAGGAAATCAAGGCCATGGCCCGGCCAGTGCGTCATCCCTTGCGGGAACAGCACGATGCTCAAGGCGAAGCCAAGCATGGCTGGGTTGAACGGATTTTTACCAACCCCGCCGTACAGGTGTTTGCCGAATAACAAGCCTGAAATGGTCGCGGTGATCGTCAGCCACCAAGGGCAATAGGCGGGAAGCGCAACGGCCAGCAACAGCGCACTGACCAGTGCACTGCCATCACGCAGTGCCGCTTGCACCGCTTGCCGACGCAAATGGGCGACCCCGGCTTCGACGAGCAAAGCACTGGCAACCGCCAACAGCAGATTGATCAACACGCCCCAGCCATACAACCAGAACAAAGCGAGCAGCCCCGGCAGCGCTGCGAGCAGCACGGTATTCATCGCCTGTTGCAGGCGATCGTCCGCTGCCTCAAGGGGTGGCATGGTCTTGCACCTGGCGCTCGGCGTCAGTCACGGCTTGCTCCAGTGCTGCGATCTGCTCCGGCGCAGCCTCCGCTGCCTGAGCCTTTTTCAACTCGGCGCGGCGCATGGCCAACTGGATCTTGGCTCGCTTGAGTTCGGCGTCGTTGCTCGGAGCAGAGACGGCGGGAATCACCGGTTGGCTGCTTTCCAGCTTCGCCAGTGCTTGCTCGGCGGCTTCGAATTGTTGCTGCAGGACGGTCAGTTGCGACTGCTGTTCGAACGTCAGCGGATGGCCGAAAGCTTTCAGCGATTTATGCAACTGAGCCCGACTCATCGCCACATCGACCTTGGCCTTCTTCAGCGCCGCATCTGCGTTCGCGGCTTTTTGCGCACGCACCCGCTCCAGCGCAGCCTGCACCGGGTCGCCGGTCGATACTTGCGGTTGTACCGCACGCGCGGCTCGCGCTTCACGTTCGGCCTGCTTTTGCTGTTCTTCACGCAGCAGGCGCTGGTTGCGGCGCTCGAAACGCTGGCGCGCGTGGTCACGTTTGATCGCGCGGGCGCGCTGTTCTTCAAGATCGAATGCGAGACCGCCAACCACTGGGATCGTGTTCGCAGGCAAAGGATGCATTTCGATGCAATCGACCGGGCACGGCGCAACGCACAGATCACAACCGGTGCACTCGTCGATCAGCACCGTGTGCATGAGTTTTGCCGCGCCGACGATGGCGTCGACCGGGCAGGCCTGAATGCACTTGGTGCAGCCGATGCATTCGGCCTCGCGGATGAAGGCGACTTGCGGCGGTGCCGGGCCACGGCTGATATCCAGTTCCAGGACCGGTATTTTCAACAGCTCGGCCAGGGCAGCGATGGTTTCTTCGCCGCCCGGCGGGCACTTGTTGATCGGCTCGCCGTCAACAATGCCTTGCGCATAGGGTTTGCATCCAGGATGTCCGCACTTGCCGCATTGGGTCTGCGGCAGCAGGGCATCGATGCGTTGAAGCAGACTCATGTTTTGATCAATCCACTGAATCCGAGAAAAATCACTGCGATCAGTCCGGCGCTGATCAGATCGATCGGCAGGCCGCGAAAGGGCAGGGGAATATCGTTGTCGGCCGTGCGCTCGCGCAGATCGCAGAACACACTCAACACCAGCCAGAAACCCAGCCCGGCGCCGAAGCTCAACGCCGTTGCGTGCAGCAGGCCTTGATCATTTTGCGCATTGATCAACGCCAGCCCGAGTACGCCGGCATTGCCGAGCAGCAGCGGCCACAATCCAGCGAACGGCCAATCCGGCAGCCCGCCCGCCAGCAGTTTCAGCAGCGGCGCGATCAACAACACACTCAATGGCAGAAACACGAACAGGCGCAGCGCTTCAAGCTGCAACGGCACCAATATCCACTGCCAGATCGCCTGACCGATAACGCCGACCACCACCATCAGGCACAACGTCGCCAACCCCAGCGCATGGACCTGGCGTCGGCTGCCCGCCAACAGCGGAGCGACGCCCAGCGGCCAGTGCAACACCAAGTTGTTGAGCAGCGCAGCACTGATCAGCGTTAACACGAGTTCGGTCATGGTTCTGCCAGCGAAACGGGCGGGTGTCTCTTAAGGGTAGGCACTATCGGGCCAGATATGAAAAATCCCACCGGCATGCAGAGCACGTCGGTGGGATCGTTTTATCGCAACGCCTTACTTGATGCGCTGACCCGGCTTGGCGCCGCTGTCAGGGCTCAGCAGGTAGATCTCTTCACCACCAGGGCCCGCCGCCATCACCATGCCTTCGGAAATACCGAACTTCATTTTCCGTGGCTTGAGGTTGGCGATCATCATGGTCAGGCGACCGTCGAGCTTGGACGGGTCCGGATACGCGCTCTTGATCCCGGAGAACACGTTGCGTTGCTCGTCACCGATGTCGAGGGTCAGGCGCAACAGCTTGTCCGCGCCTTCGACGTGTTCGGCCTTGACGATCAAAGCGACGCGCAAATCGATGGCGGCAAAGGCGTCGAAATCGATTTCCGGCGACAGCGGATCCTTGGCCAGTTCGCCGTTGCCTGCAGGGGCGGCTGCGCCAGTGTCGGTCTGGCTGGCGGTCAGGTCTTCCTTGGAGGCGTCGGTCATGGCTTGCACTTTTACCGGGTCGATGCGGGTCATCAACGGTTTGAATTCGTTGAGCTGGTGGTTGGCCAGCAGGGTGGTGTGGTCATTCCAGGTCAGCGGCGCGACGTTGAGGAACGCCTCGGCATCAGCGGCCAGCAGCGGCAGTACCGGTTTGAGGAAGATCACCAACTGGCGGAACAGGTTGATGCCGGTGGCGCAGATCGCCTGGACTTCATCCTGCTTGCCTTCCTGCTTGTTCAACGACCACGGCGCCTTGTCGGCGATCCAGGCGTTGGCGCGGTCAGCCAGGGCCATGGTTTCACGCATGGCGCGGGCGAAGTCGCGGGCCTCGTAAGCGTCGGCAATGCTCGGCGCGGCGGCGAGGAAGGCCTCGGTCAGCTCCGGCGCGGCATTGTTGTCGACCAGCAGGCCGCCGTTGCCTTTGTGGATAAATCCGGCGCAACGGCTGGCGATGTTGACCACTTTGCCGACCAGGTCGGAGTTGACCTTCTGCACGAAGTCTTCGAGGTTCAGGTCGAGGTCATCGACGCCACGGCCCAGCTTGGCCGCGTAGTAATAGCGCAGGTATTCCGGCGACAGATGATCGAGATAAGTGCGGGCCTTGATGAAGGTGCCGCGCGACTTGGACATTTTCTGGCCATTGACGGTCAGGTAGCCGTGCACGTTGATGCCGGTCGGCTTGCGGTAGCCGGCGCCTTCGAGCATGGCTGGCCAGAACAGCGCATGGAAATTGACGATGTCCTTGCCGATGAAGTGGTACAGCTCGGCAGTCGAGTCCTTGCCCCAGAACGCGTCGAAGTCCAGCTCCGGCGTGCGGTTGCAGAGGTTCTTGAAGCTGGCCATGTAACCGATCGGCGCATCCAGCCAGACGTAGAAATACTTGCCCGGTTCGCCCGGAATCTCGAAACCGAAGTACGGCGCATCGCGGGAAATGTCCCACTGCTGCAGGCCGGCATCCAGCCATTCGGCGATCTTGTTGGCCACGGCGTCCTGCAGGGTGCCGCTGCGGGTCCAGGCCTGCAGCATTTGCTGGAAATCCGGCAGCTTGAAGAAGAAGTGCTGGGAATCCTTGAGCACCGGGGTGGCGCCGGAGATCGCCGACTTCGGATCCTTCAGGTCGGTCGGTGCGTAGGTCGCGCCGCATTTTTCGCAGTTGTCGCCGTACTGGTCTTCGGTGCCGCATTTCGGGCAGGTGCCCTTGATGAAGCGGTCGGCCAGGAACATTTTCTTTTCCGGGTCGAAATACTGCGTGATCGAACGCTGGGCGATGTGCCCGGCGTCACGCAGCTTGAGGTAGATCTGGCTCGACAGCTCACGGTTTTCTTCGGCGTGAGTGGAGTGGAAATTGTCGAAATCGACGAGGAAGTCGGCAAAGTCGGCGCTGTGTTCAGCCTGCACGTTGGCGATCAGTTGTTCCGGGGTGATGCCTTCCTTTTCCGCGCGCAGCATGATCGCCGAACCGTGGGCGTCGTCGGCGCAGACATAGATGCATTGGTTGCCGCGATGCTTCTGGAAGCGCACCCACATATCGGTCTGGATGTATTCCAGCATATGGCCAAGGTGGATCGAACCGTTGGCGTAGGGCAGGGCGCTGGTGACGAGGATCTTGCGTGGCTCGGACATGGGGCTTCGCTACTTGATGAAACGGAGGTCGGCCACTATAAAGCGCCGGCGCATATTTTTCACCCCTGCGCCACTGGGTACTTTGAGAGCTCGGGTGGTGAGGGGATTTATTCCCGCTGGGTGGCGAAGCCGCCCCAAAACCGCAAACATCGATGCATCAGACAGTCCGAGTGCAATGGCTTTACGACTGCTGCGCAGCCGAACGGGGATAAGTCCCCTCACCACAGTGGCTTTTCAGCGCAAGTAATCTGTTCGCCTCAAATCGGTGTCCAGCGTACGATAGCCGCCATCTTTTCCAGTCTTGTTATCGGAGTTGCCCATGAGCGCCGTCACTCGCGCAGCGGTGGAAGCCGTCCTCAGCCAATACACCGACCCTTACCTGAACCAGGACCCGGTCAGCGCCGGTTGCGTGAAAAACATCGAGATCATCGGTGACCGCGTCAATGTGCAGCTGGAAATCGGCTACGCCGCCGGTTTGTTCAAGAGCGGCTGGGCGCAATTGCTGCAACTGGCCATCGAAAACCTTGACGGCGTGGTCATCGCCCGTATCGAGGTCACCAGCGTGATCGCCGCGCACAAGGCCCAGGCGCAGATTCCCGGGCTGGCCAACGTCAAGAACGTCGTCGCCGTCGCTTCCGGCAAGGGCGGCGTGGGCAAATCCACTACCGCTGCCAACCTCGCGCTGGCGCTGGCCCGGGAAGGTGCCAAGGTCGGCATCCTCGACGCCGATATCTACGGCCCGAGCCAGGGCATCATGTTCGGCATTCCCGAACGCACCCGGCCCGAGGTCAAGGATCAGAAATGGTTCGTGCCGCTCAAGGCCCACGGTGTGGAAGTCATGTCGATGGCGTTCCTGACCGACGACAACACGCCGATGGTCTGGCGCGGGCCGATGGTTTCCGGGGCGCTGCTGCAACTGGTCACGCAAACCGCGTGGGGGGATCTGGATTATCTGGTCATCGACATGCCGCCAGGCACCGGCGACATCCAGCTGACCCTGGCGCAGAAAGTCCCGGTGGCCGGCGCGGTGATCGTCACTACGCCGCAGGATCTGGCGCTGCTCGACGCACGCAAAGGCGTGGAAATGTTCCGCAAGGTCAACATTCCGGTGCTGGGCGTGGTGGAAAACATGGCGGTGCACATCTGCTCGAACTGCGGGCATGCCGAGCATCTGTTCGGTGAAGGCGGCGGCGAGAAACTGGCCACCCAATACGGCGTCGAACTACTGGCCTCACTGCCGCTGTCGATGCTGATCCGCGAACAGGCCGATGGCGGCAAGCCAACCGTAATCGCCGAGCCGGACAGCCAGATTGCCATGGTCTATCAGGAACTGGCCCGCCACGTCGGCGCGCGCATTGTCTTGCAGGAAGCGGCCACGCCGGCGATGCCGAATATCACCATCAGCGACGATTGATCCATCGGCAGCGCTGAAAAACCTGTGGGAGCGAGCTTGCTCGCGTAAGCGGTAGATCAGACAACCAATGGGTTGAATGACACACCGCATTCGCGAGCAGGCTCGCTCCCACATTTGTTTCAGGGTGACAGTCAGATCCGCAACCCGCCATCCATCTCCAGAATCCGCCCGGTGTAGTAGTCGTTCTCGAAGATATACGCCGCCGAATGGGCGATCTCTTCGGGCTTGCCCATGCGCTTGAGCGGAATGCCCGACGTCATCTTTTCCAGCGCTTCCGGCTTCATGCCCAAAGTCATTTCGGTTTCGATGAAGCCCGGCGCGATGCCCGCCACGCGAATGCCGTAACGCGCCAGCTCCTTCGCCCAGGTCACGGTCGCCGCTGCGACGCCGGCCTTGGCTGCGGAATAGTTGGTCTGGCCGACGTTGCCCGCACGGGAGATCGACGAAATGTTGATGATCGCACCGCTGTTCTTCAGCTCGACCATCTTCGCTGCGACTTCACGGGTGCAGAGGAACACGCCGGTCAGGTTGACGTCGATCACCGCCTGCCACTGGGCCAGGCTCATCTTGGTCATCTCACCGTCCTTGACCTTCAGCAGCAGACCATCGCGCAAAATGCCAGCGTTGTTGATCAGGCCGTGGATGGCGCCGAAGTCTTCGGCCACTTGCGCGACCATGTGCTCGACCTGTTCTTCATTGGCGACGTTGCACAGGTAGCTGCGCGCCTCGACACCTTTGGCTTTGCAGGCGGCCACGGCGTCGTCGAGTTTTTCCTGATTCAGATCGACCAGGGCCAGCTTCGCGCCCTTGCCGGCGAAATACTCGGCCATGGAACGGCCCAAACCCTGGCAACCGCCGGTGATAATGATTACTTTGTCGTTGAGTTGCATTCGCATGTCCCGCTGGCAGGTCTGAGTTGTTTTTGTTGTCGGCAACGCTCGATCGGCACCGGTCAGGCCTGGTTGCACACGAACATTTGCCCGATGCGCGCCGGTTACTTTTCGCTGCGCGCCTGTCCGTTTTCTAGACGGAACCCATTTAAGGAGTCACAAATTGAGCGCTGAAGTGGCGAAGAATGCCCGAGAATTGCTTCTCAAGGAATACCGCGGAGTGCTGTCGACCCACTCCAAATCGATGCCGGGTTTTCCCTTTGGCTCGGTCGTGCCGTATTGCCTGGACGAGCAGGGTCGGCCGCTGATCCTGATCAGCCGCATCGCCCAGCACACGCATAACCTGCAGAAAGATCCGAAGTGCTCAATGCTGGTGGGCGAGCGCGAGGCCGACGATGTGCAGGCGGTCGGGCGGCTGACCTATCTGGCCCAAGCGCAGAAACTCGAAGACCCGGCAGCCATCGAGGCTGCCGCCGAGCGTTATTACCGCTATTTCCCTGACTCGCAGAATTATCACCAGGCCCACGATTTCGATTTCTGGGTGCTCAATCCGGTGCGCCATCGTTACATCGGCGGCTTTGGTGCGATCCACTGGATCGACGATCTGACCTTGGCCAACCCGTTCGCCGGCAAGGCGGAAATCAGCATGGTCGAGCACATGAACAGCGACCACGCCAAGGCCATCGCCCATTACGTCGAGCTGGCCGGGCTGCCGAACAGTGTGCCGGCGCAACTGGCCGGGATCGACAGCGAAGGCATGCACCTGCGCATTGGTCAGGCCGTCTACTGGTTGCCCTTCGCTGCGCCATGTAATACGCCGACACAAGTGCGCGAGGCCTTGGTTTCTCTGGCTCACGCCCAGTCCTGGCCGAAAAAAGCGCAAAGTTAAGCTTGAATTCACGCAAGGGCGACGTCATCTAAGGCTTACTGCAAGGCATTTCTTGCGTTGAGGAAACTTTGATGCGCCCTTTTCTGTTGCTCTTTCTGCTGTTTCCAGTGCTGGAGCTGTTCGTATTCGTCAAAGTGGCAGGCTCTATCGGGTTCTTCCCGGCCCTGCTGCTGATCATTCTCGGCTCGATGTTCGGTGTGTTCGTGCTGCGCGTCGCCGGTCTGGCCACCGCATTGCGTGCCCGGGAAAGCCTGAATCGCGGCGAATTGCCCGCGCAGACCATGCTCGAGGGCCTGATGCTGGCACTGGCCGGCGGACTGTTGATCATTCCCGGCTTCATCAGTGATGTGGTCGGTCTGGTGATGCTGCTGCCGGTCACCCGTCGTCTGCTGGCGAACAAGATGCGCCAGCGCGCTGAAGACCAAGCCATGCGCCAGCGCGCCTTCGCCGACGACCTGCAACCCCGTGGCGGCCCGGCCCCGCGCGAACCGCTGGGTCGAGAGCCGAATGTGATCGAAGGCGAGTTCGAACACCGCGACAACAAGTGACATCTGCATCGACACGGCACCTTCGGGTGCCGTGCTCGTTTATGGCTGTTATTTACCGTGTCTGGATGAAAATTTTTTTCCGCCAGCCCTTGTAATCGGCTTGTACGCCCCTATGTATCGGTCACCGAAAGGTTTCCGGTATTCAAACCGGACAGACTTGCGCGGTTCGCTCGACGGACCGCAACCGGCGCAGGCCGGATTCGTTAAACCCGCCGGGACTACACCGGCCGATGAAAACCACAATTAGGAGAGATCGACAATGAAGCTTCGTCCTCTGCATGACCGCGTCGTCATCCGTCGCAGCGAAGAAGAAAAGAAAACCGCTGGCGGTATCGTCCTGCCAGGTTCGGCTGCTGAAAAAGCCAACCACGGTGTGATTCTCGCTGTAGGCCCGGGCAAAGCTCTGGAAAACGGTGAAGTGCGTGCACTGTCCGTGAAGGAAGGCGACAAGGTTGTGTTCGGTCCTTACTCCGGCAGCAACACTGTGAAAGTCGATGGCGAAGACCTGCTGGTAATGAGCGAGAACGAAATCCTCGCGGTTATCGAAGGCTGATATCCCCGTTCATTTTCCCGCTACTACAAAGTATTTAAGGAATATCGATCATGGCTGCTAAAGAAGTTAAGTTCGGCGATGCCGCCCGTACCAAGATGCTCAAAGGCGTCAACGTTCTGGCTGACGCGGTAAAAGCGACCCTGGGCCCGAAAGGCCGTAACGTGGTTATCGAGAAGAGCTTCGGCGCTCCGACCATCACCAAGGACGGCGTTTCCGTTGCCAAAGAAATCGAACTGGATGACCGCTTCGAAAACATGGGCGCGCAGCTGGTCAAAGACGTTGCCTCCCGTGCCAACGATGACGCTGGTGACGGTACTACCACCGCTACCGTTCTGGCTCAGTCGATCGTCAACGAAGGCCTGAAAGCCGTCGCTGCCGGCATGAACCCGATGGACCTGAAACGCGGTATCGACAAGGCGACCATCGCCATTGTCAAAGAGCTCAAAGCCCTGTCCAAGCCATGCGCTGACTTCAAAGCCATCGCTCAGGTCGGCACCATCTCGGCCAACTCCGACAACTCCATCGGCGACATCATTGCCGAAGCCATGGAAAAAGTCGGTAAAGAAGGCGTGATCACCGTTGAAGAAGGCTCGGGCCTGGAAAACGAACTGTCGGTTGTAGAAGGCATGCAGTTCGACCGTGGCTACCTGTCGCCATACTTCGTCAACAAGCCGGACACCATGGTTGCCGAGCTCGACGGCCCGCTGATCCTGCTGGTCGACAAGAAGATCTCGAACATCCGCGAAATGCTGCCAGTGCTGGAAGCCGTTGCCAAAGCCGGCCGCCCACTGCTGATCGTGGCCGAAGACGTTGAAGGCGAAGCCCTGGCGACTCTGGTTGTGAACAACATGCGTGGCATCGTCAAAGTCGCTGCCGTCAAGGCACCGGGCTTCGGCGACCGTCGCAAGGCCATGCTGCAGGACATCGCTGTTCTGACCGGCGGCACCGTTATCTCCGAAGAGATCGGTCTGAGCCTGGAAAGCACCACCCTGGAGCACCTGGGTAACGCCAAGCGCGTGACCCTGTCCAAGGAAAACACCATCATCGTTGACGGTGCTGGCGTGCAGGCAGACATCGAAGGCCGTATCGCTCAGATCCGCGCCCAGGTTGCCGAAACCTCCTCGGACTATGACCGTGAAAAACTGCAAGAGCGTCTGGCCAAGCTGTCCGGCGGCGTTGCAGTGATCAAGGTTGGCGCTGGTTCCGAAGTTGAAATGAAAGAGAAGAAAGCCCGCGTTGAAGACGCCCTGCACGCAACCCGCGCAGCCGTTGAAGAAGGCGTGGTACCTGGCGGTGGCGTGGCGCTGATCCGTGCTCTGGAAGCACTGACCGAGCTGACCGGCGACAACGCTGACCAGAACGTCGGTATCGCTGTGCTGCGTCGCGCTGTTGAAGCGCCGCTGCGTCAGATCGCTGCCAACTCCGGTGACGAGCCAAGCGTAGTCGTCAACGAAGTGAAGAACGGCAAAGGTAACTTCGGTTACAACGCTGCTTCCGGCGAATACGGCGACATGATCGAAATGGGTATCCTGGACCCAACCAAGGTAACCCGTTCGGCTCTGCAAGCTGCAGCCTCCATCGGCGGTCTGATCCTGACCACCGAAGCAGCGGTTGCCGACGCACCGAAGAAAGAAGGTGCAGCTGGCGGCGGTATGCCAGACATGGGCGGCATGGGTGGCATGGGCGGCATGATGTAAGCCAGCCCTGGCCCTGTAACGCAAAACCCCGCTGGCGAGAGTCAGCGGGGTTTTTTATTGCCCCAATTTCGAAGCTCACTGGTATCCCCCTGTGGGAGCGAGCCTGCTCGCGAAAGCGGTCTGTCATCCGACATGCAAGCCAGTTGAGCCGACAATTCGCGAGCAGGCTCGCTCCCACAGGTTGTTTATTTCAGGCATTGATCGGCTGTGTGTTCATCGCCGTCGAAGTCTTGCCAGCCGGGCGATACAGCACCCAGTAATAAGCCCCCAGACAAATCAGCCAGCAGAAAATCGCCGTCCACACGTTGTGCGAAAAGAAATGCGCACCCTGCATCATGCGGCTGATCGAGAACACCGAGCCCAGCGCAAAGGCAAATACAAACGCCTGCCGTGCCAGTCGCGGGCGGCGGTCACGCAACACGAAGAACAGTGCAAACAGGGTGAACCCTGTCGCCGCATGGCCACCCGGCCAGCAACGTCCCGGCTTGTCCGTGGCGGGGCGATGCTCCATCAGTTTGCTGTAGGTCTCGTGGCCGCCGAATTGCTCCAGGCTCCATGGGCACTGCACGGCGGTGACGGCTTTGACTGGAGTAACAAACGAAGTCGCCAGCCCCAGCGACAGCACCAGGCAACCCAGTTCACGCTTGAACGGTTTCAGCCGTTCGATGAAAAACGCACCGATGAAACCCAGAATGGCAAACACCGAGAAGCCGATCACCAGCTGTTTGGCCCGGTCATGCAGGATGTCTTCAAGAAAATAGCTGTGCCGCCCGATGAAATCCCCGGCGACCGGGTCGTAGAACATTTGCGCCAGAACCATGTCCAGATCGGTCAGTTCGAGCAACAGCAGAATGATCGCCGCCGCTGCGGGAATGCCCAGACACAGCCACCAGTTCAGCGGTCTTGAAGCGGGAAGGGCAGAGGTCGACACCATGGCAGGTTCCTTGGTCGATGAACGGAGGAGAGAGCGTAATCGCGCGGAGTCTGCGCGCGCTGGCGTCGGCGATTTGTTAACCGAAAGTGAAAAAAACGTCGCAGCGCGCGCAGCGCAGGTTTATCAAAAAACGCCCCTAGCCCTGAGCCACACTTGGCCGTAAGCTGCGCGGGCCAAGACGGCCGTTACCCCGTTCGGAGGAGGTGCCCATGCGAATTCTGCTGGTCGAAGACAACCGCGACATCCTGGCCAATCTGGCCGATTACCTGGGCATGAAAGGCTATACCGTCGATTGCGCACAAGACGGCTTGTCCGGTCTGCATCTGGCGGCGACCGAGCATTACGACCTGATCGTGCTCGACATCATGCTGCCCGGCATCGACGGCTACACCTTGTGCAAGCGCCTGCGTGAAGACGCACGGCGTGATACGCCGGTGATCATGCTGACCGCCCGCGACCAACTCGACGACCGGCTGCAGGGCTTCAAGTCCGGTGCCGACGATTACCTGATCAAACCGTTTGCGCTGTCCGAGCTGGCCGCCCGCGTCGAAGCGGTCATGCGCCGTGCTCAGGGCGGCGGTCGCCGCGCATTGCAGGTCGGTGATCTGAGCTACGACCTCGACACCCTGGAAGTGACCCGCGAAGGCAAGCTGCTCAAGCTCAACCCGGTCGGTCTCAAGCTGCTCGCAGTGCTGATGCAGAAGAGCCCGCACGTGCTGCGTCGGGAGATTCTCGAGGAAGCGCTGTGGGGCGATGACTGCCCGGACAGCGACAGCCTGCGCAGCCATGTTCACCAGTTGCGCCAAGTGATCGACAAGCCATTCGCCAAGCCACTGCTGCACACCGTGCACGGTGTCGGTTATCGCTTGGCCGAGGGGCGAGATGGAGTTTAAGCAGAGTCTTTCCCAGCGGATCATCATCGCCTTTGCGCTGATGAGCGCACTGGTCGCCGGCGCTTTCGCCATGGGCATCGTTGCGACGGTGCACCTGGTGGAAGAGAAACTGATTTCCGCAGGGCTGGGCGGCGATCTGCAACGTTTGCTGCTGATGGACAACGTCTCCGACTGGAGCCATCGCCCCGAGCCGGATCAGTTGTTCTATTTCAGTGGCGGGCCGGGGGATTTCGACCTGCCCAAGGATCTGCGTCACCTCGATGCCGGTTTCCACGAGGTCTTTCGCGAGCAGCTGTCCTATCACGCCATGGTCGAGGTGGTGGATGGTCGACGCTACGTACTATTGCAGGACCAAAGCGATTTCGAAGAGCGCGAGCGCGTGCTGTTTGCCGTGGTGCTGGTGGGCTTCGTGCTCAGCCTGGCACTGGCGGTGTTTCTTGGCTGGGTGCTCGCGCGCAAGGTGATGGCGCCGGTGGTGCGCCTGGCGCGGCAGGTCCGTCATCGCGACCAGTTGCTCGGGCTGGCGCCGCCCCTGGCGCCGGACTATGCGGCGGATGAAGTCGGTGAACTGGCGGTGGCGTTCGATGCCACCCTGGGGCGCTTGCGTCAGGCGCTGAACCGCGAGCGCTTGTTCACCAGCGACGTCAGCCACGAATTGCGCACGCCGCTGATGGTCCTGGCCAGCTCCTGCGAACTGCTGCTGGAAAACCCCGGTATCGATCAGCGCGGTCGCGCTCAGGTCGAACGCATCGCCCGAGCCAGCGAGGAGATGCGCGAACTGGTACAGACCTTCCTGATGCTGGCGCGCACGCAGAACGAAGAGGCCGCAGCGGCGCCACAGCAGAATCTCACGCAAGTGGCCGAAAGCCTGCTGTGCCTGTGGCGTGAGCCGATCGAGCGCAAGGGGCTGACACTGATATTCGAGCCGGGCACCCCAGCGGATACTCGCTACAACGCGACCTTGCTGAACGCGGTAATGGGCAACCTGCTGCGTAACGCCCTGCATTACACCGAACAGGGTTTCATTCGTCTGACGCTCACCGCCAACGGTTTTGTCGTTGAGGATTCGGGCGTGGGCATCCCCGAGGAAAAACGCGAGGCGATGTTCGAACCGTTTGTGCGCGGCAGCGAGAAACGTGGCGAGGGTCTCGGCTTGGGCCTGTCGCTGGTCCAGCGCATCTGCGAAAACCAGGGCTGGACAGTCAGCCTGAGCACGATGGACCCCAATGGCTGCCGATTCGAGGTAGATCTTGGCGTGAATGCCGGCAAATAGTGGCTCGAGGCTACTCCCGTACAGCTGTCTAAATCCTGTATAACGTTGTAATACTTTGCAGATTTACCTGACAGAATTTTCACAATTGGATGACCTGACGCTGACACGCCGCTGCTTAAGGTGGCGTCATCAGAACAGGAGTCCAGATGATGGCCGGCCCGATCAAGCTCGATTTTTCCGAAAAGTACGACGACCAACACGCACAACGATATCTGCGCAAGCACCAGCAAAGCCTCGGTCGCCGCCTGTCGCACTGGCGCGATGAGCAAGTCGGTCGCAAGGCCTTGGCGCTGGCGGGAGATCCCGGGCTGGTGCTGGATCTGCCCTGCGGTGCCGGGCGTTTCTGGCCAATGCTCGCGGAGAAGCCCAACCGGGTGATCATCGGCGCGGACAATTCCGAGTCGATGATCAAGACCGCGCTGCAAGGGCAGCCAGCCGATGTGGTCAAGCGTGTACAGCCGCTGCACACCTCGGCATTCGATATCGCTCTGCCGGATAACTCGGTCGACAGCATCTTTTGCATGCGTCTGTTGCACCACATCGGCGAGGCCGAGCACCGTCGGGTGATCCTGCGCGAGTTCGAGCGGGTGACCCGTGACAGCGTGATTGTTTCGTTGTGGGTTGACGGCAATTTCAAGGCCTGGAAGCGCAAGCGCGCCGAGCGGGATCGGCCAAGTCATGATTACCAGAATCGATTTCTGATTCCGGCGACGACGATCGAGAAAGAATTTGAACAGGCGGGTTTCCGCATTCAGGAACAACTGGACTTCATACCGCTCTATGCGATGTGGCGAGTTTACGTATTACGCAAGAGGTAGAGGATGGCAGTGCAAGCAGCGGTTGAAGCGGATGTCGCTCCCCAGGATCGTTTCGATTATTACTGGAACCAGCGCGGCGAATGGGTTGAAGAGCCCAATGTGCGCCGTGGTGGCGAAAGCGGGGTGCAGCGCATCGTCGACCGTGACGGTCAGCTCTTGTACGCCAAGCGCCAGACCGGGCACATCTATCGCAGTTGGTTGCACCCGTTCGGTCGCCCGACCGTATTGCGTGAACTCGATGCGCTGACCGGCGTAAGCAAACTCGGCGTGCGTGTTCCGCAGATCGTTTTTTGCGGCGCGCAACCGGATCCGCAACACAAGTGGCGCGCGCTGCTCGTCACCAAATCCCTCGACGGTTTCCAGGAACTGGAACACTGGCTGGCCGCTGCCGGTGGTCGCGATCAATGTGGTGACGTGGTCTACGAAAAAGTCCTCAAGGACCTCGCCGAGAACCTGGCGCGCATGCACAAGGGCCGCTGGCAACACAGCTGCATTTACATCAAACACGTTTTCGTGCGCGTCACCGGTGAAGGTGAAACGGCGCAGGTTGAAGTGGCGTTGATCGATCTGGAGAAGTGCCGCCAGCGTCTGACCCCCTATCGAGCCGCACAGCATGACTTGAAGCAACTGCGTCGCCATTCGTCGTTCCGCGATGCCGACTGGAAAAAACTTGTCTACTTTTATGAGACGGCGTTTGGCAGCGCTATCAAAGGTTTATAGCGATGAAACTCGAAATTGCACGAGGTTTGTTCCTGGTCGGGGCCTTGGCAGTTGCTTCACTGGCGGTGGCTGCCTGGGAGCAGCCGCGCATGCAGGTCATAGGGGCGTCCGGGAACGACGCTCATTGTTCGGTTCCACGGGTGGCAAAAGCCTCCGTGGCGACCCAGCCCGATCATGATTTGCTGTTGTTCATGTTCGGACTGTCTCAGGGAATGAGGCCAGCCAGTTGAAACGATTGAAGCCCAAATGAAAGGCCTCGCAATTGCGAGGCCTTTTTTATTCAACAACTTTCAAGATACATATCGCCCTCTGTGGGAGCGAGCCTGCTCGCGAAGGTGTATCAGTCGACATCAATGCAGCTGAACTGCCGCATTCGCGAGCAGGCTCGCTCCCACAGGATGTTATTTGCGATCCGGTTTCGCCAGGAAGGTATAAACACACGGCAGCACGAACAGCGTAAACAGCGTGCCGATCGACATCCCCGTCGCAATCACCATGCCTATATCAAAGCGGCTCACGGCTCCCGCACCGGTGGCCAGAATCAGCGGCACCATGCCGAACACCATTGCCGCCGTCGTCATCAGCACCGGGCGCAAGCGAATTGCCGCCGCTTCCTCCACCGCGTCACGGGCGCTCAGGCCCTTGTCCTTGCGCAACTGGTTGGCGAATTCGACGATCAGGATGCCGTGCTTGCTGATCAGGCCGATCAGCGTCACGAGCCCGACCTGGGTGTAGATGTTCATGCTCGACCAGCCGAGGAACAACGGGATCAGCGCGCCGCAGATCGACAGCGGCACCGTCACGAGAATCACCAGCGGATCACGGAAGCTTTCGAACTGTGCGGCCAGCACCAGAAAGATGATCGCCAATGCCAGAGCGAAAGTTACCCACAGCGCGCTGCCTTCTTGCACGTACTGGCGCGAGGCACCGCCGTAGTCGAAGGCAAACCCGGCCGGTGCTTCTTCGCGGGCAATCTGCAGCACGGTGTCGATGGCTTCGCCCATGCTCACCAGCGGGAAACCGGAAATCTTCGCTGCGTTGAGTTGCTGGAACTGATTGAGCTGGCGCGGTCGTGCGCGGTCGCTGACCTTGATCAGCGTCGACAGCGGCAGCAATTCGCCCTGGGTGTTTTTCACGTAGTAATTGTTCAGCCAGTCCGGGTTGTCGCGGTAGGCCCGTTCGACCTGGGCGATGCCCTTGTAGCTGCGCCCGTCGATGGTGAAGCGATTGATCTCCGCCTCGCCGAGCAAGGTCGCCAGCGTGCTGCCGAGGTCAAGCATCGACACGCCCATCTGCGCGGCCTTGTCGCGGTCGATATCCACGACTACTTCCGGCTTGTCGAACGCCAGATCGAGGTCGACAAAGGCGAACTTGCCGGACTCCATCGCGCGTTTCTCGATGCGCTCGGCGACTTGCAGCAGCAGTTCATAGTCATTGGCGGTGTTGACCACGAATTCGAAGGGCAGGCCTTCACCGGTGCCGGGCAGGGAGGGCAGGTTGAAACCGAAGATCTGCAGGCCGGGAATACTCTCCAGTTTGCTCTGCACCTCGGGGAGGATTTCCATCTGCGTGCGGCTGCGCTCGTTCCATGGCTTGAGCAAAAAGCCGCCGATGCCGGCCTGCACACCGTTATAGCCGTTGATCTGAAACGATGAGTAGTACTCGGGAAACTCTTTGAAGATGGTGATGAATTCGTCGGTGTAGGTGCTCAGGTAGTCGAGGTTGGTCGGCTGCGGTGCGCTGGCCATCATGAAAATGATGCCTTGATCCTCGTCCGGGGCCAGTTCCGACTTGGTGAACTTGAGAAACACCGGAATCAGGCACAGCACGATCACCGCGAACACCAGCACCACCGGCCGCGTATTGAGCGTGCCGTGGAGCATGCTTTGATAACGGCGCTTGAGGCCTTCAAAGACGCGGTCGAGACGATGGGCCAGCCCGCTGGGGTTCTCTTCGTGGCGCAGCAGAAACGCGCACATCATCGGCGACAGCGTCAGGGCGACGACGCCAGAAATCACCACTGCTCCAGCCAGGGTCAGGGCGAACTCCTTGAACAACGCCCCGGTCAGCCCGGTGAGGAAACCGATCGGCGCATACACCGCCGCCAGGGTGATGGTCATCGACACCACCGGCATGGCAATTTCCCGCGCGCCTTCCAGCGCTGCGTCGAACGGCGTCTTGCCTTCCTCGATGTGCCGGTGGATGTTTTCCACCACGACGATCGCGTCGTCCACCACCAGACCGATGGCCAGCACCATGGCCAGCAGCGTCAGCAGGTTCATCGAGTAACCCATCATCTGCATGAAGAACATCACGCCGATCATCGACAGCGGAATGGTCACCACCGGGATCACTACCGAACGCAGCGCGCCGAGAAACAGGAACACCACGACGATGACGATCAGCACCGCTTCGAACAGGGTTTTCACCACCTCATCGATGGAGGCCTGAATGAACAGTGTCGCGTCGTAGGCGATTTCGCTTTTCAGGTTCGGCGGCAGCTGTGCTTCCAGCTCGGGCATCAACTTGCGCACTTCCTTGATCACGTCCAGCGGGTTGGCGCCGGGAGTGGCCTTGATGCCGATGTACACCGACGGCGTGCCGCCAAACGAGCTGATCGAGTCGTAGTTTTCCGCGCCCATTTCCACCCGCGCGACATCACGCAGCAACACACGGCTGTCGCCATCGACCTTGAGCGGAATCGCCGCGAAGGCCTCGGCGGATTTCAGTTCGGTGTTGGCGTTGATGCTGGTGACGGTGTACTCGCCTTTCACCTCGCCGGCGGCGGAGAGGAAGTTGTACTGGCGCACCGCAGCGGTCACG
The DNA here is from genome assembly GCF_946901175.1 of Pseudomonas sp. Marseille-Q5117. Lineage (NCBI taxonomy): Bacteria > Pseudomonadati > Pseudomonadota > Gammaproteobacteria > Pseudomonadales > Pseudomonadaceae > Pseudomonas > Pseudomonas sp. Marseille-Q5117. Next base: position 324,705 of record NZ_CAMPPP010000004.1, on the reverse strand, counting down.
TCGGCGGCGCTGAGGCCGAAGCCGGCGAGTTTCACCGGGTCGAGCCACAGACGCATGGCGAACACCTGATTGCCGAGAATTTCCGCTTCGGCCATGCCCGGCAGCGTCGCCAGTTTTGGCTGGATGACCCGCGACAGGTAGTCGGTGATCTGCGGGTTGCTCAGGTCCTTGCTGAAGAAACTGATGTACATCAGCGCCGAAGCGTCGGCGGATTCCTTGCTCAGCACCGGGTCTTCGGCGTCCTGCGGCAGCTTGTTCTTCACCTCGTTGGCCTTGGCCAGCAGTTCGGTGAACAAGCGGTCGGTGTTGGCGCCGATGCGCGCGTAGATCGAAATCACCGAGAAGTTCTGCCGGCTGACCGAGGTCATGTAATCGATGCCCTCGGCACTGGCCAGGCTCTGTTGCATCGGCTGGGTGATGTAGCCCTGAATGGTTTCGGCGTTGGCCCCGGGATAAGCCGTGGTCACCGTGATCAGGGCGTTTTCCATTTGTGGGTACTGGCGCAGCGGCAGCTTGCTCCAGGCCTGAAAGCCCAGCAGCACAATCAGCAGGCTGACCACGGTGGCGAGCACCGGGCGGCGGATGAACGGATCGGTAAAAGCCATGGGAATTCCTTGATCAGTCGGCGCGAGGCGGACTGTTCTGCTCGCCTAGGGTCTTGTCGTCGCTGATAGCGATGTGGGCGCCGTTGTCCAGTTTGATCTGGCCCGCCGTTACCACTTGTTCGCCGCTCTGCACGCCCTTGTTGATCATCACCAGGCCATCGCGGCGTTCACCGGTTTCGACGAAACGACGTTCGGCGATCAGCAGCGGTTGGCCGTTTTCATCCTTGGCGACGCTGCCGTCCTCGGCCTTTTTCTGCCCGACCACGTAAACCGAGTTGCCGTACAGGGTGTAGGTGATCGCGCTCTCCGGCACCACGATGTGTTTCTGTGGATCAGGCAGTAGCACTTCAAGGCTGGCGAACATGCCCGGCAGCAGCTTGCCGTCGGGGTTGGCCAGGGTGGCGCGGACGAGGATATTGCGCGTGGTGCTTTCGACGATCGGGTTGATTGCGCTGATCTTGCCGACGAAGTTCTGCCCCGGATAAGCGGCGACGGTGAACTGCACGGGCTGGCCGATAGCGAGTTTCGGCACCGCTTGTTCGGGCACGTAGAAGTCGGCGTAAAGGCTGCTCAAATCCTGCAACGTAGCGATTTTGGTACCGCTGGCGAGGTAGTCGCCGACGTCGACCTGACGGATGCCGATGGTGCCGCTGAATGGCGCGAGGATGCGTTTTTTCGCCAGCGAAGCGTTGAGCTGATTGACCGTGGCCTTGTTCTTTTGCAGCACGGCGGAGAGGCGGTCGTATTCGCCTTTGGAGATCGCGCGGCTGTCGACCAGTTGCGAGCCACGGCCGAAGTCCAGTTGCGCCAGGCCGAGGTCGGCGCGGGCGGTTTCCAGCAGAGCGGTCTCGACGGCACTGTCGAGTTGCAGCAACGGTTGCCCGGCCTTGACCTTCTGCCCGGATTCGAATTTGAGCTCAGTGACGGTGCCGGCGACTTCCAGACTCAAGTCGACACCTTGCAGCGCCTTGAGCGTGCCGACGGTGGGCAGGCGCATCTGCCACGGCTGTTCGCCGGCAGTGGCCACGGCGACGCTGATCGGCGGCTTGGGCTTGGAAAAGCCCTGGATCATCGTGTAGATCGAAAAGGCTTTGTATCCGCCCAGTACCAGGACGATCAGCAAAACAACACCCAACATGATCAGCATGCGGCGACGCAGCATATGTCCAGTTCCTTGGATAAATCATGAGACAGGCGGGCACATTACTCCGAGTCAGGTGGGGATTCCAACTGGCAGTGTTTACAGGTGCAGCGGGACACAATCCTGTGGTGAGGGGATTTACCCCCATTGGGCTGCGAAGCGGCCCCCTGAATCCTTCAGTCATACCGCAATTGCAGTTTTAAGGGCGGCTGCGCCACCCAACGGGGATAAATCCCCTCGCCACAGGTTGATCGTCAGCCACGGGACTTGTTGTCAGGCCATCAAGTGCAGATGGTTGTCCCAGAGCCCCGCCGGCAATTCCAGCGGCTTGGCCAGCAGCTGTTCCTGCCGGCAATCGTAGTAACGGCAACGGCCCTGCCCCGAGGTCACGACGAAGCCATCCTTTACCGCACCAACGCCGGCGCAATCAGGCAAAGGCGCATCGAGGCGCAGTTCGCCGCTGTCCAGATCCCAGATAAAGAAACGATTGCCGCGCGGCGCCGTCAACGCGACCAGACGCAGATCGCTGTGCACCGCGACGCTGGCGGTGTAGTGCCCCATCGCCTGCAACTGATCTTCCGCTACCGGGAACGCCACGAACGCTTGCCCGGGTCGCTTGATCGCCAACAGCTCCGAGCGTTCGTGGGACGGGCCCATGAATTGCTGACCGGCGACGATGGTGCCGTCACTGGCGATGCCCAAGTGGCGCACGCTGTTCATCTGCTGGGCGAGGGTTTCCTTGCTCAGCAATGTGCCGTCGCGCTGCATCAACACCAGGCTCGGTTCCATGGCGTTAAGGTTCATGTCGACGCGGCTTTCCGCCTCGGTGCGAATCCCGCCGTTGGCCACCACCAGCGTCTCGCCGTCAGGCATCCACGACACCTGATGCGGGCCGAGGCCGTGGGTAGAAATCTCGCCCGTGTGCACCAGCCGCTCGCCTTCGAACTTATACACACCGAGCAAACCGCGACCAGGATCGGTCGTATCGTTTTCGGTGGCGTACAGGTATTCGCCGTCCTTGTGCACCACGGCGTGGCCGTAGAAGTGCCGGTTCGGCTGCGAGGTCACGGTCTGCAGTAGCTTGCCGTCGCGCAGGTCGATCAGGTAACTCTCGGTACCCGGACGCCGTGCAACGAACAGCGCCAGCGGCTGCGTCGGGTGGTTGATGATGTCGTGGCAACGCTGGCCGACGTGGGTGGCGAACACCCGCGTGCCGTCGAGCCGATAGCCGACGGCGTAATGCTTGCCGTCAGTATCGTCACGCGCCGACAGTAGCAGCGGGCTCTGATCCTTGCGTTTGAACAGCGTCCAGCCGCCCAGCGTCACTGCTCCCAGCAGTGCACTACCTAAAGTCAGAACCTGACGTCGCAGCATGGCACTCGCCCTCATCAGTCACCGTCGTTGGCGTTGAAGCCCAGTTGGATGCCCAGCGCCTTGGCCAGCTCGCCTTCATGCAGGCGATGGACGACGTTGAGGCTGTCGTAGATATCGTTGAGTTGCTGGCGACCGGCGTCGTCTTCGAGCATTTCGCCCAGCGAGCGCTGGGTGCTGTCGAACAGCTTCAGCGACGCGGCATAGGCGGCATCGATCTTGTCCGCCAACGGCTTCTGTTCGGCCGGCAGCAGACCGCGCAGGCCTTTGTTGTCGACGCCTTCCCAGACGGTTTTGGCGGCGGCAAGGCTGGCTTCCAGTGCGGTCAGCGACGACTGGCTGCGCCACGCATCCGCCTGGAACGGCTGCGGCACGCCTTTGCTCTGGCGGCCCATCGGCGTGCCGAGTTTTTTCTTCAGGGTATCCAGTGCCGTCACTTGTACGCGCAGCAGATCGGCGATCGCTTCGTGGGAGTCGGCATAGCGCTGGTTGGGGAACTTGCTCATCTGCGCGAGCATGCCATCGGTGTTGTTCCAGCCCTGCAGAATCTCTTCGGCCAGTTGCTTCTGGCGTTCGCCGATGGCGATCAGCAGCGGGCAGTATTTGGCTTTTTGCGCGTCGTTGGCGACGTCAGGTTTGGCGTCGAAGAGGATGTATTCGTAAGCCGACAGGCCCTGCACCACGACGCTGGATTTGGCCAGCGTGGCGGCGTCGATCTGCGGCTGGGCGACGACCAGTTGCTCGACCTGACGGCCGACGAGGTTTTTCTTGTCCGGCCAGAACTGCACTTGCCACGAACGGTTGCCCTCGGCCAGCGGACCGATCAGCAGCGGTTGCAACTCGGCCCAGGCTTTCTGCGCGTGGAGGAAATCGGCACGGGCAGTTTCCAGGGTCTCTTTGCCCTGGCAGTAGGCGAGGGCGCTGACCGCCAGTTGCCGGTCGGCTTCGACCCAACGGGTGTAGGTCGGCAGGATCACCGATTTGGCGATCGCCGCCGAAGTGACCGCTTGCGGGTCCTGCGGCGAGCAGGCGCCGAGGGCGAGCGCGGCAAGGCTGGTGAACAGTAACTTGGGACGGAACATGTCGGGCTCCCGATGTTTTTCCAGTATTTAAAGTGAGTTCAGAAACGCCAGCAACGCAGCGCGCTGCTCGGCATTGAAAGACAAAACCTGTTGCTGCGCCGCCGTCGCCTCGCCGCCATGCCAGAGCACCGCTTCGAGCAGGTTGCGTGCGCGGCCGTCATGCAAAAACTGGGTGTGACCGCTGACCGCTTGCGTCAGACCAATCCCCCACAACGGCGGGGTGCGCCAGTCGCGGCCGGAGGCCTGAAATTCCGTGCGGTTGTCCGCCAGGCCTTCGCCCATGTCATGCAGCAGCAAGTCGCTGTATGGACGAATCACCTGATTGGCCAATTCCGGTTCGGCGGCATCGGCGGCGGTGGTGTATTTCGGCGTGTGGCACGACTGGCAACCGGCCTGGAAAAACAGATTCTTGCCGGCCAGCACCTGTGGATCGTTGACGCCACGGCGCGCCGGCACTGCGAGATTGCGGCTGTAGAACAGCACCAGCCGCAGGATGTTGTCGCTGACTTCCGGTTCGCCGTCCGGGCCATTACCGTTCGGCGCCTGTTTGCAGGCGGTTTGCGCCTCGGTGCAATCGTCGAACGGCCGCAGGCTGGTGGTCAGGCCCATGTCACCGGAGAACGCATGAACATTCTGCTGATTGAGATTCGGCTGCCCGGCTTTCCAGCCGAACCGGCCGGTGACGGTCTTCTGCAACTGGTCATCCCAGACCTGGTTGGGCCGGCCGTTGATGCCATTGTTCTCTTTCGCCTGGGCGGCGGCGTTGGCGAGGATCGCCTCCTCGGGGATCGCTTCGAGCAGGCCCAGACCAATCATCGGCGGCGCCACCCGCGCGGAAAAACGCGTGTCCGGGTGCATCGGGCCGTAACCGAGTTGGGTGATCTGCAGAGTCGGTTTGCGCAACTCGACCTCGGTGCCGTCCTTGAAGCGTACCGGCACCGGTGTGTAGTCGACGCGGACCTTGCCTTCCGGGGCAACGCCGGGCACGGCCATGTCCTGAAACTGCCCGCCATACACCGGCTCCGGCACTACGCCGAGCTGTTCGATGACTTTGGCGTATTGCGGCGCGTCGGGAATCGACAGGCGCACCAGCATCGACACCGCATTGGATGCGTCAGGTGCCGGCGGATGCCCGCGACCGTCCTTGATGTGGCAGTTCTGGCAGGCGTTGGTATTGAACAAAGGGCCGAGACCGTCGCGGGCCGTGGTGGTCGACGGCGCGATCACCCACGGGCTGCGAAAGAAACTGTTGCCGACACTGAAATCCACGCGCCGTGACGGCGGCAGGTTGGCCGATGGCAGGGAAAAGGCGTTCTGATCGCTCTTGCGCACAGTCGCCGCACCGCCCGAACGCGCTTCCCCCGGCTCGGCCTTGGTGAAACGCGGGGCGTCATCGCAGGCACTCAGGCCCAGGGCCAGCAACAGTGCGGACAAGCGAAGCGGCAACGACAGCATCAGACATCCTGCAAACGGGCGAAAACAAAGGCGCAAAGTCTAACAGGGCGGGGGAGTTTGAATAAGAGGAATTATCGTTTGCTTGATATCGCGCAAGCCTTTAAGCGCATGCCAACACTGTGGGAGCGAGCCTGCTCGCGAAAGCGATGCCCGACGCGCTGAAAATGCTGCGCCGGATCAAGCCTTCGCGAGCAGGCTCGCTCCCACAGGGATAGTGGTGTGCCAATAATGAAAAAGGCGACCCGAAGGTCGCCTCTTTTTGACGCGGACGCTGCGATCAGAATTCGTGATCGGCGTTGTCCGGGTTCAGGTCGCTGATGCCCAGTTTGCCCGCAGCGGCTTCGATCGAGCCGGTCTGCTTGACCAGCGCGGCGATGGCGTCGCGAACGACCTGGTTGCCAGCGGTGTTGCCGGCAGCGATCAGCTGGTCGTAGTGCTCACCCTTGTTGGCGTGATCGACCATGACCTGGATCTTCGCTTCGGTCGCGGCCAGATCGGCTTTCAGCGCGGTGTCGGCAGCCGGGTCGGCCTTGGCTACCAGCGACGACAGGCTGGCGCCGGTCAGCTTGGTGCCGTCAACACGGGTGTACTCGCCCAGGTAAACGTTACGCACGCCTTTGGCGTCGTAGAAGTGCGAGTAGTGAGTGTTGTCGCTGAAGCAATCCTGCTCGTCTTCAGGGGAGTTGGCTTCCAGGGAAACCTTCATGCGCTCGCCCGCCAGTTCACCCAGGGACAGGCTGCCCATGCCGAAGAGCATTTTGCGCAGGCCGGTTTCGCCTGGCTCGGCTTCCAGGGTGGCGCGGTAGTTGTCGGACACGTTCGGCTTCCAATTGCCGACCATTTCTTCCAGGTCGCTGACCAGCAGTTGGGTCACGGCTTTCAGGTAGGCACGACGACGGTCGTTATGACCACCGGTGGCGCCGGCGCCTTCCAGGTAGTCCGAGGCCGGACGGTTGCCAGCGCCAGGGCCGGTGCCGTTCAGATCCTGGCCCCAGAGCAGGAATTCGATCGCGTGGTAGCCCGTGGCAACGTTCGCCTCGGAACCGCCCAGCTCGTTGAGGCTGGCGAGTTTTTCCGGGGTGATCTCTTTCACGTCGACCTTGTCTTCGCCGACCTGCACTTCGGTGTTGGCGATGATGTTGGCGCTGGCGCCCGGGTTACCCAGTGCGTGTTCGTAGGATTTGTCGACGTAGTCGATCAAGCCCTCGTCCAATGGCCAGGCGTTAACCTGACCTTCCCAATCGTCAATGATGGTGTTGCCGAAGCGGAACACTTCGCTCTGCAGATACGGTACGCGTGCGGCCACCCAGGCAGCCTTGGCGGCTTTCAGGGTGTCGGCGTTCGGCTTGGCGAGGAACGCGTCGACCGCGCTCTGCAGGGTTTTCGCGGTGGATTCGGCATCGCTGTAAACGGCGAAGACCATGTCGGCGTAGTGCGCGACCACAGCCTTGGCGGCGGCATCGTCAACTTTACCGGCGGCAGGAGCAGGTGCAGCGGCAGGGGCTGGAGCAGCACTGCTGGAAGCCGGAGTCATTTCGGAGGCTTTTTCTTTGTCCTTGCCTTCGCCGCAACCGGCGAGGGAAATAGCGATGGCCAGCAGACTGGCGGTAGCCAGAGGCATACGAATCATGGCGAACATCCTGCTTCGGTAGTTGAGTGGACTGGCGCCGGGGGCGCGCAAAACTGCGACATAATGCAAATCTTTCGCATTATGTGTAAAGGCGTGCTTGGAAATATTTCTTATTTAGGCAAGTGTGATGGCGCGATCTTGCGCTTTTAGAGAATGGCCGCGTTGCTGCGTTGCGCCTGCTTGAGGTAAATGCCCAGCTCCCGCGCCGGCAGCGGTTTGCTGTAGTGGTAGCCCTGACCTTCGTGGCAACCCTCGGAAATGATGTAGGTTTCCTGCTCGGCGGTTTCCACGCCTTCGGCAATCACCTGCATGCCCAGGCTCTTGCCCAGTTGAATGATCGCGCGAACGATGGTCGCGTCATCGTCGTCATCGAGCAGGTCCTGAACGAAGCTCTTGTCGATCTTGATCTTGTCCAGCGGCAGGCTTTTCAGATAACTGAGGGACGAGTAGCCGGTGCCGAAGTCGTCGATCGCGATCAGCGCACCGGAGCGGCGCAGGCTGAGCAGATGCTGGGCGGCGGTGGTGATGTCTTCCATCAGGCCGGTTTCGGTGACTTCCAGTTCCAGACTGCGCGGCGGCAGGCGGTACATCTGCAACAGGTTGTTGACCACCCGTGGCAGCTCGGCGTGGTGCAGTTGCACGGTGGACAGATTTACCGCCATGCGCAGATCGACAAAGCCCTGATCGTGCCACTCGCGCAATTGCTTGCAGGCCTGATCGAGCACCCACTCGCCGATGGCGATGATCGTGCCGTTCTGTTCGGCCAGCGGAATGAACAGGTCCGGCGGCACCAGACCGTGTTCCGGATGTTGCCAGCGAATCAGCGCTTCGACGCCGACCACGCGGTGATCGCGATAACTGATCTGCGGTTGGTAGACGAGGTAGAACTGGTCGCGGATCAGCGCATCGCGCAGGTCTTTTTCCAGCTCGCGACGACGGCGCATCTCGCTGTCGACGCTGGCGATGTAGAACTGATAGCGATTGCGCGAGCGGGTCTTGGCCAGGGTCATGGTCTGCTCGGCTTTCTGCAACAGCTTCTCGGTGCTGTCGCCGTCCTCCGGAAACAGGGTTATGCCGATGGTCGCGCGCAGGCGGATCTCCTGATCGTCGAGGGCGAACGGCGCCTCGAGGTCATCGAGAATGCTTTGCGCCAGTTCTGCTGCTTCGTAAGGTTGTTCAATGTCGGCCTGCACCAGCGCGAACTGATCGCCGCCCAGGCGAGCGAGGGCGCCGAGACGACCGCTGTGGGCACGTAAGCGATCGGCCAGGGCCAGCAGCAATTGGTCGCCGGTCTGGTAGCTGAATTGCTCGTTGATGCCCTTGAAGTCATCCAGGCCGACGCACAACACCGCGACGCGGCGCTGCAGCTTGCCGGCATCGACGAGAATCTTGTCCAGTTGCTGCTGCAATTGCTGGCGGTTCGGCAGACCGGTGAGGAAGTCGTACTGGGCCATGCGCAGCAGGCTGTTTTCCGCTTCGTGGCGCAGGTGGGTGTTGCGTTCGATGGACTCGAGCAACTGGTTGGCGGTGTTGATCCACAGGCCCAGTTCGTTTTTTTCGTGGCCCTTGATCTGCGGAATCTTGTGCTCGCTGGGACGATCGGGGTTGATCTCGGTGAGGTGCTCGATGATTCGCGACAGCGGTTTGGTCAGCAACCAGTGATAGACCAGATACAGCACCAGGCCCAACGCCAGTGCGCGCAGCACGCCGGAAATGAAAATGATCACCGAGCTGACGATGAAACCTTCGCCATAAGTGGCGGTGTCGAGTGTGATGCTCAGGTCGCCGTAGTATTCGCTGTAAGGGCCACGGCCGACCAGCTGCGTGGTGAAGGTGCGTTCCTGGCCGAGAATCAGGTCGGTCAGCCAACGGCTGTTGGAATGCTGCAGCTCGCGGGATTTCTGCGCCAGCATGGCTTCGTTGGGATGGCCGATCGAGGCCTGACGCACGGCGTCGTCCTGGAACAGCCCTTCGATCACCTGCATGCCCATTTCCCGATCCAGGCTGTACACGGCCTGGGTCGATGGATCGCGGAACATGTCGAGGATGCGCTCGGCGTCGCCGGCAACCGCCTGACGGGTCTTGTAGGCATCGAAGACAATCTGCGCGCAGCTCAAGACTACGCCTACGATCAATGCCGACAGGAGCACGACCCGGAGCAACTTCACCGACAAGCTGTTCTTGAGTTCCAGCTTCAAAGGGTTATTCCTTGTTCCGTGCGGGTAGCGTCAAGTTGCCATGAGTATTGGCAATCCCGGGTTGGCAGTCAAAGGGACAATCAGGCACGGGAAAAGTCGCCGTGATCCTGGCCGCAATGTCGTCATTTGAGTAATAGCTCTGAATCAACTGTGTCGGTTGCAATTACCTTCAACTTGAGCACTGGGCCAAAGATTTTTTCCTTTCTGTGATGGTAGACGGCTGGGGGCTGGCGGCAAACGGCGTGAAGCTGCTTTTACCGTGCGAGAAACGCCATGCGCCGGGCATAAAAAAACCCGGCCGAAGCCGGGCTTTTCATCGGGCGCGCAGCTTAAGCGGTGAAGGTTTTGCCTTCGAACTGCTCGGCCACGAACTTCCAGTTGACCAGGTTCCAGAACGCTTCAACGTACTTCGGACGCAGGTTGCGGTAGTCGATGTAGTAAGCGTGTTCCCAGACGTCGCAGGTCAGCAGCGGGGTGTCGCCGCTGGTCAGCGGGTTGCCGGCGCCGATGGTGCTGGCCAGGGCCAGGGAACCGTCAGCCTTTTTCACCAGCCAGCCCCAGCCGGAACCGAAGGTGCCGATCGAGGTTTTGCTGAATTCTTCCTTGAACTTGTCGAACGAACCGAACGCTGCGTTGATGGCATCTGCCAGGGCGCCGGTTGGTTGACCGCCGGCGTTTGGTGCCAGGCAGTTCCAGTAGAAAGTGTGGTTCCAGACCTGAGCGGCGTTGTTGAAGATGCCGCCCGAAGAAGTCTTGACGATTTCTTCCAGGGTCTTGCCTTCGAACTCGGTGCCTGGCACCAGGTTGTTCAGGTTCACGACGTAGGTGTTGTGGTGCTTGTCGTGGTGGAACTCCAGGGTTTCCTTGGAGATGTGCGGCTGCAGGGCATCGTGTGCGTAAGGCAGCGGCGGCAATTCGAAAGCCATGATGATTCTCCTAATCAGGTCTGTTGCGGTGAGCGCAAGGCCGATCACGGGCGGCCGGAAATGCACCGGCGAGTTTTTACTCTTTGCGGCGCAGGGTTCGGATCATAGCACCGGGGTCGCGCCTTAACCACGCAACAACTGTGTGGGATAGAGGTTCCAGAGCCTTTGGCAATTATTCATCCGGCGATGATCAACTGCGCGGCCACGGCGAACATCATCATTGCCACCACCAGATCGAGAATGCGCCAGGTGCTCGGGCGGGCCAGCCACGGTGCCAGCCACGCCGCGCCAAGGGCCAGGGTGAAAAACCACAGCAACGATGCACTGGCCGCGCCGACTACATAAGCGCCCGGCACCGATTGCTGCGCGCCCAGCGAGCCGATCAGCAATACCGTATCGAGATAAACGTGGGGGTTAAGCAATGTCACCGCCAGAGCGCTGAGCATCACTGCGCGCAGCGAACGCACGGTCTGGTTTTCGCCTTGCTCAAGGCTCTGTTTCGAGCAGGCCCGGCGCAGCGCCTGGCTGCCGTACCAGATCAGAAACGTCGCGCCGCCCCAACGGGCAATCGCCAGCAGGGTCGGGTTCTGCGCCAGAATCGTCGCCAGGCCGAACACCCCGGCCGCGACCAGAATTGCGTCACACACCACGCACAATGCCGCCACCGGCAAATGGTGTTCACGGCGCAGGCTTTGCGCCAAGACAAAAGCATTCTGCGTGCCGATCGCCATGATCAGGCCGAACGCCACCAACAGGCCGTTTACGTAGCTTTGCCACATGGGAGAGATCCTTGAAAGAGAGTGCTTGCTGGCTATTCTCCGGTGTGACGCTGTATAAGAAAAACCAATAGTGCTGATCGCCCATTAGGAAAACTGATGTTCGACTATAAATTGCTTTCCGCGCTCGCCGCTGTGGTCGAGCAGGCCGGATTCGATCGTGCCGCACAGGTGCTGGGCCTGTCGCAGTCGGCGATCTCCCAGCGCATCAAATTGCTTGAAGCGCGGGTCGGCCAGCCAGTGCTGGTGCGCGGAACACCGCCAGCGCCGACCGAGATCGGCCGACGCTTGCTCAACCATGTGCAACAGGTGCGGTTGCTCGAGCGCGATTTGCAATCGGTGGTGCCGGCGCTGGACGAAGAAGGCCTGCCCGATCGCCTGCGCATCGCCCTCAACGCCGACAGCCTCGCCACTTGGTGGGCCGCGGCCGTTGGCGATTTCTGCGCCGAGCAGCATTTGTTGCTCGACCTGATCGTCGAAGACCAGACCGTCGGCCTCAAACGCATGCGTGCCGGTGAAGTGGCTGCGTGCCTGTGTGCCAGCGAGCGCCCGGTGGCCGGCGCACGCAGCGTATTGCTCGGCGCCATGCGTTATCGGGCGCTGGCCAGCCCAGCCTTCATCGCCCGGCATTTTCCCGATGGCGTGCGCGCCGAACAGCTGTCGCGCACCCCGGCGCTGGTGTTCGGCCCGGACGATTTCCTCCAGCATCGCTATCTGGCGCTGTTGGGCGTCGACGGCGCGTTCGAGCATCATTTATGCCCGTCCTCTGAAGGCTTCATTCGCCTGACCGAAGCCGGTCTGGGTTGGGGCCTGGTGCCGGAACTGCAGGTGCGCGAACAATTGCAGCGCGGCGTGTTGCTTGAATTGCTGCCAGATAAACCGATCGACGTGCCGCTGTACTGGCATCATTGGCGCAATGGCGGCCAGTTGCTCAATCTACTGACCGAACAACTGCTGCGCTCCGCAAAGCAATGGCTAGTGGCTTGAACGCAGCCGCAAGCGTCAAGCTGCAAGCGGCAAGCGGCAAGAACACGCACCGTTTCAATTTGGAGCTGAAAGCTCGAAGCTTGCAGCTGCTTCCCTGGAGTTTTTGATGAAGATTTTGGTTACCGGCGCCAGCGGCTTTATTGGCGGGCGCTTTGCGCGTTTCGCCCTGGAGCAGGGCCTTGAAGTGCGGGTCAACGGTCGCCGGGCCGAGAGCGTCGAGCATCTGGTGCGCCGGGGCGCGGAGTTCGTGCCGGGCGATCTGACCGACGCCGATCTGGTGCACGACCTGTGCAGCGATGTAGAAGCCGTGGTGCATTGCGCCGGTGCTGTCGGCGTGTGGGGGCGTTATCAGGACTTTCATCAGGGCAACGTCGAAGTCACCGAAAACGTCGTCGAAGCGTGCCTCAAGCAGCGGGTGCGGCGGCTGGTGCATCTGTCGTCGCCATCGATCTATTTCGATGGCCGCGATCATCTCGGTCTGACCGAAGAGCAAGTGCCCAAACGTTTCAAGCATCCCTACGCCGCGACCAAATATCTGGCCGAGCAGAAAGTCTTCGGTGCCCAGGAGTTCGGTCTGGAGACCATCGCCCTGCGCCCGCGTTTCGTCACCGGTGCCGGCGACATGAGCATCTTTCCGCGCCTGCTGAAGATGCAGCGCAAGGGGCGTCTGGCGATCATCGGCAACGGCTTGAACAAGGTCGATTTCACCAGCGTGCAAAACCTCAACGAAGCCATGCTCAGCAGCCTGTTGGCCCAAGGTTCGGCGCTGGGCAAGGCTTACAACATCAGCAACGGCACGCCGGTGCCGCTGTGGGACGTGGTCAATTACGTGATGCGGCGGATGGACGTCGATCAGGTGCGCAAATACCGCTCCTACGGTCTGGCCTACAGTGTTGCGGCGCTCAACGAAGGCGCATGCATGCTCTGGCCCGGACGCCCTGAGCCGACCCTGTCGCGCCTGGGCATGCAGGTCATGAAAAAAAATTTCACCCTCGACATCAGCCGCGCCCGGCATTATCTCGACTACGATCCGAAAGTCAGCCTGTGGGCGGCCCTCGATGAGTTCTGTGCGTGGTGGAAAGCCCAGGACATCCGTTGAAACGATTCGGCCGGGCGGCAATGAACCGCCTTGCGGGTTGAGGGTCAATGCCTGCGGCTGCGACGGTTATACTTCGCAGCATTTAGCCATCACCGCGTTTGCCAAAGGTTGCCTCAATGTCCATGCGAAACGATGCCCACGACGACGATTTCGATAACGTGCCAAGCCTGCGCGCTGACCCGTTCGACGACGATGACATCGCGCCCGGCCCCCGCACTTCCGTGCATTCGCGCAGCGCGCCAGTGGTCAAGGCCAAGGCCGCCAGCACCGGGCCGCTGTGGGCGCTGGTCGGCGCGTTGTTTTTTGCCTTCATCGGTCTGGCCTGGTGGAGCTTCCAGCAGATCTCGCTGATGGAGCAGCAACTGGTCGCCACCCAGGAAAGCTTCGCCCGCATCAGCGAAGAAGCGGCAGGGCGCCTGCAGGATATTTCCGGCAAGGTCGTCGCCAGCCAGAGCAACGTCAGCAATGACAGCGAAGCGCTGAAGCTGCAAATCAAGCAACTCGAAGGCAAGCTGCTCGACCAGAGCAAGCAGCAGCAAGGCGTGGCCGGGCAGGCCAGCGAACTGGACAAGCGGCTGGCGCAGATGACCGCGCAGACCACCGAACAACAGAACGCTAATACGCAGTTGCAGGCTCAGGTCAAAGCCTTGAGCGCCGAGCTGGCGACCATTAAAAGCACCCCGGCCGATACCAGCAAGGTCGATGCGCAGTTGAAAGCCTTCGACGCCCAGTTCAAAAGCCTCGGCGCCGATATCGCCGCGCTGAAGAAACAGGGCAACCCGAGCGCGGCTATCGATCGTCTGGAGCAGGACATCGTGGTGTTGAAAAGTCAGCAGGACAACCGCCCGGCAGCGCCACAGGGTGGCGGCAACACCGCCGAGTTCGATGCGTTCCGCGCGCAGATGACCCGCAACCTCAATACCTTGCAGGCGCAGATCCAGAATCTCCAGCAGCAGATCAATTCCCGCCCGTAAGCGCTGAGCGAGGCTGGCGAGCATTGCTTGTCAGCCTCACGGCGCAATGTTCAGAAACGCTCTGAATATCTCTACATGACCGCAAGCCGTCTACGCTCTTGAGACACCAAAAAGAACGAGGGATGCGCTATGGGGTTTTTGCATAAAGTGGCCTGGCTCGGCCTGATGCTGTTGGCCGGCTTCGGCCAGGCCAGCGCCGCCACCGCCACCAAGGATGACAGTCAGGCCGCCATCGCCCTGCTGGAAAAAGCCTTGGCCTACTACCACGACAATGGCGACAAGGCCTTCGCCGCGTTCAGCCGCCAGGGTGAGTTCGTCGACAAGGATCGCTACGTGTTCGTCCTCGACACCAAAGGCGTCATGCTTGCCAGTGGCGGGCCGTCATCGGCGCTGATCGGCCGCGATGTCAGCGAAGTGCTCGGGCCGGATCTGCAGAAGGCGTTCAAGGATGCGCTGAAAGTGCCGGAAGGCAACGGTATCCAGCAGGCCGAATACCGCTGGCAGAACTGGGCCGACGGCAAGGTCGAGCGCAAGCATGTGTTCTATCAGCGCGTCGGGCAGCGCATTCTCGCGGTAGGTTACTACCTGCCACGGGCCTCGGCTGAGCAGGCCAAGGCCTTGCTGGACAAAGCCGCGACGGATCTGTCCAAGAACGAGAAGGCCACGCTGACCGCGATCAACTCGCTCAAGGGCGGTTACTTGCAGGATGACCTGTATGTCTTCGTGGTCGATCTGAACAACCAGCGGTATGTCGCCCACGGCACCAATCTACGCTTGATCAACACTGATTTTGGCAAGGTCAAGGATCCGGAAGGCAAACCGGTGGGCGAGCCGATTCTGGCGCTGATCGGCAAACAGGATGAAGGCGAATATGAATACCGCTGGAAAAACCCGGTGACCGGCAAGATCGAGGACAAGCATGCGTACCTGAAAAAGGTCGGGCATTTCCTCGTCGCGGTGGGCTACTACAGCCCTTGAGCGCGCGATGATCGTTCCCACGCTCCGCGTGGGAATGCAGCCCGGGACGCTCTGCGTCCCATCCAAGGCCGAACGCAGAGCGTCCGTTGAGGCATTCCCACGCAGAGCGTGGGAACGATCAGCGCAAAAGGCTCATTTCGCGCCGTGTTCCCGCCCGCGCAGCAGGTTGTTCGGCATGGCAATCGCCGCTGCCAGCCCGAGCAACGACACTGCCGTGCTGACCCAGAGCAAGTGGCGGAAGGTCACCAGCAGCTCCGCGCGCAAAGCGTTCTGCGCTTCGCCGGGTGCTGCGTTCAGGCCATCGAGCAGGACGTTGCCCGAATGCCCTTCGCTGATCAGCGAACTGTTCGCCAGGTGGGCGAAACTGGAGTCGTGCAACAGCGCCAGCAGCAGCGCCGACATCAACGCCACGCCCACCGCGCCGCCCAGTGAGCGGAACAGATTGGTGGTGCTGGTGGCGACGCCGATGTCGCGTTGTTCCACCGAGTTTTGCGTGCCGACCAGCGAGGTCGGGAACTGCATGCCGCCAGCAATGCCGCTGAGCAGCATGAACAGACCGCTGAGCAGTGTCGCTTGTGGCGGACTGAAGGCCATGCCGAGAATCGAGATCGGCATGAGGATCGCCCCGGTGAGAATCTGCGGTTTGTAGCGTCCGGTGATCGAAGTGCGGCGGCCGGCGAAATAGGCGCCGATCGGCAAGCCCATCGCTAGTGGCAGCAAGTGCAACGCCGCGCTGTCAGCGCCAGCGCCGGTGACGCTTTGAAAGCGCAGCGGCATCAGCACGATCAGCGAGATGGCCTGGAAACTGGTGAAGAAGATCGTGCACCAGCACAACAGGGCATTGCGGTTGGCGAACAGGTGCATCGGCAGCAACGGCTCCCGCGCCCGGCGCTCATGCCAGACAAACAGCGCCAATACCACCACGGCACAAGCGAACAGGCCGAGCACTTCGCCGCTGTGCCATGAATGGCCTTGGCCGACTTCGGTGATGCCGAGCAGCAACGCGGTCAGGCCGATGATCATCAGCACCGTGCCGAGGTAATCGATCACCGGTTTACGCTGCGGAATCGGCAAGCCGCGCAGGTTGCGCCGTGCCACCCACCAGGCGCCAAGCCCCAGCGGCAGGTTGATCAGAAACACCCAGCGCCACGACAGGTATTCGGTCATGTAGCCGCCGAGCACCGGACCGGCAACGCTGGCCACGGCGTACATGCTGCTGAAGTAACCCTGATAGCGCCCGCGTTCACGCGGCGGGACGATGTCGCCGATGATCGCCTGACTCACCGAGATCATGCCGCCGGCGCCGATGCCCTGAAGGATCCGCGCCAGCACCAGTTGTTCCATGCTCTGCGCCATGCCGCAGAACAGCGAGGCGAGGGTGAACAGGCCCATACCGAACAGCATCAGTTTGCGCCGCCCGTACAGGTCGCCGAGCTTGCCGTAGATCGGCACCGCCACGGTCATCGCCACCATGTAGCCGGAAATCACCCAGGCCAGCAGGCTGACGTCCTTGAATTGCGCAGAGATCGCCGGCATCGACACGGCGACGATGGTCTGGTCCAGCGCACCGAGGAAGATCGCCATCATCAAGGCGACCAGCACGCTGCGAATGGCCGGTTTGGGCGTTTCAGGCTGATTGAGAATGGTCACGGAAAACCTGCGGGCGGTGATGGACCCGCGCGGCCTTCGCGCGCGGGTGGATGCTCGCAGTGTAAGTCGGTAGGAAGCTATTCGATAGCCTCGTACGGAAGCCCGACGTAATTTTCTGCAATGGTTTTTTGCCCGGCTTGCGAGCTGACAAAATAGTCCAGTTCCGAAGCGCTGATGCGCTGGCTGAATTCATCGTGCTCGTCGAAGCGATGCAGCATCGACGTCATCCACCAGGAAAACCGTTCGGCTTTCCACACCCGGCGCAGGCAGATCTCCGAGTATTTTTCCAGCAGATCGGTGCGGCCTTCGCGATAGACCTTCAGCAGAATATTGAACAACGTGCTGACATCGCTGGCAGCCAGGTTCAAGCCCTTGGCGCCAGTCGGCGGGACGATATGGGCGGCGTCGCCGACGAGAAACATGCGCCCGTACTGCATTGGCTCGACGACAAAACTGCGCAGCGGCGCGATGCTTTTTTCGATCGAAGGACCGGTCACCAGTTTTTCCGCGAGGGCATCCGGCAGGCGCTTTTTCAGCTCATCCCAGAAACGCTGATCGCTCCAGTCATCGACGTTTTCATCCGCCGGCACTTGCAGGTAATAGCGGGTGCGCGTGGCTGAACGCATGCTGCACAAAGCGAAGCCACGTTCGTGGCGGGCGTAGACCAATTCGTCGTGGACCGGCGGTGTGTCGGCGAGAATGCCCAGCCAGCCGAACGGGTAGACCCGCTCGAAAATCTTCAGGCAATCGGCCGGAATCGACTGCCGCGCGACGCCATGGAAACCATCGCAACCGGCGATGTAATCGCAATCAACGCGCCAGCTTTCACCGTCCTTTTCGAAGGTGACAAAAGCTTCGTCGCTTTTCATGTCATGGGGAACGACATTGCTCGCTTGATAAATTGTTGGCGCGCCGGCCTCCCGACGAGCGGCCATCAGGTCGCGGGTGACCTCGGTCTGGCCGTAGACCATTACTGTTTTGCCGCCGGTCAGCGCGTGCAGGTCGATGTGCACCTGACGCCCGTCCAGCGCCAGATCAAAGCCGCCATGAACCAGACCTTCGGCATCCATTCGCTGACCGACGCCGGCCTCACGCAGCAGCTCTACCATGCCTTGTTCAAGCACACCGGCACGGATGCGCCCAAGAATGTAATCGGGCGTCTGGCGTTCGAGGATCAGGGTGTCGATGCCAGCGTTGTGCAGCAACTGGCCAAGGAGCAGTCCGGAAGGACCGGCGCCGATAATGGCGACTTGGGTTTTCAGGGTTTTCATTGTTTTTATGACTCGCAAGCTTCACGCAGCAACAGCCGGTGAATGATTTTATGGATCGAGTGCTTGCATTTTTCCCTTGCGGGTCTGTCAATTGAAGGTGAAAACTGAGCCGATACCTGTACATTCTGCCAATCGGTGCGATTATCGCCCAAAAACCAGAGGCCTGGATTGAAGTATGAACAAGCCTGCCCTGCCTTCTATTCCGGTGTTCAAGCTCTATGGTGAAAGCCTGGACTGGCCGACCCCGGACTTGCTGCACTGTGAAACCATTTCCTCGCGCAGTCGCGAACACCAATGGGAAATCAAACCTCACCGCCACGCGGATCTATGCCAGCTGCTGTTCGTTTTCAAAGGTCAGGCAGAGCTCGAAATCGAAGGCCAGCGCACGCAACTCGAGACTCCGGCGATACAGGTGCTGCCACCGTTGTCGGTGCACGGCTTCCGTTTTTCCGAAGATGTTGAAGGCTTCATCGTCACCTTGGCCACGCCGCTGATCAACCATTTGCAGGCGCAACTGGGCGATTCGGTACACGCGTTGGCTCGGGCGGAAAACTACCCGGCCGGCAAGGATGGCGATTATCTCAACAGCCTGTTTTCAGCGTTGCAGGCCGAGTACAACGGCCATCAACCGGCGCGGGAAATGCTCATGCATTCGCTGGTCAGCGTGATCATGGTCTGGGTCAGCCGCCAGGCGATCGTTCGGCACAAGGCCAGCCAGCGCCCGCAGCGCCAACGCGAATACCTCAACGGTTTCATTCAGTTGGTGGAAGAGACTTACCGCCAGCACGTCAAGGTCGAAGACCTCGCCCATCGCCTGGGCATCTCTGTGTCGCACCTCAACGGCACCTGCCGTGAACTGGCCGGGCAACCGGCGTTGCAGATCATGCACGAGCGTCAGTTGCTGGAAGCCAAGCGCCTGCTGACCTACACCAGCATGACGATTTACGAGATGTCGGAGTTGTTGGGTTTTTCCGACCCGACCAACTTCACCCGGCTGTTCCGCCGCCGCGTGGGAATTTCGCCAAAGGCGTTCCGCGACCGACTCAAGGCCGAGCAACAATCCTGAAAGCGCTGATGAGCCCTGTGGGAGCGAGCCTGCTCGCGAATACGGTCTTTCATCCAGCATCCTGGTTGACTGACACACCGCTTTCGCGAGCAGGCTCGCTCCCACAAGGGATGCATTCCAGGTCAGTCTTGTCAGCGCAATGCGTTCAGCGTGGCATTGTGCGGAATACACCGCTCATAGTTGCAGCTCGCATACTCGCGCGGCAGCTGGCGCAACTGCTCGACCCGCCAGGCAGCGGTGCCGTACAGCGCCAGCGTGGCGGCGCAGGTGATGAAAATGGCGGCGTATCTTTTTGTTTTGATGTTCATGGTGTTCGACCTCTGAACGTCTACCTTGCGGTATTACTTTGAGCATAGGTCAGCGGCGCGCACTTGCCAGCGAGTGCGCTTGAGGATTTAGCCGGCCATTCAGCGAATTGATGCCCATGTGGGAGCGGGTTTACAGGCCGACATCCCACGCGGGATTTTCGGGAAACCGTCGAACCAGAAAGTCGAGCATGCTGCGCAGTGCCGCCGGCATGTGTTTACGTGAGGCGTACACCGCGTAGATATTCATCTGGCGCGGTTCTGCGTGTGGCAGCAAACGCAGCAGCTCGCCGTTGTGAATATGCACGCCAGCCTGGTAGGTCGGCAGCATCGCCACGCCCGCGCCGGCCAGGGTTGCGCGCAGAAGGGTGCTGGCCTCGTTGGCGCTGATATTGCCCTGCACCGGTACCGAAACCGGTTCGCCATCCTCCTCGAAATGCCACAGGCTCTTGCCGAAATAGGAATGGGTCAGGCAGTTATGTCGGCTCAAATCCTCAACCGTGTGCGGCGCCGGATGCTCAAGCAGATAAGCCGGCGCTGCGCAGACCACCGAGCGGCACACGGTCAGGCGCCGGGCGATCAGATTCGGATCAAGATCATTGCTGGTGCGAATCGCCAGATCGATGCGTTCATCGACCAGATTCACCGTGCGGTCGAGCATTTGCAGATCGATACTCACGCCGGGGTAAAGCCTGACGTACGCCGCGACCGCATCGGCCAGTTGCGCCTGGCCAAACGAGGTGCTGACGCTGATCCGCAGCAGTCCGCGCGGCGCGTCATCGGGTTCGCTGACGGCGGCCTGCATGTCCTGCGACAAGTCGAGCATCTGCCGGCAGCGCGGGAGGATTTCACTGCCAGCGGCGGTCAGGCTCAATTTGCGCGTGGTGCGGTGCATCAGCCGCGCGCCGACCCAGTCTTCCAGCTCCGCCAGATAGCGCGACACTACTGGCCGCGACAGGTCGAGGTGGTCGGCCGCCGCCGACTGGCTGCCGAGGTCCACCACCGTGACGAATACCCGCATTGCTTGAAGCCGATCCATGATTTGCCCGCTTTCAGAAACAAACTATGTCCAAGCATCGCATTTTTTGTACTGAGTCTGGCAACTAAGCTCTGTTGCATCGCCAGACTGGCATTCGTAATCCGGAGCAACAAATGATCGGCTTCACCCCCTTCAAACGCGTTCTGCTCGCCGCAGCATTTTTCGGCTTTGCCGCCCAGGCATCCGCCGCCGAGCTGAGCCTCGATGT
The DNA here is from genome assembly GCF_946901175.1 of Pseudomonas sp. Marseille-Q5117. Classification (NCBI taxonomy): domain Bacteria; kingdom Pseudomonadati; phylum Pseudomonadota; class Gammaproteobacteria; order Pseudomonadales; family Pseudomonadaceae; genus Pseudomonas; species Pseudomonas sp. Marseille-Q5117. Next base: position 303,944 of record NZ_CAMPPP010000004.1, on the reverse strand, counting down.
CTACAACCCGGGCACCGAGGCGATTTTCCCGGTCAGCTCGGTGCTGGTCAGCGGTGAGAAAGAAGCGATTCTGGTCGATGCGCAATTCGGCAAATCCCAGGCCGAACAGGTGGTGGAGAAGATCCGCGCCAGTGGTAAACAGTTGACCACCATCTACATCAGCCACGGTGATCCGGATTACTACTTCGGCCTCGACACCCTGACCAAAGCATTCCCGCAGGCGAAAGTATTGGCTTCGCAGCCGACCGTCGATCATATCAAGCACACCGTCGACGGCAAACTGGCGTATTGGGGGCCGAAAATGGGCGCCGACGTGCCGGCGAAAACCGTCGTCCCGGACGTGCTCAAGGGCGACAGCCTGACCCTCGAGGGCAAGCAATTGCAGGTGATCGGCCTCGACGGCAAGCAACCGGATCGCAGCTTCGTATGGATCCCGTCGCTCAAAGCAGTGGTCGGTGGCGTGGTGGTCGCCGAGAACATTCATGTGTGGATGGCCGACACCCAGACCGCGCAATCCCACGCCGACTGGCTGAACCCCCTGCACACCATCGAAAGCCTGAAACCGCAAACCGTGGTGCCCGGTCATTACCTGGGTGACAGCAGCCGCTCGCTGGCCAGCGTGAAATTCACCGCCGATTACATCAAGGCCTTCGATGCCGAAACCGCCAAGGCCAAAGACTCCGCTGCACTGATCGCAGCGATGAAAAAGCGCTACCCGCAACTGGGCGAAGAAAGTTCGCTGGAGCTCAGCGCGAAAGTCGCCAAGGGCGAGATGCAGTGGTAAGCCGAACCTGAACACGCAGCATTTTCAAGCCAACTGGAGAATGTCATGAGCAAGATCGCAATCATTGGTGCCACCGGCCGTGCCGGTAGCCAACTGCTGGAAGAAGCCCTGCGTCGCGGCCACAGCGTCACCGCCATTGCCCGCGATACCTCAAAGGTCGGTGATCGCGCCGGTGTCGTCAGCAAGAGCCTCGACGTGCTGGATTCGGCGGCGCTGCAAGCGGCGGTGGCCGGTCACGACGCAGTGATCAGCGCAGCGCATTTCGCCACCGTCCCGGCCTCGGCGATTGTCGGACCGGTAAAACAGGCGGGCGTGAAGCGCTTGCTGGTGGTCGGCGGCGCCGGTTCGCTGTTGCTGCCGGATGACACGCGGGTGATCGACAGTGCCGGTTTCCCGGCTGAATACAAAGCCGAGGCGAACGCGGGGGCGGCGTTTCTTGATGCGTTGCGTCAGGAGCAGGAACTGGACTGGACTTTCCTCTCGCCGTCGGCGGAGTTTGTCGAGGGTGAACGCAGCGGCCAGTATCGCGTCGGCAAGGATCACCTGTTGGTCAGTGCCGAAGGGCGCAGCTGGATCACCTTTGCCGATTATGCGATTGCGCTGATTGACGAAGTGGAGACGCCGAAGCATTTGCGGCTGCGTTATACGGTCGGGTATTGAGTCAAGCCTTTTCCCCTCACCCCAGCCCTCTCCCGGGGGAGAGGGAGCCGACCGAGTTGTCTTGGGTCACGCATTGACCTGAACGACCGTGTCGATTATGGATTCGGCGTGGCTGTGTCAGGTCGATGAGTTTCTTGAGTATCCCCAATTAGTTCCCTCTCCCGGGGGAGAGGGAGCCGACCGAGTTGTCTTGGGTCACGCATTGACCTGAACGACCGTGTCGATTGTGGATTCGGCGTGGCTGTGTCAGGTCGATGAATTTCTTGAGTATCCCCAATCAGTTCCCTCTCCTTGGGGAGAGGGCTAGGGTGAGGGGAAAGGCTTCAGCGCAAATGAGCCTGCTCAACCAGCCAGAGCATCAGTTCCTCAAGTTGCGGCGAGGGTTCGGCTCCAGCAGGCACCACCACGTAATACGCCAACCCCGTCTTCACCTTCAACGCAAACGGCATCACCAGCCGCCCGGCGTCCAGATCATCACCAATCAGCGACCAGTCCCCGATCGCCACCCCTGTGCCGTGCGAGGCCATCGACATTGCCTGATCCAGCGTTTCGAAATGCTGCCCGCTGCCAAGGTTGCCCAGGCGCAATCCCGCTGCATCGAGCCATACCGACCAATCCTGAATGTCGTGGGTCGGGTGCAGTAACAGATGCTCTTGCAAATCCTGCGGTGAATTCAGCGCCGGCGAACCCTTGAGCAATTGCGGCGAGCAGACCGGTGTCAGTTGCTCGTCGAACAGATGCAGCGCGCCTGGCGAATGGTCCGGCGGCGGGCCGTAGATCACCGCAGCGTCGAATTGCTCGCGCTGAAAATCCACGCCGTGTTGCAGCGACGCCGTCAATTTGACCGGCACGTCCGGGCGTTCCTTCTGCCATTGCAGCAGACGCGGCAGCAGCCAGCGCATCACGCAGCTTGGGGCCTTGAGTTGCAAGGTTTGCCGCGTCTGACCGATCTGCTCGGTCGCTTCACTGATCAGCCCGAAGACCTTTTCCACTCGCGGCAGCCATTCGCGGCCTTCCGCCGTCAGCGCCAGACCTCGGGCCAGACGAATGAACAGCGGATAACCGAGCTGTTCTTCGAGCCCGGCGATCTGCCGGCTCACCGCGCCCTGGGTGATGTGCAACTGCTCGGCGGCGCGAGTGAAATTGCAGCATTGCGCGGTGATCCAGAACGTATGCAGAGCGGGCAGGGGTGGCAGGCGTTTCATGGCGATCCGAGGTATGACGTGGCGACATGGCTAGTATGACTTTTAATCGATTGTTGCTGCCAGTTGCGCACCGTTCCAATGGGCACTCCACGGACCCTGTGGGAGCGAGCCTGCTCGCGAAGACGGTTCAAGGTTCGACACGGATGTTGGCTGGACCGCTTATTCGCGAGCAGGCTCGCTCCCACAGGGAGTGTTCAGTGAATGAAAGGGCAATCAACATGGCAACGTGCGGCGAAGTACTGGTCAAGCTGTTGGAGAATTACGCGGTCGAGCAGGTGTTCGGCATTCCCGGTGTGCACACCGTTGAGCTGTACCGAGGCCTCGCGCGTTCAAGCATCAACCACGTCACGCCTCGTCACGAACAGGGCGCCGGGTTCATGGCTGACGGCTACGCGCGTACCAGCGGCAAACCCGGTGTGTGTTTCATCATCACCGGCCCGGGCATGACCAATATCACCACGGCCATGGGCCAGGCTTACGCCGATTCGATTCCGATGCTGGTGATTTCCAGCGTGCAGTCGCGCAGTCAGTTGGGCGGTGGGCGCGGCAAGTTGCATGAGCTGCCGAACCAGAGCGCACTGGTCGGCGGCGTCGCAGCGTTCTCGCACACGCTGATGTCCGCTGCCGAACTGCCGGTGGTGCTTGCTCGCGCTTTCGCGCTGTTCCAGGCCGGGCGACCGCGTCCGGTGCACATCGAAATTCCGTTGGACGTGCTGGTGGAAGAGGCCGATGAGTTGCTCGCCAGCCTGCCGGTGAATATCGATCGCGCCGGCGCCGCACCGGCTGCCGTGGCCCGCATGAGCGAACTGCTCGCCACGGCGCAACGTCCACTGATTCTCGCCGGCGGCGGTGCTATCGACGCAGCGCCCCAGCTGACCCCACTCGCCGAACTGCTCGACGCTCCAGTGGCGCTGACCATCAACGCCAAAGGCATGCTGCCGACCAGTCATCCGTTGTTGATCGGTTCGACGCAGAGCCTGGTCGCCACCCGCGCACTGGTCGCTGAAGCCGACGTGGTGCTGGCGATCGGCACCGAGCTGGCCGAGACCGATTACGACGTGACCTTCGCCGGCGGCTTCGAGATTCCCGGCAAGCTGCTGCGCATCGACATCGATGCCGATCAGACCGTGCGCAACTACCCGCCGCACATCGCACTGGTCGCTGATTCGCGCAACGCCGCGCAAGCATTGCTCAGCGCCTTGTCGCACCAACCGCTGGCCGAGCGCCGCAATGATTGGGGCCAGGTCCGCGCCGCGCGTCTGCGTAATGAATTGGCGGCGAGCTGGGATGCACCAACGCTGGCGCAGACGCGTTTGCTCGAAACCGTGCTGCACGAATTGCCCGAAGCGGTGTTCGTCGGCGATTCCACGCAACCGGTGTACACCGGCAACCTCACGTTCAACCCCGAGCGTCCGCGTCGCTGGTTCAACGCATCCACCGGTTACGGCACCCTCGGCTATGCGTTGCCGGCGGCGATTGGTGCGTGGCTCGGCGGCCAACTCGATAACGGCGCGCGCCCGCCAGTGGTGTGCCTGATCGGCGACGGCGGCTTGCAGTTCACCCTGCCGGAACTGGCCAGCGCCGTTGAAGCACGGGTGCCGGTGATCGTGCTGCTGTGGAATAACCAGGGGTACGAGGAGATCAAAAAGTACATGGTCAACCGCGCCATCGAACCGGTCGGCGTGGACATCTACACCCCGGATTTCGTCGCCGTGGCCAAGGGCCTCGGTTGCGCCGCGCAAGCCATCAGCAGCATCGACGAATTGCGCGCAGCGCTGCGTAAAGCGACGGACCGGCAAGGCCCGACGCTGATTGAAATCGACCAGAACCAGTGGATGCAGGCGGTGGCCCAATGATCAGTTTTCCAACCACACTCGACGGGCTCTACATCAACGGTCAATGGTCGTCGGGCCGCGAACATCTACGGGTGATCAACCCCGCTACCGAAGCGCTGCTGACCACCGTCAATGGCGGTGACGAACACGCCGTCGACCAGGCGATCAGCGCGGCGACCGAGGCGTCCGAACACTGGTCGACAACCACCGGCGCCGAACGCGCTGCGATCCTGCGCAACATTGCCAACGGCGTGCGCAACGGTCGCGATCACTTGATGAACCTGCAGTCGAGCAACAACGGTAAACCGCAGTTCGAAGCGGCCATCGATGTCGATGATGTGATCGCCACTTTCGACTATTACGCCGGACTCGCCGAAGGCTTCGACGCCGGTCAGGACAGCAACGTGCCGCTGCCCAGCGATGACTTCAGCGCACGCCTGCGTCGTGAGCCATGCGGTGTGGTCGGGCTGATCGTGCCGTGGAATTTCCCCATGGTCACCACCGCATGGAAACTGGCGCCAGCGCTCGCCGCCGGTTGCTGCGTGGTGCTGAAACCTTCTGAAGTGACGCCGCTGCCGGAGCTGGAACTGGCCGCGATCATCGCTGAATCCGGTTTGCCCGACGGCGTGTTCAATCTGGTCTGCGGCACTGGTCTGGCGGTGGGCGCGCCGTTGTCGGCGGATCCACGCATCGCCAGGATTTCCTTCACGGGCAGCAATGCGGTTGGCGTGCAGGTGATGCAACGCGCTGCCGAAACGGTGAAGGGTGTGAGCCTGGAGCTGGGTGGCAAATCTTCCTTGCTGGTGCTGGCGGATGCCGATCTGCAACTGGCGGTGGAACTGGCCTGTGGCGGCGCGTTCTTCAATGCTGGGCAGATGTGCTCGGCCACCAGTCGGGTGCTGGTTGCCGAGGCATTGATGGATGAATTTCTTCAGCGCCTGCAAAAACGTGCGGAGGCGATCCGAGTCGCTGATCCGTTTGATGCGGATGTGGAGATGGGCGCGCTGGTCAATCAGGCGCAGTACCAGCGGGTGCTTGGGCATATTGATCGCGGTTTGAGCGCCGGGGCGAGGTTGGTGTGCGGCGGCAATCGTCCGGCGCATTTGCCGCGCGGTTATTTTCTGCAACCGACGGTGTTCACCGACGTGCCGCTGGACAGCGCGTTATGGCGTGAAGAGATTTTCGGGCCGGTGGTGTGTGTGCGCGGTTTCGCCAGTGAGAGCGAGGCGATTGCGTTGGCCAACGACACGCAGTTCGGCCTGGTCGCGAGTGTGGTGACGCGCGATGCTGCAACGGCGGATCGCGTGGCCAATGCCTTGCAGGCAGGGCTGGTGTGGATCAATGCTCCGCAGGTGATCTTCCCGCAGACGGCTTGGGGTGGTTACAAGCAGAGCAGCGTTGGTCGCGAGTTGGGGCCTTGGGGGTTGGCGGCGTTTTTGGAGATCAAGCACGTCGTGCGAGCGGTGTAGAAGCCTGCCCTCACCCCAGCCCTCTCCCAGGGGGAGAGGGAGCTGACCGAGGTGTCTTGCTTTCTTCGTTGACCTGAAAAACCGAGTCGATTATGGATTTGAAGGTCATCAACCCAACGCTGGGTTGGCCTGGCTTGGCTGATTCCGGATTCAGCACCGATATCGCAAGTCGATGAACCTCTCCAATATCCCCCAATCGGTTCCCTCTCCCTCTGGGAGAGGGCTAGGGTGAGGGGCTTCTATGGAGTCACACCGAAAGCCGCAACCGCGCCAGGTCCCGCAACGGCGGCGCGCCAAACAGGCGGCTGTACTCGCGGCTGAACTGCGACGGACTTTCATAGCCCACCCGATACCCCGCCGCCGAGGCTTCCAGCCCTTCGGTCAACATCAGCCGCCGCGCCTCTTGCAGGCGCAGTTGCTTCTGGTACTGCAACGGACTCATCGCGGTCATTGCCTTGAAGCGGTGATGCAACGTCGACACGCTGAGGTTCACTTCCCGGGCCAGATCATCGATGCGCAGCGGCTGCTCGAAGTTGCCGTTGAGCCATTTGATTGCCTGGCTGATGCGATGGCTCTGACTGTTGGCAATCGCAATCTCATACAAACGATGACCCTGCGGACTACGCAGCAGGCGATAGAGAATCTCCCGGCGAATCAGCGGCGCGAGCATGGCGATGTCTTTCGGCGCGTCGAGCAGCCGCGCCAGACGCAGCACCGCGTCGAGCATGGCACTGTCGATTTTTTCCACGTACAGACCACGTCCGGTCGGCCGGGTCGGCACGCCCATCGGGCCGGCGTCGGCGATCAGCGCGGTGATTTCGGTCGGATCGATATCCAGGCGCACGGCGAGGATCGGTTCCTCTGGCGAGACATTGACCACCCGGCCGCTGAGCGGCATCGAAACCGACACCACCAGATAATTCAGCGGGTCGTAGTTGAAGAACTCATCGGCCAGGCGGACCTCTTTGCGCCCCTGCGCCATGATGCACAGCGCCGGCTGCGCGAGCACCGGGGCAAAGTCATGGGACTGGGTGTGGCGCGACATCACCAGCGAACCGATCGCGGTCTGGTAGCTGCCATCGTCGCTGGTGTTGCGGCGGATGATCGCCGCCAGCTCCGCGCGCTGCTTTTCCATGTCGGTGCTGGGTTCGGCTTGAAAACGATCGAATGACGTCATGCACGGCATCCTCGGCAAGTGAGGGGGGAATGCAGCAGAGCATATGTTTGTGCAAGCAGCAGCGGTAGACACATTCTGCCAAATGCTTGCCTGATTCTGCATCGCGATATCCATCAGCATCGACGCGATGCCTGTGTGTAAGAGCTGCCGAAGGCTGCGATCTTTTGATTTTTGTTTTTCAGATCAAAAGATCGCAGCCTTCGGCAGCTCCTACAGGGCAGCGGCGCCGGCCGGGGTTTTGGCAAGTCTCGCAGGATTGTGCAACGCGAAGGCAGGAATCGACTAACGGCGCGGCGGCCCCGGCCCTTAATCTTTGCTTCAGTCGCAGCCCGTCCCCCGGCTGCCACGCGATTTCATGGAGGGTTGATCATGTCCAATCAAATGCCTGTCAGTCATATGGCCTTCGTTCGTGCCCAGGCCGGGCGTTCGGCGGAACTCGGCGTGCGCCTGAGCGCGTTGATCGAGGTCTCGCGCGCGGCGCCCGGCTGCCTGAGTTTTTCCCTGCAACAATCGCAGTGCGACGCCGACCTGTGGCTGGTCAGCGGCTACTGGAGCAGTCAGCAAATGATGACGACGTATTTCAACAGTCCGTCGATGGAAGTCTTCGCCGAGCTGGTCCAGGACCTGGTGGTCAACAGCCTCGACTTCCACACCTTCAGGGACGTTTCCGCCGCGCAGGCCCTCGGTCAATGCGCCGCGCCGATACACAAACTTGCCGGTTGAGGGTTTAATGTCCGGCTTATTTGATTGAGCCAGGATCCGCGACATGGCACGTAAAGAGTTTGAACGCTTCGAAGCAGTCTCCGCAGTCGTCCCCGTCGAGCTGGGCGGCAACAAGGGTTATTACGCGGCCATCGCGGTCAAGGCCCTGGTCGATGGCGGCGCCCCACGCTTTCACAAGTTGCTCGATGAGCAAGTGTTCCCCGGCGCCATTGCTGCCGATGACGCAGCCATCAACGAGCTGGACAAGCTCAAGGGCGTCACTGACGACGCCGAGCTGATCTGGTAATTACTTCTGTGCGCCCGGGCGCCACATTTTGAACAGCGCCTCCGGCCCCAGCTGGAAATAATCCGCCGGCCCGCCGCCGCGCAAAATCGGTTGTGCGGCGGCGGTGTCGTAGATGCCGTCCTTCAGCAGCCATTTGGCGATGTGCACCGCAACCACCTCACCGAGGATCAGCCAGCTCGGTACGGTTTCGCCATCGGCGCGTTGCAGCTGGATGATCTGCGTGACCTTGCACTCGAAGGACACCGGGCTTTCGGCGACCCGAGGCACCGAAATCAGCTTTGACGCCACGGTCGTCAGCCCTGCCAGTTCAAACTCGTTGACCTCAGGCGCGACCATCGCGCAGCTCTGGTTCATCTGCTCGGCCAACGGGCGCGTGGCGAGGTTCCAGACGAACTCCCCGGTCTGCTCGATGTTGTTCAGACTGTCTTTGCGCCCGACACTGGAAAAACCAATGATCGGCGGCACGTAGTTGAACGCGTTGAAGAAACTGTACGGCGCGAGATTGAGCCGGCCTTCGGCATCCTGCGAGGAAATCCAGCCGATGGGCCGCGGGCCGACGATGGCGTTGAACGGATCGTGGGGCAGACCGTGGCCGTTGGCGGGTTCGTAGAAGTGGATGTCATCGGGCATGGGGAGCGGATTCCTGAGCTGCATTCGGATGCAGCCATAGTGCAAGGACACCGCGCATATTTCCAGCCGGACGCGAGACCCCGTAGGGTTCGTGGCAGGACACAGATTTTGTGGCCTGCCAGCGATGCGGTGCGATCAGTCAGTGACGATCCGCGAATGCTTCTGGGTGTCTTTCATGGTGATGTACACCAGCAGCGACACGGCAATGCACGCGGTGACGTACCAGTAGTAACCGGTTTCCATGCCGATGCTCTTGAACCACAGCGCGATGTATTCGGCGGTGCCGCCGAAGATCGATACGGTCAGAGCGTACGGCAGGCCGACGCCCAGGGCGCGGATTTCGGTCGGGAACAGTTCGGCTTTTACTACCGCGTTGATCGAGGTGTAGCCGCTGACGATGATCAGCGCCGCCATGATCAGGAAGAACGCGCCCCACCAGGTCTGGATGGTGTGCAGGGTCATCAGGATCGGCACGGTGAAGATCGTGCCGAGCACACCGAAGGCGATCAGGATCGGGCGCCGGCCGATCTTGTCCGACAGGCCACCGATGATCGGTTGCAGGCACATGAACAGGAACAGCGTGGCGGCGGAAATGGTGGTCGAGTCGGAGATGCTCATGCCGACCGTGTTCACCAGGTATTTCTGCATGTAGGTGGTGTAGGTGTAGAACGCCAGGGTGCCGCCCATGGTCAGGCCGACCACGGTCAACAGCTCTTTCGGGTGGCGCATCAAGGTGCGCATGGCGCTTTCCTTGGATTTTTCTTTCTTGGTGAACGATTCGGTTTCTTCCATGCCGCGACGCAGGTACAGCGCTACCACTGCGCAGAGCGCGCCGATGGCGAACGGAATGCGCCAGCCCCACGCGTAGAGCTGTTCGGTGGTCAGCATGTTTTGCAGCACGATCAAGACGCCGAGGGCGATGAGCTGGCCGGAGATCAGGGTCACGTACTGGAAACTGGAGAAGAAGCCGCGACGTTCCTTGGTCGCCATCTCGGACAGGTAAGTCGCCGAGGTGCCGTACTCGCCACCGACCGACAGGCCTTGCAGCAGGCGGGCGAATACCAAGAGAATCGGCGCGCCGATGCCGATGGTTTCATAGTTCGGGCTCAGGGCGATCAGCAGCGAGCCGAAGCACATCAGATACACCGAGGCCATCAGCGCTTTCTTGCGCCCGACCTTGTCGGCGTACATGCCCATCAGCCAGCCACCAATCGGGCGCATCAGGAAGCCCACGGCGAAGATCGCAGCGGTGTTCATCAGTTGCGCGGTGGTGGAGCCGGCGGGGAAGAAGGTCTTGGCGAAGTACAGCGAGAAGGCGGCGTACACGTACCAGTCGTACCACTCGACCATGTTGCCGACAGAGCCGCTGAAGATCGATTTGATCCGGCTGGCGGTGGTTCTCGGTTTGGCCGGCACGGCAGCCGACCCAAGGGGCAGGGCGTTGGAGTTATCCATTGAAGGATCCTTCGTTTAATTGTTTTTGTGGAGCGCGTCGGAACGCAGCCTGCCAGAGCTATAGCAGGAGGTGTGCCAAGGGGTGAGGGGCCGGTTTAGAGGGGTGGCGGGGAGGAGTGAGCGGATTTGTGCCGACTGACTGGGCTGAGTGAGCGGATTTCCGCTTACCGCGTGAAGATCAAAAGCCCCTCATCGGAACGCCGCCCGCCTAGCCCTCTCCCAGAGGGGGGACTGACCGAGGTGTTCTCGTGGGTTACATCGACCTGCAATATCGAGCCGAATACAGATTCGGGAAAGCACGGAGATCGGCTCACTTCCCCCTCGCCCCCTGGGGGAGAGGGCTGGGGTGAGGGGGATGGATTTCAGCTACACCACAAATCTCTGCCTCACTCCGCCAGAAACATCTCCCGACTCAACCCATGCCGCTGCATCTTTTCATTGAACGTACGGCGCGGCAGCTGCAGTTCTTCAAGCACCGCTTTCACATCGCCTTTATGCCGGGTCAACGCCGCGCGCAGGCATTGCGCTTCGAACGCTTCCTGCTGCGCCGCCAGCGATTGCCCCGGATCGATTCCGGCGACCGGTTCATCCAGCCCCAACACCTGGCGCTCGGCGACGTTGGCCAATTCGCGGACGTTGCCCGGCCAGTCATGGCTGAGCAGGTGACTGAGCTGTGCACCGGTCAACGGCGGAAAGGTCCGGCCCAGACGCTGGGCGGCGTTGTGCGCAAAGGTCTCGAAGAGCAACGGAATGTCTTCGCGGCGATCGCGCAGCGGCGGCAAGCGCAATTCGGCAACGTTCAGGCGATACGCCAGGTCTTCACGAAAACGCCCGGCGCGGGCTTCGTCGAGCAGGTCCGGTTTGGTCGCCGCGACAATGCGCAAATCAACGCGAATGCTCTGGTTCGAACCCAGCCGTTCGAGCTTTTGTTCCTGCAAGACCCGCAGCAATTTCACCTGCTGGGCCAGCGGCATGCTTTCGATCTCGTCGAGAAACAGCGTGCCGCCATCAGCGTATTCCAGCTTGCCGATGCGCTTGCCCGAGGCGCCGGTAAACGCGCCGCTCTCGTGACCGAACAGTTCGGCCTCGAACAGTTGCTCCGGGATCGCCGCGCAGTTCAGCGCCACGAACGGTTTGCCGGCGCGCGGGCCGAAATCATGCAGGCAACGCGCGACCAGTTCCTTGCCGCTGCCGGTTTCACCACGGATCAGCACGTTGACCGGCAACGTCGCCAGATCCAGCACTTGCCGACGCAATGTTTGCAAACCGCGGGACACGCCGAGGAGCGTCGCATCGAGCTTTGCACGGTTGTCGGCCAGTTCGTGCAGGGCGCGGTTTTCCAGGACCAGGCGGCGTTTGTCCAGCGCCCGGCGCAGGCTGCCGAGCAGGGTTTCCGGGCTGAACGGTTTTTCCAGAAAGTCGTAGGCGCCGTCGCGCATGGCTTCGACCGCCATCGGCACGTCGCCATGGCCGGTGAGCAGAATCACCGGCAGATCGGCGTCGCGCTTTTGCACTTCGGCGAGCAGTTGCAAGCCGTCCATGCCGGGCATGCGCACGTCGCTGAGGATCACCCCGGCAAAATGTTCCGGGAGCGCGGCGAGGCATTCTTCGGCACGGCTGAACAATTGCACCTGAAACCCCGACAGGCTCAGCCACTGTTCAACGGCGTCGCGAATGCTGCTTTCGTCGTCGACCACCATCACCGAATTGAGCATCAGATGTGTGCCTCCAGATCGATTGGCAGGGTCAGGCTGAACACCGCGCCGTGGTCGCCATTCTCCACGCTCAGGCGCCCGCCGGATTCATGCACGATGGCGAAGGATACCGCCAGCCCCAGACCCAGACCATCGCCCACCGGTTTGGTGGTAAAGAACGGATCGAACACTTGGCCGAGGTGTTCCTCGGCAATGCCGCCGCCGTTGTCGCTGACGCTGAGCCGCCACAATTGCTCATCGGCCTCCAGACGGATTTCCAGACGCTTGCAGGCTTTGCCTTGCATTGCATCCAGCGCGTTGCGCAGCAAATTGATCAACACCTGTTCCAGACGAATCGCGTCACCGCGCACCCACGCCGGGCGGGTCAGATGCAGGACCAGACTGACCTGTTCGTCACGCAGCCGCGCATCGAGCAGTTGCAGCGATTGATCGACCACCGTCGCCAGATCCAGACGTTCGCGCAAGCCGCTCGGGCTTTTGCGGGCGAAGGTCTTGAGGTGGCCGGTGAGGGCGGCCATGCGCGTGAGCATGTCGTCCACCGGTTTCAGCGCCTTGTACGCGTCATCGACGCGGCCATGTTCGAGCAGCAGGCGCAGGGTGGCCAGTTGCATGCGCTGGGCGGTCAGCGGTTGATTGATTTCATGGGCCAGTGCGGCGGACATCTGCCCCAGCGCGGCGAGTTTGGCCGACTGCACCAGGCCTTCCTGAGCGGTGCGCAAGTCGCGGGTGCGCTCCTCGACCAGACGCTCGAGTTCTTCGCGATTGCGCTGACGGACCTTGGCCAGCCGCCAGCGCTGATTGAGAAACAGCGACAAGAACACCAGCGCCAGCCACACACCGGCGGCGGCCAGCGCGGCGTTGCGCAAATCTTCGAAGGCCACTTGCGGGCGGCGCAGCAGGTGCAGGGTCCAGCCTTCGGTCGTCAGCGGCAGCGATTCCCACAGATAGTCCGCCGTGCCCTGCGGACCTTCGACCCGGCGCAGATCGCTGTTGTCATCGAAGCGGCGCAACGGCAAATGAGTCAGCGGCACCAGCGATTGCTTGTCGTACTGACGCGTGCTTTTGATCTCGGTCAGATCATCGGCGCTCAACGGCCGCAAGGCGCGATAACGCCAGCCAGGCTGGTTGGCGATGAAGATAATCCCGCGCGCATCGCTGACCAGCAGCGTATCGCTGCCTTGGCTCCATTCGCGTTCCAGCTCCGGGAATTCCAGTTTGACCACCATCGCGCCGAGGAACTCGTCGTTGTCCCCGAGCACTGCGCTGGAAAGGAAATAACCGGGAATTCCGCTGGTCACGCCCACTGCGTAAAACCGGCCGGTGCCCTGAGTGCGGGTCTGGCTGAAATAGGGCCGAAAGCCATAGTTGTGCCCCACGTAACTGCTCGGCAAACGCCAGTTGCTCGCCGCCACCGCCAGACCTGTGCGGTCGAGCAATTCCAGGGTCGAGGACTGCGCCGCGCCGTTGATCTTTTCCAGCTTCAGATTCAGTGCCGCTTGCTGCGCGGCATCGACCGGAGCGGCCAGTGCCGAGCGCAATTGCGGATCCAGCGCCAGTACGGCGGGCAGGGCGCGATAGCGATCAATCAGGGTGTGCAATGAGTTTGCATACAGTCCCAGTTGCTGGTTGGCGCGGGCGGCATCTTCTTCCAGCGCCTGACGCTCGGCATGGCGCATGGCGAGCGTCGCGGCCACGACTGTGCCGGCGATGATCAGCAGGGAATACAACGACAGACGCAGGGTACGGGAAGTCGGCAGCATGCTGGGCGCAGGAATGAAGGTGGGCAGGCACATTACCAATGCCCGCTGTTCTGGCCAAGAGCTGAGTCACCACCTTTTTAAACAGCAGTGAAAGTGGACGAATTGGAATGAAGGACTGTCCGCAAGTCTCGCAGCAGATTAATTCGTGTGGCGGTTCTGCGACCAATGCGTTCAATGCGTTCCGCGCTTTCAGAGGGGCTGGTGGTCTTGACCCTTTCAATTAAACGGTCCGAGCGACTCTGCAGCATATTTATCGTGCCGGTTATGTCAGCATCCAGTGCGGTCACCTCATCCTCGGTAAGATCAATTCCGATTCTGTTCACTTCCTCCAAGAGTTTAATGGTGTCTGGAATAGCCTTGATTGCCGGTCCGACGTAGGGGATCTTGCCCGCCCCCGCCAGCACGATATCCCCGCCAACATCGATGGCGCCCTCTTTGATTTTTTTGCGTCCTTCGGAAGTCGACGGATCGTAATCAGCCATGCCTTTCGCTGTAGACAGGAAATCTCGGTCAACCTGTATTTGCTTTACGAGCCCGGGCGCTTTCAGTCGATCCGGTTGCAAGTTAAGGGAAGTGTTCAGACCGGTTTCTTCGCCGATCTTTTTTGTCGTTTTGCTCACGGCTTTTCCGACCAGGAAACCAAGAGCTGCGCCGATCAGCATTCCGAGCGGACCAGCGGGGATTCCCAATGCTGTCCCGGCTGCACCCAATCCTATGCTAACCCCGTTGGATGTGGCTTTTTCCGCCAGGAAAAAACCGGTCCGCTTCGCGGTTGATACTCTGCTGTTTTTCTCGGATCGATGATTGAGTATTTGCGTTGTGACATCCCTGACAGCCAAATCAACGGCTGCAAGGAGCTCGGAATGGAAGGCTATTTGATGCTGCATTCGCTCTCTGGGAGTATTTCCGGTGATAAAGGCTAGAACTCCTCCGCTCTCCGGTTGGGCTTTCTCTGTGACACTGCCTGTCGGGTCGACATAGGTCATGGGGTTGTTGCGCACAAACCCGTACAGATTCAACCCATCCACATCCCCCGCCGGATCGGCACTGACCCAGCGCTGCAACCACGGCGCGTAATAGCGGGCGCCGTAGTAGTACAAACCGGTGACATCCATTTCCTTGCCGGAATAACGGATGAAGCGGTATGCGGTTTCCGATTTTGGCGCCATCCACGCGGTTTCGCCGAACGGGTAATAGCCTTCTGCGCTGGTGACCACAGCGTCTTTGTTGAGCTCCATCACGCAAGAGCCGAGGTGGTCTTCAAGGGTGTAACGCAGTTGGGTCTTGTCGGCTGGCCCCGCTTGCACCCAATGCAGGCAGCGCGCATTACCGAGGCTGATGATGTGCAGTTCTTCGCCATTGTCCTTGGTGCGGATTTCCAGGCCTGGCAGGTAACGCACCTGATGAAAGTGGCGGGTGGTGCCGGTAAACCATTCATGGCATTTGAAGACTCGCTGGCCCTGGCTGTAACGGTAATGCTCGGCGTCACTGTTGCTGTTTTTCCGGATGACCAGAGGCACGCTTTCCAGCTCGTCGCGCGCGTTCCACTGCAATGTCGGACCTGGCTTCAGAGTCCGTTGATTGCCGTGAGGATCAAACAACGTGTCGAAATCCGGCGGTGCGTCGCCAGTTTTCCAGCGCACACCGCGGTTGCTGTTCGGGTCGATACACATCTGACGGGTGAAGGTATTACCGTCTCGTACATGACACAGTTCGATCAGGTTGTCGCCGTCGTCGTATTTATAGCTCTGGATGTAATTGAGGCGGTTTTTCGGGTCGGTCGGTGTCGGCCAGCCGGGAATGTCCGAAGGCGCAGCGTCGTCGTAGCCGGTGGCGCGGATCAACCGATACAGCGAGTCGTAGTTGAACTCGCGGTGACCGTCGATCAGTTGATTGGCAAACCAGACGGGCTTGAAGATGGGGTCTTCGATGCGGACAACATTGCCCACCCGGTCGTAAAAATACACAAGACTCTGCAGTAGTTTTTCGCCTGCCCGGCTGCACTGGGTGTGCAGGCGCCCGTCGGCGGGATCGTAGGTCCATTGGTTGAGCACACCGTTGCCGGCCCGTTGCTCGACGATCTGATCATTGGCGTTGTACTGCGCATCCAGCAACACCGGTTGTAGTTGTATGCCCTTGATCCACAAATCCACCTGCTTGAGCTGCCCGGCGAGGCCGTAACGTGACCGTCGACAATGTTCGCCGGCATCGGTCTGCGCCAGCACGACGCCGAGCGGACTGAACACATGCTGGCTGGTGAACGCTGCGCCATCATGGAACGTACGGGTTTCCTCCAGTGGCTGGCCAGTGAAGGCATAGCGGGGGATGTCCAGTGAACCTGAGGGGTCGACCTGTTGGATGATTTTGCCGCGCCGGTTGTGGGTTGCGCTCTCGGCCCCGTCGGCATAGGTGAAGGTATCGAGCTGATTCTGACCGTTGCCCGAGAGCTCCATCGCCACCACGCGCAGTTGGCTGTCAAAGGTCGAACGCCAGTGATGGCCGCGCTCGTCCCAACGTTGCAGCGGCTCGCCGGCGAGGCCGGGGAGCACATGGCGCCTGCCGCTATCGACGCTGTTGGTGAGCACCGCCGCGCCGTCCAGCGTGTAAACGGTTGTGGCGTTCGCTATGGGCAAGCGAGGATCGTGTTGCGCCACCAGACGGCCGGCCACATCGTGTTGTTGGCGCGTCACGAGTGCTCCAGGGGTCTCGCCAGCCACCGTGCGCAGGTAGGCGACCTGACGAATCGGCAGGCCACGGCCGTCGATCGCCGCCAACGTTGGAGTGCGCCTATGAACGGGGTCGTATTTCATTTGTATTTGTGTTTGGTGAAGGGCAGAACAAATTTCTGAAACTTCTTCCAATTCGACTCTGGTTTCGCTTGTTTGCGCAAAAACCTGTTGTCTGTGAGCAAGTCCTCTTTGTACCACTTCATGATGGTCTGGCTGCTTTCGATATATCCCAGGATCGCACTGGTCTGCTCTAGTAAGGTATCGAGCCGAATGGTCTTGGCAGCCGTTATGCGGCTCGCATTAGGTAGCACATCAGATGGATTGACCGTGCTTTGTCCCAAGCGTCTGAAGGCTTTCTCTATATCGGCCCTTCGCGTAGTGAGGTTTTGTTTCCAGTCGGCGAGCATCGTTTCGATTTTTTCAATCTTGACCGGATCCAGACCATTTTTGATGTCCTCCGCTTCCTGCACCCGCGAGGCCATGCTAAGGGCCATGCCCACGCCTGGAACAACTGAACCGACGCCGCGGTTCAATAGGAATTCACTTAGCTCGGGCGGCCCGATACTCGATGAACTCTCCGTGATGCCGATCTTTTGATCAATGGCAGCGACGCTCATTGCTGAAGTTTGTGGAATCAACGGTTTTATCAGATTTGCCCAGGATGTGTATTGACTGGAAATTGCCCCGGCGATATCGCCGCCGATGTTCCCGCCTATTAACCCTTCGGAGAACGGCGGTTTGCTTTGCTGAGTAAAGTTGGCGATGTGCGGATCGTTGGGAAGCATTGCACCTATGTATATGGCGCCGAAATAACCACCAATGAAACCGGCAGCGCCATTGACGAATTCTCCAACAGCATTCGCCAGCAGTTCGATCCCGTAGGTTCCGGAAGATACGTTCAGAATCTGGTCCAGCGTAGTGGAGGAGTAAGCACCGAGGGTGGTCACGAAGTTCGAGAAATTGACAATGTCGAACTTCTCTTGGCTGTTGCCATGCACATCCACAAAAGTTAACGGGTTATTCCCGACGAATCGATACAGATTCAGCCCATCCACATCCCCCGCCGGATCCGCGCTCACCCAGCGCTGCAACCACGGCGCGTAATACCGTGCACCGTAGTAATACAACCCGCTGAAGTCCATTTCCTTGCCTGAATAACGGATGAATTTGTAGCGCACTTCCACTTCGTTTCGTGCCGCCATCCACGCGGTTCCGCCGAAGGAGTAATAACCTTCCTTGCTGGTTATGTAGGCCTGTTGATCGAGTTCCATGACACAGGAGCCGAGGTGGTCTTTCTGGCTGTAGCGCATTTGATTGTTTTCAATGCTGCCGGGACGCCCGCTGATCCAGTGCAGGCAACGCGCATTGCCGAGGCTGATGACGTGCAGTTCTTCGCCGTCGTCCTTGGTGCGGATTTCCAGACCTGGCAGGTAACGCACCTGATGAAAGTGGCGGGTGGTGCCGGTAAACCATTCATGGCATTTGAAGACTCGCTGGCCCTGGCTGTAACGGTAATGCTCGGCGTCACTGTTGCTGTTTTTCCGGATGACCAGAGGCACGCTTTCCAGCTCGTCGCGCGCGTTCCACTGCAATGTCGGACCTGGCTTCAGAGTCCGTTGATTGCCGTGAGGATCAAACAACGTGTCGAAATCCGGCGGTGCGTCGCCAGTTTTCCAGCGCACACCGCGGTTGCTGTTCGGGTCGATACACATCTGACGGGTGAAGGTATTACCGTCTCGTACATGACACAGTTCGATCAGGTTGTCGCCGTCGTCGTATTTATAGCTCTGGATGTAATTGAGGCGGTTTTTCGGGTCGGTCGGTGTCGGCCAGCCGGGAATGTCCGAAGGCGCAGCGTCGTCGTAGCCGGTGGCGCGGATCAACCGATACAGCGAGTCGTAGTTGAACTCGCGGTGACCGTCGATCAGTTGATTGGCAAACCAGACGGGCTTGAAGATGGGGTCTTCGATGCGGACAACATTGCCCACCCGGTCGTAAAAATACACAAGACTCTGCAGTAGTTTTTCGCCTGCCCGGCTGCACTGGGTGTGCAGGCGCCCGTCGGCGGGATCGTAGGTCCATTGGTTGAGCACACCGTTGCCGGCCCGTTGCTCGACAATCTGATCATTGGCGTTGTACTGCGCATCCAGCAACACCGGTTGTAGTTGTATGCCCTTGATCCACAGATCCACCTGCTTGAGATGCCCGGCGAGGCCGTAACGTGACCGTCGACAATGTTCGCCGGCATCGGTCTGCGCCAGCACGACGCCGAGCGGACTGAACACATGCTGGCTGGTGAACGCTGCGCCATCATGGAACGTACGGGTTTCCTCCAGTGGCTGGCCAGTGAAGGCATAGCGGGGGATGTCCAGTGAACCTGAGGGGTCGACCTGTTGGATGATTTTGCCGCGCCGGTTGTGGGTTGCGCTCTCGGCCCCGTCGGCATAGGTGAAGGTATCGAGCTGATTCTGACCGTTGCCAGTGACCTCCATCGCCACCACGCGCAGTTGGCTGTCAAAGGTCGAGCGCCAGTGATGGCCGCGCTCGTCCCAACGTTGCAGCGGCTCGCCGGCGAGGCCGGGGAGCACATGGCGCCTGCCGCTATCGACGCTGTTGGTGAGCACCGCCGCGCCGTCCAGCGTGTAAACGGTTGTGGCGTTCGCTATGGGCAAGCGAGGATCGTGTTGCGCCACCAGACGGCCGGCCACATCGTGTTGTTGGCGCGTCACGAGTGCTCCAGGGGTCTCGCCAGCCACCGTGCGCAGGTAGGCGACCTGACGAATCGGCAGGCCACGGCCGTCGATCACCGACAGCGAGGGCGTGCGCGAATGCACACTGGCGTTCATTGTTTCGGCACCTTGGAAGGCGGCGCTTCTTCGACGGTGTCGTTGAAATCGTAGGAGGCGCGATACCAGGGATGGTAAGCCTCTCGGGAAAAGTCGCCTTTGGCGTTGAGCACTTTAACCACGCGGCCCAATGGGTCATAAAAAAGCTGATCGTACAGTCCGAGTTTGTGCAGTGATTGATCGTTGATGTAGCAATGCCTGTTGGCAAAAAAAGGCCGGTACTGGCGCGTCGGCAACCCCTTGTTGTTGTACTCGACGCGTTCGCTGATGCGCCAGCGCGTATCGGCATCCCACTCACCGTTATCAATGAGCAGCGAGCAGCCTGCCGGGTCTACCTTGTACGCCTTGCCCGGATCGACCAGTTGTTGGGTTTGCAATGGCCGGCCGAAACCGTCGACACAGGCCTTGACTATCTGGATCTGTGGCTTGATTACGTCGCCGGGGTAGCGATCGGCTCTAAGGCTCACCGTGTGCACCGGCTCGCGCCAGACTTCTTTTATCGCCGCAAGCAATGCCAGTTCATCAGCCGTCAGGTCTTTACCGTGGGTCAGCCGACGGCGGGCGCTGGCGCGAATATGCCCGCTGGGTAACAGAAGCCTCTGGTCTATCCATTTTGAGTACAACGCCGCACCGGGCGGAATCTGTCCCATCCAGCTGAACAAGTCTTTATGCAGCGTACTCGCCGCACGTTGCACGGCGCCCTCCGGATTGGCGATGGCCCATTCAGGATGGATATCCGGCAGAGGGATATATTCGCTCAGTGGGCAGAAGCCGACGGTCGCCCCACCTTCGCTGCCGTAAAAACTGATCCTCATGGGTTGCCCGAAGGCGTCGTAATCCACTTCCTCGACGTTTTCATTGGCGTCGGTGATTTCCCGGGGAAGTAGATAGTGATCATCGTAGCGGGTTTGCGTCACACAACCGTCGGGCAGTTCAACGCGGATAATCCTCAGTGCAAAGGGATCATAGTCAGCGCTGGTCCAACCGTGGCTGAGTGTTTCGCGATAACGTCGCACCTGATGGAAATGCTCGCTATCGTGGTATTCGACATCATTGAAGTGCGCAGACCACAAGTCCTGATGTGTGCTGCCCCGCGGGATTATCCCGAACAGAAACGGCATTTGGATGTAACCGATTTTTTCCAGTTCGGCCCGCACGTCAAAATCCACGCCGGGCAGGCTGTAGGCGTCCAGTGCGGTTTTGTCCAGCAGCGCCACTTCCAACCGGCCTGACAAGGCTTCGAAACCGGCTTCACCATCATTGAGTGACTTACCGTCTGTGCCCACATAACGCTGCACGGATTGTATTGTCAGTACGAGCAGGTCGAGCCAGGTTTTCGAATCCTGATGCTTGGTAAAGTTCTCGTAGGACACCTGCGCCGGATTCAGCCCGGCAGGCAGCGTGCCTTTGGGCAACACCAGCGCATTTTCACGTTGTTGGTAGGGCAGGCCCAGGCGCCATTTTTGTCGATCAGTGTCCAGATCAATGAATCTGGCACGCGACTCCCTCAAATAGAACGATTGCTGTGCATCGTCGTGGGCGTCGCGCCAAAAACCGTTTTCATCTTCATCGGCGAAGGGAGCGGGGCTGTCGGCCGTCAGCCTGCGGGCGTAGCTCACGTCGAACCCACGGATCAATGATCCGTAGGCGTTCCACAGCAGGTTGATCCTGTGCTGACAAAGCGGATCATTGACGAAACCGTCGTATTGATAGTTGATTTCCTCTGCCAGCATCGGCAGCAAAACCGCGGCGGCATACTGATCCTGGGGCCGTACTTCGCGCACCAGATAACGCCGCTCTACGACCAGGCAAGGCATGGTGAGGCGCGGTGTGTCGGCGTACGTCTCGCTGCGCAGAACCGAGCCGACCAATGCCCGCGCAATCTGGTATTTGCTTTCGGCGTCGAGCGTTGTTTTGACGATTTTATCGAGGCCTTTTTTGCGCTCGTAACGGGTGAACAAGGTTTTGCCCAACGCGGTAGCCTGCGCATCTCTTTTGAAATAGGTCAGGCGGGAGAGATTCAGCGCGCGGCCCGTGTGGTACCAGGTCAGTACTCGTACCGGCTGGCTGAAGCCTGGATCCGGATTGATCGTGGCCGCTTCGCTGTCGGTCTGCTGCACATGACCAAAACCGCGGAATTCGCGCTCCCTGGAATCGTAATACCCCTCCTGCCAGGTAAAAAACTGGGTGAAGCAGTTGCCGGTGATCTCATCGAGTTGCTGCTGTTGCTTGACCACCGACACCGCGAACGGCAAACGGCACACTGGCAGGCGCCGGCGTTTGAGCAAGGCGCGCTTTTCATCCAGCCATTCCTGTGCCGAACTGCGATAGGTCACACAGGTACTGCAACCCATGTTGTTATTGCTGGCGATCAGTTGATAGGGTTTGGCCGAGACGAAGTCGTAGCGCCAATGCTGCGGCTTCATGTGCGTCACGGTCAGGATCAGCGTGGCGCAACCCAGCCCCTGCAGGTCGGCGAAGATAACGTGGCACAACGAGTCGTACCGCACGCCAGCCGGCCAAGGGACAATCACGGGCGTTTGTCTGAAACCGTTACCTGCGCAGTTCAGATAGATCTCGAAAACATCGGATTTCAGATAAATCAGTGCCGGTGCGCCGGAGCCGTCAAGGTCGGCAAGGCGCACGCGCAACGAATCGAACTCTCCATATTTGAACGGCAACTCGCTGATCTTGCGACCTCTGCCGAATTTGCCATGACCTAGACTTGGCCAATAATCGACCCGGTCATGGCGAAGGCGGCACAACCCGGGAATATCACTGCCGGTCAGATTGCCCAGCAGGACCAGTTCACTGCGTGAATTGCTGAACACTGGCAAGGGGTCGTCGTGGTCATGAGGAACATTCTCAGCCGGCGAGAAGCCTTTCTCACGCAGATTCTGGTAGTAGCGAACGTAGTCTCTGGCGATGATCGCCATGGAAGGCAAACCGTCGCCGCCGAAGTCGCCGACGACTGCCTGCGAAAAGAAAAACTCCTTCGGCCAGGCGTCGAAGGTAAAAAATTCAGAGAGGCCACGCTTTTCGGTCAGTTCACGAAAACCACTGAAGCCCGGTTGTGCGATGACCCATTGCAGGCGTCCGCTACCGATCTGGTCGGTGAGCATTTGCAGCACGGCGCTATTACGGTTGGCGACCGGGATCTTCTCCAGCAACTGCCATTGCTCATAATCGACCTGGTCGGTGTTGGGCTTCGCGCGCTTGGGTGCTCGGTAATACCAGGCTTGGTCGTAACGGCAGAGCAAACCCGGCAGGCCTTCGCCCCACAGATCGATACAGCTATAGAAACGGCCGTCCTCAATGCCATTTTGCCGGTCGGATTCAAGAAAGCGCTGCGGGACTTTATTGATGTTGAACGCCGAGTATTTGAACTCCACTGGCGGTGAGTTTTCGGCGCTACCGTCGGCATTGAACCCTTGATAGTGCGCCGCGCGGATCAGGCTGTAGGGCTGCTCATCTGACGGTGGCCCATATTCCAGCAGCAATCGGCGAGCGAGTTTGGCGCTGTCGACCGCACCGTCAGGAAAGAGATGAAACATCAGCACCTGGTGGCACCGTCTGCGGGTGCCCATTTCAAACCCTTGTCCGTGGGTCAGATAAGCGTCGTCACGCACGGGCCAGGGCTTGTCGCTGGCATATTCCGGTTTATCGGTGAGTAATGTTCCGCGCTCGCCGTAATCGAGCAGCAACTGGAAATACCATCGCGCAGTGGCCGCCGGGTTATCGGAGGTCCAGCTCAATAGCTGGTTGCTTGCCACGACGTTGCCGTAGCACACCCGGCGCAGATAGCGCTGGGCACGATAGTCATGAACCGGGTCAGGCTCAGCATCGTCAGCTTTGTATTCGTAGCAGATGTGCTCGCCGCGCGCGTTCATGCTTTCGCATAACAGCCAGGCTCTGACGCGAGACGCATCGTCGGGGTCGGCAAGGCGTGAAGCGCCAGTCATGCCATAGACGCGCAATGAGCCATCAGCGCCATGCACTAGCCAGAACACCGGTTCATCGGCTTTCTTGGTCTGCCGTTGCCAGCTCTCGCACAGGGCGAAATCGCTTTCGATTCGTGGCCAGTAACGCACCACTTTATGCGGGCCGATGTCCTGGCCGTTGTATGTGCTTTCAAAACGGTATTTAAGATCGCCGTTTTCATCCAGCTCGGCCATGCACACTTCGCCATTCTGATTGACGATTTCATCGTGCACGGTGTAGCGCGGCACACCCTTGTTGGTGCGGCGGCTGATCCGGCTGATGTCTATATCCCATCCCAAGCCGAAGGGGCCGTTGCCGCTGTTGCTGTTGTGACGCAGGGTCAGTTGCGGATCATAGCCGCGTCCGGCAGTCGTCGGGACAGGCAGTTCGAATCCAGCCGTACCGGTCGGGCCGACGGCGCTCCAACTGTTGCCAATGGTGGCGATTGATGAGCTTTTGGCGATGGAAGGAGCAGTAATGCTCAAGTCTTGATCGGGCATAGGGAAAACCATCGCACTTGACGTGGGCGTGTATGGATTGACCCTAACAAGAACAGGCTGAAATTGAACCTGTCAGATCTGACAGGTGCACAAGATCATTTTGTGTGCTTTGGCAGATTTTTTATCGCGATCGGTTCGCACAAACAAAAACGGCCGGTTCATCGTTGCAGATGAACCGGCCGTTTTTATGAGAGCGAAATGCTTACTGCACTTCTACCGCCAGACTTTCGCTGATCTTCTGTTGCCAGATCGCAGGACCGGTGATGTGCACCGACTCACCTTTGCTGTCCACCGCAACGGTGACCGGCATGTCCTTGACCTCGAACTCGTAGATCGCTTCCATGCCCAGCTCGGCAAACGCCAGCACCTTGGACTTCTTGATCGCTTGCGCAACCAGGTAAGCAGCGCCGCCAACGGCCATCAGGTACACGGCCTTGTTGTCCTTGATCGCTTCGATCGCAGTCGGGCCGCGCTCGGATTTGCCGATCATGCCCAGCAGGCCGGTCTGCTCGAGGATCTGCCGGGTGAACTTGTCCATCCGCGTTGCGGTGGTCGGGCCGGCCGGGCCAACCACTTCGTCACCGACCGGATCAACCGGGCCGACGTAGTAGATGAAGCGACCCTTGAGGTCGACCGGCAGGGTTTCACCCTTGTTGAGCATTTCGACCATGCGCTTGTGCGCTGCGTCGCGACCGGTGAGCATCTTGCCGTTGAGCAGCACGGTTTCGCCCGGCTTCCAGCTCTGCACCTCTTCCGGGGTCAGGGTGTCGAGGTTGACGCGACGGGCCGATGGGCCGGCTTCCCAGACGATTTCCGGGTAGGCGTCCAGCGGTGGTGCTTCCAGCGAGGCCGGGCCGGAACCGTCGAGCACGAAGTGTGCGTGACGGGTGGCGGCGCAGTTGGGGATCATGCACACCGGCAGCGAGGCAGCGTGGGTCGGGTAGTCCATGATTTTCACGTCGAGCACGGTGGTCAGACCGCCGAGGCCCTGGGCGCCGATGCCCAGCTGGTTGACCTTCTCGAACAGCTCCAGACGCATTTCTTCGATGCGGTTCTGCGGGCCACGCGCTTTCAGCTCGTGAATGTCGATGGATTCCATCAACACTTCCTTGGCCATCACTGCGGCCTTCTCGGCGGTGCCGCCGATGCCGATACCCAGCATGCCCGGTGGGCACCAGCCGGCGCCCATGGTCGGCACGGTCTTCAATACCCAGTCGACGATCGAGTCGGACGGGTTGAGCATGGCCATTTTCGACTTGTTCTCGGAACCGCCGCCCTTGGCCGCTACGTCCACTTCCACGGTGTTACCCGGGACGATGGAGTAGTGAATTACTGCCGGGGTGTTGTCCTTGGTGTTCTTGCGAGCGCCCGCCGGGTCGGCAAGGATCGAGGCCCGCAGGACGTTTTCCGGCAGGTTGTAGGCGCGACGCACGCCTTCGTTGATCATGTCGTCCAGGCCCATGGTGGCGCCATCCCAGCGCACGTCCATGCCGACACGGACGAACACGGTGACGATGCCGGTGTCCTGGCAGATCGGTCGGTGGCCGGTGGCGCACATGCGCGAGTTGATCAGGATTTGCGCCATCGAATCACGGGCCGCTGGCGATTCTTCGCGCAGGTAGGCTTCGTGCATCGCCTGGATGAAATCCACGGGGTGGTAATAGGAAATGAACTGCAAGGCGTCGGCAACGCTCTGAATCAGGTCATCTTGCTTGATCACGGTCATGAGTCGCGCTCCTCTAAAACACGATGGGGCAGCTACAAGCTTCTAGCTTCGAGCGGCAAGTTAAAGCATTACGCGGACAGCTTGAGCTTGCCGCTTCAGGCTTGCGGCTTGTAGCTGTCTTTTTGTGGCGCGACGCTAAAAAGGCGCGGCAGTATACCGCGCCTCGGTGGTGGGGGCACATTGGCTTTTGGTCGGATGACCCTGTGGCGAGGGGATTTATCCCCGCTCGGCTGCGCAGCAGTCGTAAACACTGTGAGCTCAGTGTGATTGACAGGTTGTAAGGGGCCACTTCGCAGCCCATCGAAGATAAATCCCCTCACCACAGGAACCTGGTGCGGGAATCGATGCAGCTCTATCAGGTCATGCATTTGACGTCAATTTTCGAGCCCGAAAATCGGTGGTCATTTAGCGACCGGCCCTCTAAAGTGGCATCCGGTCTGTAGAGTAGGACACTCGGTCAGCCTCCTATCGCACGGTGAGTCAACGATTGACCCATAACGCCATTCAACGCCTTTTGCTCAAACGCTTCGCCCTCGCTGCGGCCACCTACGGATTGGCTTTGCTGCTGCTGTGGCTGGCGTTTTTCACCGGGCATTACCAGCAATCGCTCAGTGGCGTGGCCATCGGCAGCGCGCTGGTGGTGATCAGTCAGGCGAGCCTTTTCGCGATGTTCTGGAGCGGGCGCAACCAGCGCTTCGCCGACCCCAGCCTGACCGAAGCGCAAGTGCTGATGGGCCTCGGCTGGCAGACGTGGCTGATCGCCCATGTCGACGAGGCACGCGGCGCGTTTCTGGTGTTCTATGTGCTGATCCTGCTGTTCGGCCTGTTCCATCTCACCCGACGGGTGTTCATCCGCTGCGCGCTGCTGGTGTTCTTCAGTTTCTCCGCGATTACCCTGTGGGACGCTTACCACTTCCGCTTGGCCGAGCCTGCGCTCGCGGCGTTGCAAGTGTGCATTCTGGCGATGGTTTTGGCGTGGCTGGTGCTTTACGCACGCTTTGTCCAGGTCTCGCGGCAACGTCAGCGTCAGCGCCGGTTTGCCTTGCAGGCGCATCAGGACACCCTGCGCGGGATGATGCGCCAGCTTGAAGATCTGGTGGCCACCGACGAACTGACCGGGCTGTTCAATCGCCGGCATTTCCTGCGCATCGCCTCCCGCGAGCTCAACGCGTTGGACGGCGACGTAATGCACGGGCTGGCGCTGATCGATCTGGACCACTTCAAACGCATCAACGATCTGCACGGCCACGCCGCCGGCGATCAGGTATTGCAGGCGTTTGCCGGAGTGGCGCAAGCCTGCCTGCGCGACGGTGACGTGCTGGCGCGCTATGGTGGCGAAGAATTCGTGGTGCTGGTGCCCGACTGTGATGCCGAACGCCTGACCGCGTGTTGCGAGCGTTTGCGCATCGCCTTCACTGAGGTTGAATTGATGGGCCTGCAAGTGCGCAACCTGAGCCTGTCGGCGGGCATGACCCTGCTGTCCGTTGGCGATGATCTGGATGAGGCGTTGCAGCGTGCCGATCAGGCGCTGTACCGGGCCAAGCGTGACGGGCGCAATCGTTGTGCCGCCGCGTGGGAGAACGTCGATGCCTGAATTGCGTGTCGGTGATCGGCAGTGGACGGTCGAGGCGGGCAGCAACCTGCTCGATGCCCTCAACCACAACGGCGTCGCCGTGCCCTACAGCTGTCGCGCCGGCAGTTGCCACGCCTGTCTGGTGCAATGCATCCGAGGTGTGCCCAACGACAATCGCCCGGATGCCTTGAGTGCCGAGCAACGTCAGGACGGTTGGCGCCTGGCCTGCCAATGCCAAGTGGTCGAAGACTTGCAGGTGCACACCTTCGACCCGATTACTGACGGTCTGCCGGCCTTGGTCGAAGCGCTGGACTGGCTCAGCGACAGCGTTCTGCGCCTGCGCCTGACCCCGCAGCGGCAATTGCGCTACAGCGCCGGCCAGCATCTGGTGTTGTGGAACGGCCACATCGCCCGCCCTTACTCGCTGGCGAGCCTGCCGCAAGAAGACCGCTTTCTGGAGTTTCACCTCGATTGCCGCCAGCCCGGCGAATTCATCGATGCCGCACGCAAGCTGCAGATCGGCGATTCGATCCGCCTCGGCGAGCTGCGCGGTGGTGCTTTGCACTATGACCCGGACTGGCATACGCGCCCGCTGTGGCTGCTGGCCGCCGGTACCGGTTTGGGTCCGTTGTTCGGTGTGCTGCGCGAAGCCTTGCGTCAGGATCACCAAGGCGCCATCCGCGTCATTCACCTGGCCCATGACGAACGCGACCACTATCTGGCCAAACCCCTTGCCGCACTGGCCGCGCAGCGGGAAAACCTCAGCGTCGAGCTGTGGAAAGCGGCCGAGTCGGCCGCCGCTTTGGCGCAACTGCGCCTTGTTTCCCGGCAGACTCTCGCCTTAGTCTGCGGCTCGACGGCCAGCGTCGATGCGTTCGCCAAGCGTCTGTACCTGGCCGGATTGCCGCGCAATCAACTGCTGGCCGACGTGTTCGTAAGCCGTGGTTGAGCGCTGATTTTCAGACGCGAGACATGCCATGACTGAAACGATTGTGCTGGAACGCGAACGCGGTTTGCTGACCCTGCGCCTCAACCGCCCGGGCAAGAAAAACGCCCTGACCCGCGCCATGTACAGCCGCCTCGCCGAGGCACTGAAACAGGCCGACGGTGACCTCGAAATCAATGCCGTGCTGATCACTGGCAGCGCCGAGTGCTTCACCGCCGGCAACGACATTGCCGACTTCATCGAGCAACCGTCGAGCGACCTCGACAGCCCGGTGTTTGACTTCATGCTCAATCTGCTCGAATGCCGCAAACCAGTGATCGCCGCCGTGTCCGGAGCTGCGGTGGGCATCGGCACGACCCTGCTGCTGCATTGCGATCTGGTCTATGTCAGCCGGGATGCGCGCCTGCGCATGCCGTTCGTCAACCTCGGCTTGTGCCCGGAGTTCGGTTCCAGTCTGATCCTGCCGCGTTTGCTTGGGCAGGCAAAAGCGGCAGAGTTGTTGTTGCTGGGTGAAAGCTTCAGCGGTGAACAGGCTGCGCAGTGGGGGATTGCCACCGAAGTGCTGGCCAGCGGTGAAGCGGCGTTGAGCAAGGCGCGAGAAGTGGCGCTGCGGTTTGATGAATTGCCGGCCGAAGCGGTGCGCATCAGCAAGCAATTGATGCGAGCGCCGGATCGGGATCTGCTGCGCAAGGTGATCGAGGAGGAGGGCGCGTTGTTTACTCAGCGTTTGCGTTCGCCGGAGGCGGTGGCGGCGTTGAGCGGTTTTTTTCGCTGAGTGTCAAGACGCCTTCGCGAGCAGGCTCGCTCCCACAGGAGATTGCATTTCAAATGTGGGAGCGAGCCTGCTCGCGAAAGGGCCTTACCAGACAAAGTATCTGTTGAATCTCAAGCAAAAAGCCCCGGCATTCACATGCCGGGGCTTTTGCGTTTCAGCGGCCGGTCAATCACACCTGCGGATCACCGACATGCAGGATCTTCATGCCGTTGGTGCCGCCAGTGGTGTGGTAGCTGTCGCCCTTGGTCAGGATGACCCAGTCGCCTTTTTCCACAACGCCGCGCTTGGTCAGCTCGTCGATGGCTTTCTGGCTGACTTCGTGCGGTTCCAGCGAGGCCGGGTCGAACGGGATGGTGTAGACGCCACGGAACATCGCTGCGCGGGCCTGGGCTTCGCGGTGCGGGGTGAACGCGTAGATTGGCACCGAGGAGCGGATACGCGACATGATCAGCGGGGTGAAGCCACTTTCGGTCAGCGCGATGATCGCTTTGACGCCCGGGAAATGGTTGGCGGTGTACATGGTCGCCAGCGCAATGCTTTCGTCGCAACGGCTGAATTCCTTGCCGATGCGGTGGCTGGACGTCTTGCCGGTCGGGTGCTTCTCGGCGCCGACGCAGATGCGCGCCATCGCCTGCACGGCTTCCAGCGGATACAGCCCTGCAGCGGATTCAGCAGACAACATCACGGCGTCGGTGTAGTCGAGCACGGCGTTGGCCACGTCGGACACTTCGGCGCGGGTTGGCATCGGGTTCTGGATCATCGACTCCATCATCTGCGTCGCCACGATCACGGCTTTGTTGTGGCGACGTGCGTGCAGAATGATTTTCTTCTGAATGCCCACCAGCTCGGCGTCGCCGATTTCCACGCCGAGGTCGCCACGGGCAACCATCACTGCGTCGGAAGCCTTGATCAGGCCATCGAGGGTTTCGTCGTCGGCCACGGCTTCGGCGCGTTCGATCTTCGCTACCAGCCAGGCTGTGCCGCCGGCTTCGTCACGCAGTTGACGGGCGTATTCCATGTCGGCGGCGTCACGCGGGAAGGACACGGCGAGGTAGTCGACTTCCATTTCGGCGGCGAGCTTGATGTCGGCTTTGTCTTTTTCAGTCAGGGCCGGGGCAGTCAGGCCGCCACCGCGACGGTTGATGCCTTTGTGGTCGGACAGCGGGCCGCCGATGGTCACCACGCAATGCAGCTCGGTGGCAGTGGCGGTTTCAACGCGCATCACCACGCGGCCGTCGTCGAGCAGCAGCTCGTCGCCCACGCCGCAGTCCTTGACCAGATCCGGGTAGTCGATGCCGACCACTTGCTGGTTGCCTTCGGTCAACGGATGGCTGGTGGAGAAGGTGAACTTGTCACCGATCTTCAGCTCGATCTTCTTGCTGGCGAATTTGGCGATACGGATTTTCGGGCCTTGCAGGTCGCCGAGCAGGGCGACGAAGCGGCCGTGCTTGGCAGCGAGGTCACGCACCAGCTTCGCGCGAGCCTTGTGCTCGTCGGGGGTGCCGTGGGAGAAGTTCAGACGGGCAACGTCCAGACCAGCCAGAATCAGCTGTTCGAGAACTTCCGGCGAGTTACTGGCCGGGCCAAGGGTAGCGACGATTTTGGTACGACGGACGGACATGCAAAGACTCCTGAGTTCAAGCGCAGGCAGAGGCTACTATGCTCGAAGGGTGTAGTCATTGTTCGAATGCACTACTTATCGTTTTCTTTATTGAACGTGGCAACTTTGGGACAAACGCGCCTGAAGATTTTCGACCAGGGGTCGATACAGAGCACAAGACAGGAGAACCCCCATGCGATTGTTGCCCATTGCCGCCCTTGCCCTCAGCGTCCTCGCCGCGACGGGCTGCACCCGTTGGTCGATGAACCATCATTTGAACAACGCCTACAGCGCCTATGAACGTGGCAATTGCGAGCAGGTCATGCTTGAACTGTCCAAAGTAGAACGTGCCAGCCGCGCCCGCCCGTACGTGTGGCCGGAAGTGTCGATGATGCGCGGCCAGTGCCTGGAACGGCAGAAGCTGTACATCGACGCGGTGCAGACCTACCAGTTCATCATCGCTTCATACCCGAACAGCGAATACGCCTACCGCGCCCGCGCGCGTCTGGAAACCCTGCAGAGCCTGGGCCATTACCCGACACGCAGCGCCGCTGCGGTAGTGCGGCCGACGCGTTTTTGACGGGTTTGTCGTACAAAATATGGCCCTCTGTACAAGCTCCGCTATAGTCAAGTAAACCGCTCTGGAACCTTGTATCCATGGCGGCGCAACACCTGCGACTGGCAGTTGTAGCGGTGACGGCGATTTAGCGACCGTCACACCGGAAGCGGGGAGAGCGGGCCTGCCTACAGGCTCGTTCCGAAGCACAGGTGCGGCTCCCTGGCGGAGCCCTGCATGGCGTACAGCACATCATGTTTACCGACCGCCGGATCGAACGGCACCAGTTGCCGTATTACCTCAGAGTGTTCAATAGCATCACCGACAAACCCGTCGGCTTTCTCGGCAACGTGTCGGTGGACGGGCTGATGCTGATCAGCCAGTTGCCGATGATGGTTGGCGCAGATTTTCAGTTACGCCTCAAAGTCCCCGTCCACGATGGCAGCCAACAGGTGATCGATTTCAGCGCCTGTTGCGTGTGGTGCCATGAAGACGCCACGCCGCTGCATTACGACGCCGGTTTCATCCTGCGGCGTGCGCCGGCGGAGTTCGGCGAGCTGGTGCTGGCGCTGAAGCAGTACTTCAGTTTTCAGCCGTTGCCGGCTTCTGCCTGATTCGATATCTGCAAGCTTCGCGAGCAGGCTCGCTCCCACTTTGAATGGCGTTCCAACTGAAGGAATGAGGACAAAATGTGGGAGCGAGCCTGCTCGCGAAGGGGCCGGTCCATGCACCCTCTCTCCGCAGAATCAACCCACCGCGATCGCTCGCTCCTGATCCAGCGCCTTCTCCGCCAGCAATAACCCCATCTCGCTCAACTGATAGATCGCCATCGCCAGATGTCGCGGCTTGTCCTCGAGGCTGTCCGCCAGGTCGAGCAGCAGAATGCTGACCGAAGAAAAGGTTTCGTAGGTTTGAATGGCCATCGCTTCGGGGTTGATGTCGGGCGCGACCATGAACATCTGCATGCCGCGATCGACAGAATTGCTCGAAGGTGGAGCGGTGGGTTTTTTCAGGTAGTGGTCGAGGGCTTTTTCAGCGGCCTCGTGGAGTCTGGTGGAATCGGGAGAAGCGTAGGGGGAAGTCGAGTCTTCGGTTTCGGGGGGATTGGGTGTTGGTTTGATCATTGTCTGCACACTCATAGTTGGGGCATCCACCTCTTCGCGACTAAACGAAAGGGTGGCGGCTGTAAGCAGGTTAGTCGACCGGGAGTGCACAAACCGGCGCGCCCTGAGGCGCCCTGCGAACAGCCACCATCGAGTGCGGGGATAGGGATTACCCGACTTGATGACGCTTATGCGCAATGCACGACCCGGGCGACTAAACCCGGCCACTGATTGGCAGCGGCACGGATCACGTTACGGGGCAGCTTCAAAGCGCACAAGCCGGCGGATTCTGAGTGATGTGTAGGCAACGGCGCAACCCGCTGTAGTCGCGTGTTAATGGCTGAAGGACGTCTGCATGTTGCAGCGTGGGAATAGTTACCGTTGGTCGGGACTGTCAGAGTTGACAGGTGTGCTGGCGAGACGGTCGCGCATTAATGACTGTACGACCTTGCGATTGATCCTCCTAGCAACTCATGGGGTGAGCCATGGAAAAGAAAGATGATGATATCGATAAAAAATCCGCCAACGTCTCGCTTCAGGAATCGGCGATTTCAAGTGACGAGAATTCTTCTGCAAGCAATCAATTGATTATCGAGGAAACGGACGCTTACGCAGAGGATCGGGACAGTGGATTGAACATCAGTGAAGTAATTCGCGCCACCAAAGATGAATACTGGGCAGAGCTGAAAGTCGATTATAACTATAGCCGGGACGGCATGGTCTTTACTTGCTATGTAAGGCAGTACCGCGCGAAAGCCAACAGCCGCTGGAAAGGGAACGTTTGGCTGGGGGCTGGTCCGGCTAACTCCGCTCCCCATCACTTCGGATTGACGGGCGACGCTCGTCAGGATGGTGCTTGGCATGATATTTCCCATGAGGCCATCACTTACACCGCATTCAAGGGCAATACAAGAATAAGTTTTGTTTATGAGTACGACAGAGACGACGTTGACGACGTCCGTTTGGAAAAGTACATCACGGTGGCCTATAAACCTCCTCCCCTTACTCTTGACCCCCTGCGGAATGTGAGTACCTCTACTTTCAATGTTACCGGTGGCGGCGCCGTTGTCGGGGCAACTGTTACGGTTGTCAATGCAGCCGGGCAGAACCTGGGAACGGTTGTGGCTACCGCTGCCAGATGGTCGGTGCGCGTCACTATGCCAAGTCATTTACATCAGATGGACGTTCAAGCCAGGCAGCGAGTCGATGGTAAGGATTCTGATCTGAGTGCAGTCATGTCAGTTTATCTGGTGCGCATCACTTCACCGCAAGCGGGTTCGACCGTACTCATGAAGGATCTGATCTTCAGCGGTACGGCTGCTCCAAATACGCGGCTCATGGTGGTTACTGCTCCGCCTGATTCGCAGGAATTGACCTGGCCTTTTTACACGGAGCTTGGCAACACAGCCTGGCAGAAACGGGCGGACTATTTTCCACCCAGCGGACCCGTCAAGGTTGCGCTTAAAGATGCGGCACCTGGCGCGGGTCAGATTCTAAGCGAGTACGTAACTTTCATCTTTCTGGACTTACCGGAAATTCAGGGTCCACCTGCATCAAGCCTGCAAGAGCAGAATTTCCGTCTGGAAGGCACGGGCGGCCTGCACAATGCCCGGATCGAGGTATTGCCCGATCTGGCTGATGGGCCGCTTTACGGTTCGGCGGTTATTCAGGATGAAGGCGGCAAATGGGTAGTGGAGGTTGAGGTACCGTCGGGGCCGCGCGTTCTTGTTGTCGAACAGTTCTCGAACAGTGTTCCATCCGGACGCAGTGCACCGCGAGCCTTCAAGATTCGCCCTCCAAAACCTGAACTACCAGTAATCGGCTTTCCAGACGAAACAACGGTGATGTTCTCCGGTAAAGGCCACTACGATGCCCACTTCCCCACACGCATCCAGTTCACCGTGAAAACAGGCCAGGGCAATGCGCCGGCTGTTGCCACGGTGCAAAACGACGGTACGTGGGCTACCAGCGCAACGGGCTGGGAATTGGGCAGCCGCACGCTCGAGGCGATTCAACAGATTTACGACAATGCCGGAGGCTGGATCGACTCTTTATCTGTCGAATTCGAGGTCGAAAAGGAGCTGCCCCCCGTCAGCAATGTAAATCACACCGACGACTACCAGCCCACCTTCAGCGGGGAAGGTGTCGCCGGCGCTACCGTCAGAATATGGCTGAGCCAAAGTGAGTTCGCTGCGCCTGATGCACCGGTCAGAAATCGGCAATGGTCGACGCAAGCATCGACCCCATGGGGCCCCACAAACAACCGGAAGATCTCCATACAGCAAACATTAAACGACTTTGAAAGCTGGCTGGAATATCACGTCAGCATCCGGCCTCGGTCACCCATTCTGGACCAGCCTGCGGAAGGGAGCCTCAAGCCGGTCTTCACTGGTCGTTGCGAGTCTGGCGCGGTAGTCAAGATCAAGTTCAGTGATGGCGAGCAATCGTATGACGCTAAAGTCTCGGGGACTGCCTGGGAGTATCAGCGCGATGCGCCGTTTGTCGATGGTAAGACCTATACCGTTGAAGCGACCCAGACGATCGTCGAGCAAACCTCGCTGCCCGTTCGCGTAACCTTTACGGCGTATGCGGAGCGCCTTGTACCCGTGATCACGAGTCCCTCGCCGGACTCAGAAGTCGGCAGTGATGTGGCGGTGATGGGTCGTAACGGCATGCCCGGCGCATCGATGCAGCTGTGGGATGCGCAGTACGAAAAAACCTTGGGCGAGCCGGTGACTATCGTCCAGAACGATTGGTCCATCTGCCTTACCGGACTGAAACGCGGTGAACGGCATATCAGTGCCCAGCAGACCCTGAACGATCGAGAGTCAAAACACAGTGCAATCCTCAAAGTCAAGGTGGTGGTTCTACCGCCTGTGTTCCTCTTTCCGGGCCCGGGGGATGATCTGCCGCGGACCTCAACGATCTCGCTCACAGGTCGGCCGGATGCACTGGTTACCGTCTGGTGTCGGGGGATCGGTGAGCCGTTGCTGCGCGATATCCAGGTCGGTCCTAGTGGCACCGTAGAAGGCAGTATCACGCTGGAGCCGGGGCACAGGCTTCTCTGGGCAACCCAGACATTCGAGGGCGAAACTTCAGCTCCAAGCCCTGACGTACCGTGCCAGGTCGTGCCCAATGCGGTAATGGCCGAGTCACCCGTTACTACAGAACCCCTTGGCAAAACGGCGACGTTTGCCGGGTTTGCGGTGCCTGGCGACTTGATCACGTTACTGCGGGACGGGGAAAAACTGGGACAAGCCACCGTTCTTCCCGATCGAACCTGGTCAATCGACATAGCGTTCGAGCCGCCCGATGGGGACATCACTCTGCACCTCATGGCGTCATTCGATGAGTTTCATTCGAGCCTGAGCGAATGGAAGGGGCAGTTGGGACTTTATCAGCCGCAGTTCACCAAGCCTGAAGCCGGCCAATGGGTGTCGTCACCGGTGGCCCTTGCCGGGACGGGCAAACCGGGCTCTGGAAGATTGACGACATGGTATAGCGCGGATGTTGTGCTCGCTGAACCGGTTACCGTTACCGAGAACGGCTGGGCGGTCGAGTTGAGGTACCCGCTTTCAAGCGCAGGCCAATGGTGCCGGTGGTCACAAACATTCGCCACCGCAAGCCCTCCGTCGGACTTTGTCGACAGTGGCCGTTTCCACGTGCGGGACTGATTGCAGGAACCAGGTCACATTCCACAAACGGAACCTCAGCGAGGAGCGCAACTTTATGTCCGGTGTGAAAAGCGACAACAGCAAGGTCGACAGTCCACCCACTATCGAGTACCCGCGAGAGGGAGATGTCATTGAAGCCAATGGATACTCGATCTGGGGCAGGGGAGAGACCTTTTCGCACACAGCGCAAACTGTCGAATTGTACCGAGTGGAAAATGGCACGAGACGTCATGTCGACACTGTGACACTTCAAGACAACGGTATCTGGTGGGTCATACTCAAGCCTCAATGGGGAGAGGTGACGCTGGTTTGCAAGTATGCAGACTCTTGCGAACTTTCCACCGAAGTCAGCTACCAAGCGACCTTTAAATACACGCCGCCCACCTTGCCTGCACCGACGATTGACAAGCCTACGGAGAAACCTGTGGATCAGACATTCGTTATCGGGGGTGAAGCTAGTTCTCTGTGCTGGGTCAGTGTCTGGCGAGATTTGACCGACGAATTGCTCTATCCGGTTCCAGCGCTCGTCAAGGAGGGGAGATGGGAGATAACAATGTATTTAAAGCCCGGTCGTCACTCGATCGTGGCCAGCCAAAGGTTTCTTTGGGGTGAGCCTTCAAATCGCTCCGCCCCATTTGATCTGTTTGTCCGCCCCGATCAGCTCAAGGAAATTACCCAGGAAACTCTACCTGATGGGCAAGTGAAAATTTCCGGCGCGGGTTGGACCAACGCAACGGTGAGTATGACCATCAAGACTGGCCCGGGAGGCACCGCGCCACCCCCGGTAATAATAGTGAACGAGCATTGGGAAATGACGACACGCGACTGGCAAGGAGGGACTCATGACATCCAGCTCGTACAGAAACTTCCCGACAATGCGGGTGGCTGGATCGAATCGTTGCCTTTTGATTTAGAGGTCAATACGAAGTAGCCCCCAAAGGCCCGCAAAGCCAATGCCGCACCTAATCTCGACGAATGGTCATCAAACCTGTCAGTTATTACAGTGGTCGGCTGGGTTTCAGTAGCGTTGAATAGGCTCTTCCAACGAATGTCGGCAACGTTCCACCATCGCAAACTTACTGCTCAAGGGTGTCCATATGGCTAAGGCAAAAAACTCGAAGCGCCCCAGCGTGGAGCTGTTTGAGCAGGTATTTGGCAAACAGGCCAGGTACAAGAAATTTGCCGCACTGAAAGCGTATCTGGAACGTGGTGACTCGATTTTTCCGCTGGTGGAAAAAGGTCCCGTCCGGCTGGCCGAAGATTTCGGACTCAGCATCGAATATGCACAAAAATTTCTGTTGCGCGCCAATGCACTGGCGATATACCTGCGCCGGCGCTATATCGAACAGTTATTGACCGGCGAGACCACACCATCACCGTACGAGGGGGGCTTCAATACGGGGCCCAGTTACGAGCTTTTGTTTCCCACGAATTTTCATGAATACGCGCCGGTCGGAGCTCTGGAAGATTCAACGGGTGTGGTGGGGTATCTGGTACAGCTTTGGACCTGGGTCCGAGACAATATCGAGCCGTATGGTGATCTCGATCCGGATACCGGCAGACTCTTTATCCATGAGCGTCGTCCCGACATCGAAGCGTTGATGATTGATCACAACGCGATGAACAAGACGATCTCGGCCGTCGACATCATCCTCGATGTCCTGAAAGCATTCATCGCCAAGCACACCGACGGGGCGGATCTGGATGAACAAATGATCGAGCGGCGCCATCCTTATGGGCTGCCGTACTACCGACATTGGGCAACAATCAACGCGGTTGTTATTCATCACGGTCTGTCAGTCGGACATTTTTCGCGCTGGACAAGTGCCCAGTACCCCAACTTTCTTCAACCGGACGCGTGGGATGAGGATGGCGGTCGTGCACTGGAACTTGCCTCGGAGTTGGGGCCGTTTCAGCGGGCATTGTTGACCGAGGATCCTGTTACTGATGACGCCGACCAGGACACCAAAGAGGCGTTTTACGCGAAGAACTACGGGCTGCACGGGGTGGATTTTCAGAGCCTCAATGAAGCGAAGTTCTTCGGCGCGCGAACCCGGCAGGATAGCGAGGCAATCGCAGCCTCGTTGTCGCTGCGTAGCTACGCGCCGACGCGATCGGACAATGTCCATGTCTATGAAGAGTCCGCCACGCATGAAAGCGAGCGTTCCGGTTCTGTTTTCATCAATGCTGGCAAGCCTCCTGCCCTCGATATCGATTACCTGAACTTCTCCCCTCGATTGAGCAAACTTCCCAACATACACCCTGAAACCTACGACCGGATGAACCGCAAACGGCGGCTGGATCTGTGGTTGGATGTGAGTCCGGAGCAAGTTGATCTGTTGTTGGTAGCCGCTTTCAATGCGGAGCGCGCAGGAGACGCTGAGAACCCTGAACCGCCTGACATCTGGATTACCGACAAGACCGTGCAGTCGCTTGGGCTGTTTCAGACCTTGCGTAGAGGTTATGGATGCAAGGCTGCGGATTTCGCCGTGTTTATCGACAAGATGTCGCTTTATGGGCGCGGACAGGCCCCATCCCAGTTTGATGAGATATTCAATAACGTCCTGGGAAACTACCGTGAGCCATTGGTTATCGATGGCGGCGATTTTCCCTTGCTGCTGGCGCCAGGTGTATCGGAACTCACGGTCAACCGAATCTGCAGCGCGTTGAAAATCGACCTGCAAACCTACCAGTATCTGGCGCAGGCGATTGCCCGTGCCCATGGCCTGACCAACAAGCTACAGCGCAGCCCCGAAATTCTATCGGCGTTTTACCGACTGGTGAAACTGCCACGTCTGTTGAACATGACCCCGGTTGAAGGTTTGTCGATGCTCACGGTGCTGGGCGGGGAAGCGTGGGTCAACGGTCTGGCGGGTATACCGGCAATCAGGAAAAACCGCGAGACCAGAAACACAGTACCTGATGTGCTCGATCTTGTTTCGGCACTGGTCTCATGTCGCTACTGGTGCCAGACGCGCAACCTGCCGGTGCCGTGGATGCTGCAACAAGTGACGGCTCCAGAGGTCAGCAATGAGGCATCCGAGCCTGAGCAGCGTTTGTTCGGTTTGATCCATGACTTGCTGGACAAGGCACTGCTGACCAACGCCTCCTTCCTGAGGGATGGCGTGAGAGAGTTGCCTGGCAGGGACTGGAGAGAATTGATGCCTTCACTGACAGACCCACAGGGCCTGGTGAAGTCTTACGATGGCTGCGAGGCCGAGTACCTGATGTTCGCCAGGCAGGAGCTCGACAAGGCGGTGGAAGAAGGATTGAACGAGGACAGCAGCGTGCGTGCTCCGATCGTCGAGATCATGCTGACTGTTCTGTTGCAGGCGCGTGACGCGCAGCTGTCGATCGCTGGCAAGTGTCTGGCGCAATACACCGAATTGGATGCGGAGCGGTCGCTGCGGGTTTTGAGCTGGGCGAATTCTACCGTTTATAAGTTGTTGACAAGTATTGTCGAACACATGGCCGAGGAGTGGATGCTGCCACTGCCATTGCGCAGCGAACCTCTCGATCCGCTCTTCAAGTTGTTGGCTGAAGTGCGTCGGCGCAGCGCCATTGTGAGCGAACTTGACCTGAGTCTCGAAACACTCAGCGAGCTGCTCGATTACGGCATCAACGTGTGGTGGAAGCAAGTCGATCGCCACGCCGTCGTCGTGTCCACGGTGTATTACCTGTCAGTTTTGGCCCACGCCTTCGAGATCAGCGAACCGCCACATACGGATTTGCTTGACTATCTGCGGCAGGTCAACGAATTGGGTGATCCCGACAAGTTGTCCGAGGACGCTCTGCGTCTGGCGCAACAAGCGTCAGTAGTGTGGCTGGCACGGTTATTTGACTGGAGCGAGCAGGAAGTGCACGAGTGTGTCGGGCGAATCGATCCGATACACAGGCTTTTGAAGAACCTTGAACAACTGGATCTGTTGGTCCGGGTTCGCGAACTGGCCAGACATACCGGGATGGATGCACTGACTGTTTTCCTGCTGGGTACGCTGCCCAGGACCGTCGATGGGGCTACGGACAAAGCTGTTTACAAGGATGTTGCCGAACGCGCCTTGTTGAGTCTGACGGAAACGGCGCCAGCGATTCGCCCGTCCGACGAGCTGCGTGCGCCGCTCGTCAACATGCAGATCGTGCCGGACAAGACCACGGTGGTCGCCGGCAGCTCCGACACGATCGTGATCACTATTACCCTGACTGATCAGAACGGCGAGCCGCTCAGCGGAGTGGCCATTCATGGACAGGCCAGCCTTGGCACGGTGGTCACGTCGGTAACTGATCCGGACGGGGTGGCCCAGGCAATATATACGCCAGGCAAAGCCATGGGGACGGAGCGGCTGTTGTTCTGGGTGCAGCTGTTTTCACCGCAGGAAGCGGATCCCGTCCAGTTGACCGATGACGTCGCCACTCTGGTTTTCCCGCCGCCGTTAATGTCCAAAGTGCCGGTAACCCGGGTCGCTGCGGGGCAGACTGTCGAGCTGTCCGCCGTACTTGAGGATGCATTCAAAAATCGGGGCAAGAGCAGGCCGGTGCAGTGGACCGTACAGGCCTATGGCGAAAATTCCTCGCGCAAGGTCGAGGCGGTGATCAAGGCGGCCAGGCTCACCACTCAGGACGGCTTCGCCCGGGCCTTCGTCTCCAGCGTTTCGGGAGGAAAGTTCAGGTTTACCGTGACCTCTACCTCGATGCCTGACGGGGACAGCGTGGACTTCGACTGGATTGAATTTGTACCTGCCGTCCGTCCTCGCTAAACACGATGTCCGCGCAGCCCGTATGACTGGAGCAAGGATCATGAGCCAAAGCATCATCGACGACCTGAACAACCAATATCGCATTGCGCTCACGGAATTCTGCGTGAGCTACTTCGCTGATAAAACACGTCACCGGTATCACAACATCAAAAAACCTGAGCATCTTGATGAATTGCTGCGTCTGGACACGCAGGACAGTCCCAAGGTGCCCAGCGCACGTGGCGCCGAGGGGATCAGCTGTGCGCAGAAGTTCGTCCACGCCGCCTATCAGCGGCTTGAGCCGGGCTATGTGACAGCTCGGTTTCCTCAAGACGATCTCAAGCGCTGGGAGCTTTACAGAAGCTATTCGGACTGGTCGGCATTGCAGATGCTTTTGATCTATCCGGAAAACTACATGACACCGTTCGTGCGGCCGGGCATGACGCAGTTGTTCCTGACGCTGATGACCGATCTGAATCAGACACGGCTCAGTACCGATTCGGTGTCGGTTGCCGTTCGCAACTATCTGAAAGCCTTTGAAGGGTTCTGCAATCTGGAAGTCATCAGTGCTTTCCTGCACGGCGACTCGGCTGTGAAGGGACGCTATTTCTTTATCGGTCGTGAGCGAGTGGCGCCTTACCGATACTTCTGGCGCGAGGCGCAAATCGAACTGACGCCGAGCTGTGCTGCAATCAGTCCGGCGGCATGGGGGCCATGGGCACCCATTGATGTCGGGGTTACCGGAACGGTACTGGATATGCGTCCGGTGTTCTGGAATGGTCGGCCTTGTCTGGTCTGGGCTGAACTTGCAGACGAGCTTGGGAAGGACCAGGAAGGATATGTTCCCTACAAGTTGAGCATCAACCTTGCTTTCAGGTCTCAGAATGGCGACTGGTCGCCTACAACGAATCTGCAAAACATATCCTATCCAGATACGCCTCCTGCTCTTGGCAGTCGCTTGATCGCCACGGTTCAGGTCAGCAAAAGTCATCCCAACGGCTGTCTGGGCGTATTGTTCTTCAACGGTGCCAAGGCAGCGACTCCAGTGTTGCTCGATGCGCTGTTTCGCCCTGTTGCCTGGTATGAGGGCGGCTGGCTGGAAATTCTGGCGGAACGTTTCGACAGCGTCCTGACCGTCCAGCATTCGTTGACTGAGCAAAGCTTGCCGAAGGTTGAAGCCTCGGACGAAGTGAAGGGGACGCTGACTGAGTTCTATGGATTGCACGCCATCCTGCTCACCCACTCCACGGGAGACAAGCTGATTGTTCAGGGCTTTTGCAAAACGAACAGCCAGGGGAGCGCGGCGAACGTCAATTTTGATTTGACACTGACCAACCCTGGGTCAGG
The DNA here is from genome assembly GCF_946901175.1 of Pseudomonas sp. Marseille-Q5117. Taxonomy (NCBI): domain Bacteria; kingdom Pseudomonadati; phylum Pseudomonadota; class Gammaproteobacteria; order Pseudomonadales; family Pseudomonadaceae; genus Pseudomonas; species Pseudomonas sp. Marseille-Q5117. The sequence goes on along the minus strand of NZ_CAMPPP010000004.1, from coordinate 262,156 downwards.
CCAAGACCCAGAAATAATTACCGGCTCATTCCCGGGGCTGGGCGGATGGCAGACTGTATCGTTGACTTACACGCGTGCGGCCGGTGGATTTCTCACACCCCTCACTTTCACCTTCGGCGCCAGCGACTCCTCTACAGGTTACGGTAGAAAAAAATTCGTGTTGACCATGACGGGCATCGCGCGCTTCGACCCTGCTGTGCTGGAAAAGAACCGAAACGACGCGGCGCAGTTTTTGGCATTCAACAAGCCGGACACTTTGGCGCGGGTGCGCCTGAACTCGTTGTTCGCCCCGCATCTGGCCGCCCTTGCCAACTTTTCGCTGGATGCCTTGTTCGATTGGACGACGCAGTTCCTGGTTGAACCGGCTTCCGAAGCCGGAGAGGTCAATGAGCCAAACGGTGCATTCGACGGGGCCAACGGCTTGTATTTTTGGGAGCTGTTTTTTTATTTGCATCATCTGGTGGCCGCCCGCCTTCGCGAAGAGAACCGTTATCGCGAGTCCGATCTTTGGTTACGCAGGGTGTTCGACCCGCAAGCCATTGCTGACCCATCGACGACGAAGAGTTCTCCCGCCAAACCGGACTACTGGCGATGCCGCCCGCTGGTGCAGAAAGGCAATGTCGGCCATGAGTGCCTTACAGAGGACGACCCATACGCAGTTGCGTACTCGAACCCGCGACATTTCAGGATTCTGACCTTCATCGAATTCGTCAAGAACCTGATCGAAGAAGGTGACTGGTATTACCGCCAACAGACGCGGGACAGTTTGGTGCTCGCCAAAGAGTGTTATCTGCAGGCCCAAGAGCTAATGGGCGACCCGCCTTCAGCGCGTTCGGTGACGGACTGGCAACCGGTATCGCTCGGGGCGCTACTTGAAAACAGCAGGACACGCCCGGGGCTGGAGGCATTTGAACGTGCTCTGATTTATTCCCTGGCAGACGTACCTCCTTCTGCCCGTTTCAAACCATCGATGGGCATGCTTGCGAGCGGGCCGTTCAAGTTCCCGACCAATGACCGCTTGACGGCGCTGTTCCAACTGCCGCAGCGTCGTCTAAACAACTTGCGCAATTGGTTGAGCATTGATGGCAAGGATCTTTACCTGCCGCTGTATGAACAACCGGGTGATCCTGCGCAACTGTTACGTGATCTGGCTGCTGGACCCAACGCCGGCCCCAGATCAATGGGCGGGGGGGCAGTCGTCAATGCCTATAACTGGCGAGTGACATTCGAGTTCGCGCTGCGCTCCGTGCAGATGTTGAAGGAGTTCGGCGACCGGGTGCTGCGCTTTCTGGAACAGCGCGATACAGCACAACAGGTTGAGATACAGCAACGGCATTTGGTTGAGCAAGGCGAATGGACAAAGGCCATTCAGGAAAAGTCCATCGCTCAAATGGAAGCGACGCTGGTAGCGTTGCAGCAAAGTCGCGAGGCGGTGCAGCAACGTTACGATGGTTTGTCCGAGTGGTTCACTGAAAATGTAAGTGCTGAAGAATACCGGATCATGGATGACATTCTCGCCGCCAAACAACTCAATCAGGCGTCGACGGCCATGGAGGTCACCGCAGCGGCAATGGCCCTCGTACCCAAAATCGCTGGTATGTCCTTCGGCAATATGTTTCCTGAAACTGTGGGCCATGCCGTTGCCCGTGGTATGCAAATTGCGTCCATGGGCAAGTCGGCAGACGCGGAAAAGAGAGCAGTGGCTGAAGGCTATCGTCTGCGTCGCCGCGAATGGGGAATGCAGCGCAACCTCGCGCTCGCTGAACTGTCGGCGCTTGACGAGCAGATCAAGGCGCAGGAAATTGCAGTGGAAGCGGCCCGGGCCAGCGAGCAACTGGTATTGCAGACAAATCGCCAAGCGTTGGCGCTTTACGACTTCTTGCAGAAACGCAGCACTCACAGCCAGTTGTACGACTGGTTGCTGGCACAGCTCAAGGCGCTGTATTACCAGGCTTATGATGCCACGCGCAGCCTGTGCCTCAGTGTGCTGGCATCGCGCGCTGCGCAAACCGGCGATTACGACTCGCGGCCGGCTTTGCCTCAGCCATGGTCGGAGAAACATCATGGTCTGGCGGCTGCCGAGCACCTCAATAACTTTCTGATGAACATCGAGCGCGATCACCTGCAGAGCTATGAGCGGCGTATCGAGCGAATCAAGATCATTTCCTTGCGCCAGCTCTTTGATGATGACGTCGAACCTCAGCTCGATGCACCCACCTGGGCCAAGGCGTTGCAAAAGTTGCAGACCACCGGCCGGCTGGCATTCGAAGTGACAGAGTTGAATCTTAACCGCGGCAGTCCCGGTGAATATTGCCGTCTGATTCAATCGGTTGAAGTGGACCTCCCGGTACTGCTTGCGCCGTATGAGTGTGCTGTCGCCACTGTGAGGCAGAACGGCAGTCGAACCGTCATCAGCCCATCGCCGCGAGTGGTGGACTTTCTACACGGAACCAATGACCAGAATCCACCTGCAGGCATGGTGGTCAATGTGCGCCCAGGACAACAGATCGGAATTTCCGAGGGCGTCAGGGATGATGGACGCGTGGCGGATGAGCAGGACGCGGGCTTGCTTCGCACCTTTGCATGTACGGGAGTCGTTTCATCGTGGTCCATCGAATTTCCGTGGTGGAGCCTGGCCGCGCAGGCTGCTCTGCTCGCGTCCATCACCGACATCATCATCACCATACGTTATACGGCCAAGGCCGGTGAGGCGCCGTTCCGGCTGGCCGTGGAAAATCTGGTAACAGAAGCGATGCAGACCGCCAGTAAGCGCAAGGCCAAACGGAGTCAGCGTCATGTCTGATTACGACGTCAGGGCATTACGGAGTCTGCTGCGCAATGGTGATTTTTCCCTGGGGCTCGAAAGCTGGACAAGAGGACCGGTCAAACCGTCGAACCTTATAACGAAGGCTTTTGAATGTGCAAACGGCGACGAGATACGCGTGCTTTCCGCTTCCGACGGCGCATCCGTTTCTCAACGGATGACGTTATCCAAGAGTGCCGGAATCGACGTCAGGTATGTCTTGAGCTGTCTCAATGTGATGAATCACAGTGAGGACGGCCGCTTGATACTCAGCGTGGAAGGATCCCCCGAAAAGCAGGAAATTGCTTTGCTGGCGGGGCCACTTCGTGATCGGCAGGCCGACCTTGTGGACGAGAACAATGGTCTGGCCCCGATATTCGAACCGCGCGCATACGAAGTGGATGTGACATTGCCCCTTGAGGACAAAAACATACTTCGAGTCGAAGTCATCAGTCCGGGCAACGAAGAAGGTGACTTTACCTCGTCGCTGCTTATCACCGGGCTTGACCTGCAGTTGCATTTGCCGGCGACGCAGGTACAAACATTTGAGCTGGATGGGAAACAGTTTCCACTCCAGCGGGCTGTGCCGCTGTGCTTTGGAGCCCTCGGCGAGCTTTCGCACCGATTCAGATGTGTGCACGCGCAGGATGATGCCTGGCGAGGGACGCAGGCTTCCTTGACTATCGAAAATAATCCTCAGGGCGCAATTGTCGCCGATCCAGACTGTGGCAGGGACAAACCGCTGGATGACTTTTGGCGTTTCGATTGCCCGGAGATCGACGGCGACCGCCCCTATCTTTTCACTCTGCGCTTAGCGAACGAGTTCAACGCCCCCGTGCTGGACATTTCCGTCTCGCTGGGTGATCACCGTTTGAAGTTTCTCCAGTTCGAAAACGCAGCGCATTACGTGGTTCTCGAGCATGGCCAAACGATAAGGGTTGGCGTCCGTGTGGGCTCGTATTACACCCAAAAGGCACTGCAAGGGAAAAAGGTCAGCTGGAAGATAACAGGTACGCGCGCCAAGCCTGCGCCGAAGAGGAACAGGCAGACAACGACGACCGACCGTGAGGGCTGGGCATGGTTTGAACATGTACCGGTTGCAGCCGGCGTTGTGCGCATCGAAACCTCTGTCGAAAGTCTCTATTACCTCGGCGGTGTAGTAACTCACGTCTTTGAGGTCAAGGTATTGGCGACCGACCCGCTGAAGGAGCTTTGCACGCTGGATGTGCAGGGAGTAGCGCAGCCCTGGGAGCAGAAGGGATACCCCAACCGCGGGACAGTGTACGACTTGCGGATCCGCTTCCCTGAGATTCTCTGGGACACCGATGTGAGGCTGCACTGGATTGGTGAACCTGCCGATAAATTGGGTGTTACCGTTTCGCCACCGCTCGAAACAGCCGCTCGTGTAGGTCCGGATGGAATACTTGAATATCGTCTGGATAACGAGGACAGACAGGATGGCCGGTTTTCGCTGCAACTGAGCTCTGCGCATCTGTTGGAAAGCTCGCCTGCCAAACCCATGTCGCTGGCGCGCAATGACGTTATACCTGGTGAGGTGCGAGGGCCTGACAGAACTTGCGTGGTAGGTGAAAACGAAAGTGCACGGATGTGGGTGCAGGTATTGCACAAGACGGCATCAGGACCAAGTGGCCCGGTAGAGGGAGCGCTGGTTTTCTGGAAAAAGCCGGATGGGAGCGTGACGAGGACCCTGACAGGCACCGGTGGTTGGGCCAGTCATAGCCATCAGCCTGGAGGCGCGGGAGACCATCGTGTAACTGCCACCATCAAGGCTCACGAAGAAGCCGAGCCGAGCGAGATGGAATTTGTCGTGAAGGCGATTGCCACCAGCATCTGGAAGGCGCATGTGACATTAACCATGGACGGCGAAGCAATCGATCTCCAGACCATAGGATTGGTTTGCCGGCATGGACAGACACATGTGCTGAAGGTCAGTCCAGTTGCTGGCAGCCCATGGATCGGCAGCAAACGCATCAGTCTGGATTGGCGAGAGGGCGATCCACTGATTGGTCTGAACCCGGCTGATCTCGGCGTTTCTTTCCTGCTGGGGGCTGATGGATTGACATGGACCCTGTCCTCCAGCGCCGCCGAAAGTCTGAGCAGATCCTTTGAGTTGCGTTTGCGAGCCGACGACGTTGCAGACGATCGCGAGTTGTGCGGGCGTTTCATCAATCAGGACCTGACCCGAGAGCTTGGCGTCAGACTGGATCGCGTCTCGGCAGCACTTGACGGGCAGAAACTCTATCCCTGCCTCGGTGCGGATCATCGGTTTACCGTCTGGCTCAATGAGCTAAGTCCGCTGGTGGGCCTGTCAGCAAAGCTGGACTGGTCGGGAACGCCTGACGGCGATTTGGATGCGACCGTGAGTCCGCCCTTGACGCAATCGCAACCGCTGGGTGCAGAGGGCGCCATCTGGGAGCTTGGCTTCAGCGGCAGCAAGACGGCAGGCGACTTTGCGCTCGCTGCAAATCTGCCTCAATTGGCATTCGTCGCCCCCGTCACTCCCATGGTTCTGGCAAATAATGCCCTGAGTTTCAATTACATAGTGGAATCACCGGTGGACCCGGTAGTGGATCTGGATCGAGCCTGGACGTGGGCTAATGTGGTATCGCGTTTTACCGGGAAGGCGGCTGCCAATGTGCCGGTGTCATGGCGCTCTGGCGGTGACCCCGTAGCGGTCAACACCGACAGCGAAGGAAACTCCGGTTTTGCCGTTCTGCCAGTGAGCGCCGGCGTGCATACGGTGCGGGCGACTTTGCTCAGCCCCTACGACAGTTCCACCGAGGAGCGAAACGCCACATTCACGCCGCTGGCAGAAGATCTGTGGCCGCGGGTCAAGGTCAGCTTCGATGGCCAGACCAGTCAGGTTTGGGGCAGCGCCACGGGGTTTCCCCGCCGCAATGGCATTCACAGTATCGTGGCGTTTTTCCCGGAGGAGTTCGAGGGACAAACCGTACGTCTGGGTCATATCGGCACTGCACCATCAACCCTGGGCAATAGCTATGAGCCAGAGCTGGGCGTGGCGCAGGTCGTCACCAACGCAATGGCGAGGTTTGAGTTGCGCGCGGGAAATCTAACGGACGGCAGTTTTGCGTTGCGATTCTCCGCCGAGCGGCTGGCAAGGCTGTCGCCGACCAATGCGATGTCGCAGGGTACAGGTTCGCGGGTGATGAAAATCAGCTCGTCGGCCACCAAGGCCGGTGCGCAGCTTCTTTGGTGCGATGTCTTCGAGGAGGCCATCCAGGTCGTATCATCCATCAGTGGAAAACCGATGTCAGGAGTCTTGGTAACGTTCACGCACCCTGACCTGGGTGTTCTGGATGCCGAGACCGATTTTTACGGAAGGGCGTCGGTACGCTTTGTTCCTACAATTCCAGGTAACAGTCAAGTCATCGCAACGGTTGGCGATACTGTCAATTCGGCTTCGATTGCAATGGGTCTTTTCCTCGCGCAACCGAGGCGGATCGCCGAGCTTTATGAGTCGTCCGACTCACGCCAGCCTGCCGACGAAGCTCAAGCGCAGGCGAAGGCCAAAGTAACTTCTACGCTCACCGGATTACCTTTGGCAGGAGTGACCGTGACGTGGGAGTTTGCCGGGTACGTCGTGAGTTCGGTGACCGATTCCGCGGGTATCGCAGATTGGACTCACAAGGTTTTGAATGAAGGGGATGGTGCTCTAACGGCAACGGTTGAAGGGGGGCTTGGCGGTTGGGATATGGCTGTATTGGCTTATAGCGGGCAACTGCCGATTATTGAATCGCTCAATTGCGACAGGACCATGATCTATCGCGCAGATGAGGTGAACGCCTGGGCAGTCGTCAATATCCACTCCGGAGGCACACCCGCAACAAACCTGCCAGTCAACTGGCGATACGCCGGTAAATCGCTGCCCACATCGATTTCCGACGAGTACGGGATTGCTCAAGCAACATTTCTGGCTGCTGAAGTCGGGGAGTTTGAACTGGAGGCTTCACTGAATCTGGCCACAGGTTCGGTAACACGGAAGATCAACGTGCTTGCTCGGCCGAGCGTTATCTTGCGTTTGATTAATGCGTCACCGCTCATTGGTCAAGTGGGCAAGCCCGTGACAATCAAGGTTCAGGTCGTAACTATTCTGAGCGAGCCAGTCGTGGGCATGAGCGTGTTCTGGACCGTTAAGGGTGTGCCGTTGAGAGGAACTCCCAGCGATGAGAAGGGATGGTCAAAAGTGGTTTATGAACCCACGGCAACGGGCTCTGTCGATGTCAAGGCAATAGTGAACAATCCTGTGGGAGCAGCTGAAAACTCGCTGACTCTGGTCGTGATCTGAATGTGCCGTCGGATTAGAACGTGGCGGATTTTTTCCACTGAAAATAGCGCTTCACCAGTGCGGCTCCCAATCCTGCGGGGCGGACGTCCACCACATTAACTCCATGAGCACTCAGCCGCTCATGGAGTTCCGAACGCTCATTAAGGAAGTTGACGGTGCCGCAGTAGGCCAATGCCTCGGGCAGCGTTTGCACCGCGGTCTGACGCATCGCATCCAGCGCTTCTTCGCGCAGACTCGCCACCAGCACTCGGTGTGCTGCGCTCAGGCGCTTGACCGCGCCCAGCAGTTCATCATCTTCATCGCGCAAATTGGTCACCAGCACCACCAGCGCCCGGCGCTTCTGCCGAGCCAGCAACTGGTTGGCAGCAGCCTGAAAATCAGCAGGACGCTGCGTACTCTCGAGGTCATAAATCGCATTGAGCAGCACATTCAGTTGACCGCTGCCTTTGACCGGCGCCACGTAGCGCGGTTGATCGCAGGCAAACGTACTCAACCCCACCGCATCGCCCTGACGCAACGCCACATAGGCGAGCAACAGACAGGCATTGAGCGCGTGGTCGAAGTGCGACAACTCACCATCCTGACTGCGCATTTGCCTTCCGCAATCGAGCAGAAGAATGATCTGTTGATCGCGTTCATCTTCGTACTCGCGCGCAATCGGCGTGCGTTGGCGGGCGGTGGCTTTCCAGTCGATCTGGCGCAGGCTGTCGCCCTCGCGAAATTCGCGCAACTGATGGAATTCCATGCCCTGACCACGACGTTGCCGTTGGCGTATACCGAGCTGGCTGAGCCAGTTGTCGACGGCGCGCAACTCACCTCCGTACAGTCGGGCGTAGTCCGGGTAGACGCGGGTCTGATCGGCGATCTTCAGCAGGCGCTTGCCTGACCACAATCCCAGCGGGCTCGGCAGGTTGGCTTCGCAGTGTTCGAAGCTGAAATGCCCGCGCCTGGTTGGGCGCAAGCGGTAACTGATGTGGCTGATTTGGCCGGTTCGAAGCTCGACGTTCAGTGGCAAATGTTCAAATGCGAGACCGTCAGGAATGTGGTCGAAAAGGTCAATGTCCAGTGGCTCGGCGAAGTCATGGCTGATTTCCAGTTTCACCTCTGCCCAGCGTCCCAGAGCCAGGCTGCCGGGCATCTGCCGCTTGATGCGTGGCGAGGGCAGGCGCCTGAGGCGCACAGCGTCGATAACCGCCAGGGCCAACAGCGCGAGCAGCAGCCCCCAGTTGATCGAAATCAGGCTGGACGGGAGGTCGATCTGCAAGGCCTGCAAAGTGCCGAGCACAATGCTGGAAACCAGCAGCAGAGCCAGCCAGATCAGCAGCAGGCGCGCGGGTTTCACAGGCGCGGCGCCGGCACTTGATCGAGCATTTGCTGCAGCACCTGATCGACCTGCAACCCTTCGATATCCAGCTCCGGAGCGATGCGCACGCGATGGCGCAGCACGGCCAGCGCGCAGCCTTTGATGTCATCCGGGATTACAAACTCGCCGCCGCGCAACAAGGCGCGGGCACGGGCGCAACGCACCAGTGCAATCGAGGCGCGCGGCCCGGCGCCGAGGGTGAGGCCCGGCCAGCTGCGCGTGCTGCGCGCCAGGCGCACGGCGTAATCGAGCACCTGATCATCCAGCGGCAGATCGCTGGCAATACGCTGCAACGCCTGCACGTCTTTGGCTTGCAACACTGTGCGTAGCGGTTGCACATCGAGCATGTCGGCGCGGGTCGAACGACAGACCTGACGGACCATGTTCAGCTCCTGATCGGCGTCGGGATAATCCATGCGCACCTTGAGCATGAAACGGTCGAGCTCGGCTTCCGGCAGCGGATAGGTGCCTTCCTGTTCGATCGGGTTCTGCGTCGCCAAAACCATGAACGGTTGCGCGATGGGCAGGGGGCGACCTTCGAGTGTCACCTGGCGTTCCTGCATGGCTTCGAGCAATGCCGCCTGGGTTTTTGCCGGGGCGCGGTTGATCTCGTCCGCCAGCAGCAGGTTGGTGAACAGCGGGCCTTTGCGCAGCTTGAACTGCTCGGTCTGCAAGTCATACACGGCGTGGCCGGTGACGTCGCTGGGCATCAGATCGGGGGTGAACTGGATGCGCGCAAATTCGCCGCCGAAGCATCGCGCCAGTGCCCGCACCAGCAAGGTCTTGCCCAGACCGGGCACGCCTTCGAGCAGCACGTGGCCGCCGGCAATCAGCGCGGTCAGGACATCGTCGACCACTGCATCCTGGCCGATCAGCGCCTTGTTCAATTCGTTGCGCATCGCCTGCGCCAACTGGCTGGCGCGCTGGCGCTGCTGGGCAGCATGAGTCACGCTGCCGGGCTCGATCTGTTCAGTCATAACGCGTTCCTCAAGGTTTGCAGATGAGCGACCTGCCGGCTGAATTCGGCGCTGGACAAACGCTGCTTCGGTCGTGGGCTCAGGGCCTGGCTGATGGCGCGGGTGGGTTGCCGGGTCAGGCGCGATAACGCCAGCCACTGTTCGGCGACATTCAATTGATCGAAACCGGGATGGCGGCGGCGGGCGCGGCGCAGGATGTCTTGTTGCAAGGCTTGCAGCAGCGCCTGCTGGCCGTTGTGACGCAGGAGGAAATCGGCACTGGCACGCAGATGCTCCAGCAGTTGGCGGCGACCTGCTGGCGCCGGCATTTGCACCGGGCCGTGACGCACGCCGGCCTGCCACAACCACAGGCCGATCAAGGCGAGCAGGGCGACGATGGCCTGCGGGAAGTAGCGCCAGAGCAAGGTCCACAAGCCATCGTGCGCCGTGTTGTAAATCAGCGTGACGTCGGTGTCGGCGCTCAGATACCAGAGCAGCCAGGCGTTGTCGTACTTGCCGATAGCGCCGGTTTTCCATAACTCGGCATCGGTGACCACGGTGATCGTGCCGAGGCCGTACACCCGTTGCATCATGTGCGTGGCCTTGGCGCTGTTGGCCCAGGCTTGCGCGACATTGTTCGGGTCGTCGAGGTGGAAGTCGGTGTCGAAACCGGCGTAGGCCGGCGCGTCTTCGTCTTCCAGATACAGTTTGGTCAGTTTCGGGAAGCGGTCTTTTTCCACGTCCCCTGAAGGATCTTTCAAGTCCTTGCTCAGCGATTGGTGCAGTTGCACCTTATCGAGCAGCAGATCATTGCTTTGCCCGGTTTGCGCATCCCACAGCGATTCAGCGACAAATACCAAGCGTCCGCCGGCGCGAGTCCAGTTCAACACCTGATCGACTTCACGCGGCGTCATCCGCGCGCGCTCGCCGAACAACAACAAGGTGTGGCTGTGCGGATCGATCTGCGGCAGTACCGCCAGGGTCTCGGTGTGACTGACCGCGAGGCCGCGCTCGCGCAGGAACATTTCCGCCGCCAGATAAGGATTGGCTTGCGCGGCAGGCGAGGGGCCGTGATCGACGGTTTCCTGATAGGGCCGGGCCTTGAGGAAGAGGAACAGGCTCAAGCCGCCAAGCAGCACAAGCGCCAGCGCAGCCAACGACCAGCCGATGCGCCGGTTCAATGCCCGGATCCTTTGCCGAACAATTCACGCCAGCCGTTGCACAGCTCTGCTTGCAGGTGCGCAGCTGGAAGTCGGTGCCCGTAGGCCATGTTCTGCCAGTGAACAGTGAGTTTGCGGCTGTAGGCGAGCAGGTCCGGGCGTTGCAATTGCTCAATGCGTTTGAGGATCTGGTTTTCGGTGTCGGCGGCTTTCAGCGTCAGTGCGAAATCATGCAACAGATGGCTGAGCAGGCCGCGATAAAGCAGACCCAGCGCGGCGCGAGGTTCGCTCAGCCACAATTGTTCGGCGCTGCTGGCAATGTCATCCGGCAGGGTTTCACGGTTCAGATCCAGCCCGAAGACCTGTGGCGACGCCGGCGGTTTGCTGCGCGCTGGCAGGTTCGGGCGGCGGCTGACGAAAGCCCGGAGGAATTCGCGATAACGCCAGGCCAGCCAGCCCAGCGCAGCAATCAGCGTGCCCCACAACAGCACCTCAATCACGCCGGCGAGGGTATCGAGGTGTCGACCGTCGAGCCAGCCGAGCAGGGTTTTCAGCCACTGCGGTGCCTCACCCGCTTGCGCGTCTTTGGCGGGACTTGCCGGGTCGTCGCCAAAGCGATAACGGGTGACGCTTTCCTTGTTCTTGAACGGCGGTTGCTCAAGCAGCGACTGGATGCTGTCACGCGAGGCCTGACTGGTCAGCGGCTGATTGAGCAACCTTGGAGCATCCGGTGCATCGCTGGCCCATGCTGGTTGCAGATTCGGCAGCAACAGACACACCGCCAGCAACATCCCGAGCACGCCGTTGTTCAAGCGCTGGCGCAAACGGCGGAAGATCAGCTCGATGTCCCAGGCTTCCAGTTGCGTGCGGCGGTTCAGGTAGAGGCTGAAACCGCAGGCAACATAAATCGGCCCCCAGACCACCAGAATCAATGCGTAAAAAGCGTTGGTCAGGTGTTCCAGCCATTTCCAGTCCTGATCGGCGGCGAGCAGCAGCGACTGCCAGTCCCAGTCGGTTTCGATCTGCTGCGGCAAGAGCATGTAGAACAGCAGCATCAAGCCGATCCACAGTGCGGTTTCCAGATGCACTCCGATGATCGTCAACCATTGCGCGGCGCCGCCGTTGCGTTGCAGCAGCACCTGCAGACGTTGTTGTCGGGCCTCGCCGTCGAGGCCTTCGAGTTGCGTCACCGGCAGTACAAAGCTGCGACTCAGGCTCAGTCGTCGCCAGGTCAGACTCGCCAGCACTTGCGGCCTGAGCAGGCGCGGCCATTCACGCAGGGCTTGCTTGAGCGTCGGGGTTTCGCCGAACAGCGCTTTGGAGAGGATGTACAACGGCAGGCGTTCGAAGGCCGGTTTCAGCCACCAGAAAATGAACACCGCCAACGACGGCGAATCCCACAGCAACAGGCTGAGGACGGCGAACAGCGGCAGGGTGACGATCGCCCAACTGGTCATCAACAACCGCCGATGCTGCTGGCTCATCAGTACGCCCAGGTCCATGGCTTCCCAGGTCGTGCGCGGGCGGATCACTACGCTGGCGTCACTCAGGCGCATGGCGGGTCCTTCCGGCAAACAGCAGATACACCGCGACGGCCAGCCACAGCGCGGTGCCGACGGCGTATTTGGTCAGCGGCGTGACACTGGTTTTCGACGACCAGTAAGCCTCGATAAAAGCGGCGATCAGCAGGAACAGCATGACCCCGCACACCAGCAACACGCTCTTGCGCGCAGCCAGCCGGAGTGCCTCGCCGCGTGTCAGGCAGCCCGGTGCAATCAGCGCCCAGCCCAATTTGAGGCCCGCCGCTCCGGCGAGGGCAATCGCCGTTAGTTCGAATGCGCCGTGACCGATGACGAACGACCAGAAGGTCTGGCCAAAACCGATCTCGCTGAGATGCCCGGCCACCGCGCCGATGATCATGCCGTTGTATAGCAGAAAGAATCCGCTGCCCACGCCCATCAGCAAACCGCTGGCGAATGTCTGAAAGGCGATGCCCGTGTTGTGCATGACGTAATAGCCGAACATCACCCAGTCTTCGCTGGCCGCCCGCTCGGCCGAGCGTCCGAGGTGGCCGGCAACGGGGTCGTACATCCCTTGCATTTCGCGCACCTGTTCGGCAGGGATCAGGTTGTAGATCAGTTCCGGGTTCAGATAAACCAGCACGCCGAAACCGATCAGGCTGCCGAAGAACAACAGGCTGGCGGCCGCAACAAAGCGCCACTGTTCGCGCACCAGTCGCGGGAAGTCGGCGAGGATAAAGCTGATGATGAGCGCCCCGAGGCGACTGCGATGCCGATAGAGCTGTTGATGGCCGCGCAGCACTTGCTGCTGTAATGAATCGATCAGAAAACTGCTGTAGCCACGCGCCTGGGCCAGAGCCAGATGTTGGCAGAGACGTCGATAGGCCTTGGGAAAATCGCTGACTTGCGCCGTATCCTTGCCGTGTTCGAGGCGTTCAAGCGCCACGGCGAAACGCTCCCATTCGGCCTTGTGGCGACTTTCGAACAGGCTCTGCTTCATGGGGTCGGCCCCAACAGGCCGCGCGCGATGCCATTGAGTTCAGACACGGCTTTGGGCGCAGAGATGTGCAGCGGCTGCGCCAGCAATGCCGCCAGCTCGTTGACCCGTGCGGGAGAGAGTTCGGCCTGACGCTCGGCGAAACCGAGTACCGCGCGTTGTTCGCTCAAGGTCAGTGGAACGGGGCAGCGACGAGGTTCGGCATCAGGTAATTGCGGTCGGCTCAGCGGCCGCTCGCTGTATACCACCAAGGTGCCGGCGGCAATGTCGCCGAGGCGTTTGAAGGTCGGGTGTTGCAGGCAACTGATCGCACCGAGGAAATAGCCGAAGGGCAGCAAATCGACAAAACGCAGCAGGTTGCGCAATAGCGAGGCCGACCAGCCGATCGGAGTGCCGTCATCGTGTACCACGCGCAACCCCAGCCATTGCTTACCCGGCGAGCGGCCCTGACGCAGCACCTCGAACAACACCATGTACCACCAGCTGATGGCAAACAGCAGCAAGGAACCGAGGCCCATGCCGAGCTTGCCGAGAAATGCCAGCGCGATGAACAGCACACCGAGGATCAAGCCGCGAATGCCCAGATCGATGGCAAACGCCACGGCGCGCACCATCAGCCCGGCAGGGCGCAACGGCAGGTCGATGCCTTCCGGCGTTTCGACCTGATGGCGCGTATCCAGCGGTGCTTTCCTTCGCGGTGCTGTGGGCTCGAGCATGGGCTACCTGATGTTCGCCTGTTCGGGGTGCAAGTGCGCCTGATGCTAGCAGCCTCTCGGGTGTGGGAGCGAGCCTGCTCGCGAATGAGGTGGAGCAGTCAGTCCATTTGCAACTGACAGAAAGCTTTCGCGAGCAGGCTCGCTCCCACAGGGAAAATACAATTCACCTGTAGGAATATGGAGAAATTGTTGTTCGCGGGCTACGAGACTGGCCGTGGCAACCTTGGAGCGCCTAGACTTCGCCGATCTTCTGTTCAGGATTCGCCCGTGACTTCAATCTTCTGGTACGACTACGAAACCACTGGCATCAATCCGCGCAACGACCGACCGCTGCAAGTGGCCGGGATTCGCACCGACCATGCGCTCAATGAGATCGACGAGCCGGTCAACCTCTATTGCCAGCCCAGCGAAGACATCCTGCCGCACCCGGCGGCGTGCGCGATCACCGGCATCACCCCCGGCCAGCTCGCTGAAAAAGGCCTGAGCGAAGCCGATTTCATGACTCGCGTGCATGCGCAACTGGCCGCACCGGGCACCTGTGGCGCCGGTTACAACACCTTGCGTTTCGACGACGAAATGACCCGCTACAGCCTGTATCGCAATTTCTTCGACCCCTATGCCCGTGAATGGCAGGGTGGCAACAGTCGCTGGGATCTGATTGATGTGGTGCGCGCCGCTTACGCATTGCGCCCGGACGGTCTGGTCTGGCCGACCGATGATGAAGGCCGCGTGACCCTCAAGCTCGAACGCCTGACAGCGGCCAACAATATCGATCACGGCCACGCTCACGAGGCGCTGTCGGATGTGCGCGCCACCATCGCGTTGGCGCGGCTGATTCGCGAGAAACAACCCAAGCTCTACGAGTGGCTGTTCCAGTTGCGCAGCAAACAGAAGGTGATGGATCAGATCCGCCTGTTGCAGCCACTGGTGCATGTGTCCGGGCGTTTCTCGGCGGCGCGCAGTTATGTCGGCGTGGTGCTGCCGCTGGCCTGGCACCCGAAGAATCGCAACGCCCTGATCGTCTGTGATCTGCATCTTGATCCGCAGGGGTTGCTGGACCTCGATGCGCAAGCCCTGCGTCAGCGTCTTTATACCCGTCGCGATGAGTTGGCCGATGGTGAACTGCCGGTGCCGCTCAAGCTCATACACATCAATCGTTGCCCGGTCGTTGCGCCGTTGGCGGTATTGCGCGCGCAAGACCAGCAGCGCCTTGGGCTGGACATGGCGCTTTATCAGGAGCGGGCAGTGCGACTAACTGACGCACAACAAGTCTGGAAAGATAAAGTCGCGGCGATTTATGCCAGCGAAGATTTCACTCCCAGCGAAGATCCCGAGCAGCAGTTGTACGATGGATTTATCGGTGATCGTGATCGTCGTTTATGCGAACAAGTTCGAACGGCCGATCCTGCGCAATTGGCGCAAGAGCAGTGGCCTTTCGATGATGAACGTTTGCCTGAATTACTTTTTCGATATCGAGCACGCAACTTTCCCGACACCCTGGATGTGGCCGAGCAAGAGCGCTGGAAATTATTTTGTCAGCAGCGCCTGACGCAGCCCGAGGCAGGTGCGCCGAATACCGTGCAGTCATTTATCGAGGCCGCCGAGCAATGGTCGCTTAGTGCGTCACCGATGCAGCGAGAGGTGCTCAATGACTGGCAGAATTATGTCCATGCATTACGCAAACGTTTGAATCTGTGAAATCGAACATGCCTGGACAATAAATTACGGGCATAAAAAAACGCCAGCGCTAGCTGGCGTTCTTTTGTTCGCGGATCGCTCTGCGAAGGCGTTGCGGCTTAGCCCAGCAGGGTCGCCCAGCCTTCAACCACATCGCCGCCCCACTTGGCTTTCCACTCTTTCAAAGTCTTGTGGTTGCCACCTTTGGTTTCGATGACTTCACCGTTGTGCGGGTTTTTGTATTGCTTAACTTTGCGTGCACGCTTGGTGCCGGTAGTTTTTACTGCGCCGCCACGTGGAGCCTTGGATTTCGCTTCTGGATCCAGCAGCGCGATGATGTCACGCAGCGACTTGGAGTATTCACCCATCAGCGTGCGCAGTTTGCCTTCGAATTCCAGTTCGGCTTGCAGTTTGTCGTCTTCGGACAGGTTCTTCAGACGGGCTTGCAGCTCTTTGATGGCTTCTTCGGTGGCGCGATATTCGTTGATCAAGGACATGAGTACTACCTTTTGTAGAATGCTGAATGACAGGGGACAGTGCCGCAATAATAGTCAGGCTGTTTCATCAAGTAAACATTTAGATCGGCTTTTTATTTAAATGAGTTACAGGAATTAGCCGCGCTTTGAATGTTCAGTTAAATAATGTGATGCAGTCAGCACAGATATTTACAGTTGTCTGACAAAAGCCCTTCTAAAGCGTCACTGTCTTGACGTAAGACCTGCGTCAGAAAGCCGTTTCGCCATGCTTTGTCCCACCCGGCGCGTATGCGTACTGCAGTTTTCCTGCGCAGTCGCTAGAATGGCGGCCTTTGTGAAGTTCTGGAGTTTCCCCCTCATGCGCACTTTTCGGCTGGTGATCTCTTGCCCGGACCGCGTTGGCATCGTTGCCAAAGTCAGTAATTTTCTGGCCTCTCATAACGGCTGGATCACCGAAGCGAGCCACCACTCTGACAATCAAGTGGGCTGGTTCTTCATGCGTCACGAAATCCGTGCCGATTCGCTGCCGTTCGGTATTGAAGAGTTGCGCGAGAAGTTCGCGCCGATCGCCGAAGAGTTCTCGATGGACTGGCGCATCACCGACACCGAGCAGAAAAAACGCGTGGTGCTGATGGCCAGCCGCGAATCCCACTGCCTGGCCGACCTGCTGCACCGCTGGCACAGCGATGAACTGGATTGCGAAATCGCCTGCGTGATCTCCAACCACGATGACCTGCGCAGCATGGTCGAGTGGCACGGCATCCCTTACTATCACGTGCCGGTCAATCCGCAGGACAAGCAGCCGGCATTCGACGAAGTGTCGCGCCTGGTCAAACAGCACGACGCCGAAGTGGTGGTGCTGGCGCGCTACATGCAGATCCTGCCGCCAGACATGTGCCGCGAATACGCGCACAAGGTCATCAACATCCACCACAGCTTCCTGCCATCGTTCGTCGGCGCCAAGCCGTATCACCAGGCATCCCTGCGTGGTGTGAAACTGATCGGCGCGACCTGCCACTATGTCACTGAAGAACTGGATGCCGGTCCGATCATCGAGCAGGACGTGGTGCGTGTCAGCCACAGCGACAGCATCGAAGACATGGTGCGTTTCGGCCGTGACGTCGAGAAAATGGTGCTGGCCCGTGGTCTGCGTTATCACTTGGAAGACCGCGTGCTGGTGCACGGCAACAAGACGGTTGTGTTCTGATCGAGCACGCCACGCTTGAAAAACCAAGGGCCTGGGCGTTGAATCGCTCAGGCCCTTGTCATTTGAGCCCGAGGAAAAGCCATGAGCGATCCACTGGACAAAGCCACTTCAAAAGCCCCCGCCACCCTTGGTGAAGGTTGCCTGAGTCGTTACGACCCGGATGACATGAGCCCGGACGACGGCACCGAATTCCCCGGCGCCGCCGAGCTTTGGGAGCAACTCCAGCAAGAGCAGGACGAACCTAAGAAGCCTGCCTGACGTTCATCAACTTCTTCAGCAACGGTTTGCCCAGCATCAATACGAATACCGGCCCGCCCACCAGCAGATAGAAGTAATACGTCACCACGCGCCAGATCAGGATCGCCGCCGCTGCGGTGGACTTGCCCACCATGGGTGCGAGCAGCGCGGCGGAGGTCAATTCTGCAGCCCCCGCGCCGCCGGGTAGCAGGCTGAACTGGCCGGCGCCGAGCGAGAGCATCTGCACCAGAAAACTCCATGCCCACTGCAAATCCGCGCCAAGCCCGCGCAAGGCCAGATACAGCACGCTGTAGCGCAGCAGCCAGTGCACGCAGGTCAGAGCAAAAACCTGAACCAGCGTTTGCCAGGGCAGTTTCAAGGTATCGGTAAATGCCGCGAGGAAGTGCAGCAACTTGCGCGCCCAGCGACGGCGAGTGCGTGCCGTGATTTTCAACACCGCCAACAGCTGCCCGCTCAAGCGGATCAGGGCACGGTGATAACGGGCGATCAACACGCAACTGAACAAACCGCCAAACAGCGAAACGGCGCTGACGGTCAGCAGCCACTCGAGGCGATCACTCAGGTGCTGGAACAGCGCGTAAATCAGAATCCCGCTCAGGGCGCAGAGAAAGAACAGCAGATCGCTGAGCTGGTCCATGGCAAACACCGCGCTGCCCCGCGCCGGACGCACGCCGCAACGGGCGAGCAGAGCCATGATCGTCAGCGGCCCGCCGCTGCCACCCGGTGTGGCGCAGTACGCGAACTCGGCGGCCATCACCACGCCGAGGCTTTTCAATGGCGCGACCTTTTCACGCTGGTCGCCGAGCAACAAACGCAGGCGCAACGTATTGATGCCCCAGCAGAGCAGGATCATGCCGAACATGATCAACAGCCAGTTCAGCGGGAAGCTGCGCAGGCGCGCCCAGGTTTCGCCGCCGCCGAGCAGCACCGGAATCAGCACCGCCGCGAGCAGGCCGATCAGCAACAACAGGCTGCGCTTCATGCTGCGCGTTCCAGCTGACCGTGCTGGCGGGACAGCCAGTCGATTTTGGTCAGCGGTATACGTCCCTCTGCCAGCAGGCGTTGCAACGTGTGCAACCAGTAATCGCGAGAAAAGCGGTGACGCATGTCCACCGGATGCAGCCCCAGGCGAATCACCGATGCCTCGCGCCAGCGCTGTTCGCGCTGGTCGCTGACGATTTTCGACAAGCCGCGCCGCCAGGCACTGCGCGCACTCCACACCAGCCCGGGTGCATCGATGGCGCTGAAGTCGGGCAAGCGATAAAGATGCTGCGGATCGCTGGTGTAGCTGAGCGGCAATTCACGCAAGGCCTGGCGGGTGCCATTGCTCATCAGCCAAGCCGGGGCGACGAAACCCTGCACCGGCCAGTCGTAGCGCTGAAACATCTCCAGACCCGCGTGCAGGCGGGCCAGGGCTGCTTCGCGGGACAAGCGATAGAACTCGCCTTCATGGGTGTAGACCCGGCGCATGAACCAGTCGCGCGGGGTGTTCGGCAGGGGTTCCTGATCGTCATGGTAGTAGCCGTGCAGCGCCAGTTCGTCGCCTCGGGCGACACGGGCATCGAGCACTCGGCGAAACTCAGGGTTGGCATCAAGGGCATCGTGGCGATGGAAGTCCGGCACCACCAGCCACGTCATCGGCACATCACCCAAGGCATCGACAGCCTCGACGAAGGGCTGGTAATCCGCCCACGTCGAGGGCGCCACATCATGCAACACCAGGCAAACAGCTTTCATTTCTTCAACCATTGGCCACCCGTGGCAGCGTATGGCCGAGCACCGCGTGGTAGTGGCTGAGCAGGCTGTCGACCACGGTGTCCCAGGCGTAATGCCGTTCGACGTGCTGGCGCGCCTGTTGACCGAGGCGGGCGCAGCCGCGACTGAACAGCTCGCGCACTGCGTTAGCCATGGCCTGTGGATTGTTCGGCGCGCAGAGCAGACCGCAGGATTCGTTGACGATTTCTTCGAACGCCCCGGCTGCCACCGCCACCACGGGAATGCCGCAGGCCATGGCCTCAAGGATGACCAGCCCGAAGGTTTCCTGGTCGCCGGCATGCAGCAGCGCATCGGCGCTGGCCATCAGCCGCGAGACTTTCGGCGCCGGGCAGAATTCGTCGATAACGCTGACGTTGTCCGGCACCGCTGCGGGCATCGACGAGCCGACCAGCAGCAAGTGGTAACGCGGACCAAGGCGTTGCATGCATTTGAGCAGCACTGGCAGGTTTTTCTCCTTGGAACCGCGCCCGGCAAAGATCAGCAGGCGGGTGTCTTCGGCGATTCCCAGCTCGGCACGCAGGGCGCGGTCGCGGGCGTCGGGATGGAAAGTGTGCAGATCCACGCCCAGCGGTTGCACATGGACATTGCGTACACCAAGCCCGATGAGCTTGTCGGCCATGACCTGGCTTGGCGCGAGCACACGATCGAAATTGCCGTACAGACGAGTCACGTAAGCCTCGACATTCGGCGTGACCCAATGGCCCATGCGATTGCCCGCCAGCAGCGGCAGATCCGAGTGATAAAAGCCGATCACCGGCACATCCAGCTGCCGCCGCGCATCCAGCGCTGCCCATGCGGTGAGGTAGGGATCGCCGACTTCGATCAGATCAGGCTGCAAATCCTGCAGGACGTTTCGCCAAGGCGCCAGGCGCAGGGGGAAGCGATAACCTTTGCCGAAGGGCAGGGCGGGCGCCGGAACCGTGAAAATGCCGTCATGTTCACCCAGTCTCGCGCCGGGGATCAGCAGGCTGTGGCGAATGGCATTGCGCTCGCCAAGGCGACGGTGTTTGGCATCCAGATAAGTCCGCACGCCTCCGCTGGCCGGGGCGTAGAACATGGTGATGTCGGCGATATGCACGATGAGCAACCCTCCGCTGTGTCGTTCTCCCTTGATTGACCTTTATCCAGAATAGATGTTCGGTCGGGATTGCGCGGTGGGGTGTCAGTCGGGTTTCGTTGAAAGGTAGATATTCGCGAGCAGGCTCGCTCCCACAATGGAATGCATTTTCCCTGTGGGAGCGAGCCTGCTCGCGAAGTGGCCAGTCGCCGCAGCTTAAATCCTGAAGCTGCCCACCAGTTGCTTGAGACGCGAAGCCTGCTGCTCCAGATCCGAGCACGCGCGCAAGGTCGCTTGCAGGTTCTCTACTCCCTCCTGGTTCAGCGTGTTGATCTCGGTGATATCGACATTGATCGACTCAACCACCGCAGTCTGCTCCTCGGTCGCGGTCGCCACCGACTGGTTCATCCCATCAATCTCGCCAATGCGCAGGGTCACGCTGTTCAGGCGTTCGCCGGCAAGGTTGGCGATCTCGACGCTGTCCTGGCTGTGGCGCTGGCTGTCGCTCATGGTGCTCACCGATTCCCGGGCGCCGACTTGCAGCTCCTCGATCATGGTCTGCACCTGTTGTGCCGATTCCTGCGTGCGGTGCGCGAGGTTGCGCACTTCGTCGGCCACCACGGCGAAACCACGACCGGCCTCACCGGCGCGCGCCGCTTCGATCGCTGCGTTCAGCGCCAACAGGTTGGTCTGCTGGGAAATGCTGGTGATCACTTCGAGAATCTGGCCGATATTGACGGTCTTGCTGTTCAGCGACTCGATGTTGGTGCTCGACGCGCTGAGCATGCTCGACAGTTGGTTCATCGCCTTGATGCTGCGCTCGACCACTTGCTGGCCATCCTCGGCCAGACCACGGGCGTCGCTGGCCTGATTCGACGCTTGCGCAGCATTGCGGGCGATTTCCTGGGCGGCGGCGCCGAGCTGATTGATCGCGGCGGCAACGCTGCTGGTGCGCGAGGCTTGCTGGTCGGAGTTGTACATCGACGAGTTTGACGCTGCGACCACGCGCAGGGCGACCTCGTTGACCTGGCCGGTGGCCGAGGACACTTCGCGGATCGAACCGTGAATGCGCTCGACGAAGCGGTTGAACGCGGTGCCAAGGATGCCGAATTCATCGTTATTGACGATGTTCAGGCGTTTGGTCAGGTCGCCCTCACCGTCGGCGATGTCTTCCATCGCGCGGGTCATCACGTGCAGCGGCTGGATCAGCAGGCGGATCAGCATGCCGAGCAGGGCGATGATGATTGCCACGGCAATAATGGTTGCGATTACCGCTGAGGTACGGAATTCGCTGAGCATCGAGTAGGCCTGATCCTTGTCGATCGACAGGCCGATGTACCAGTTCACCGACGGCAGCCCCTTGATCGGGGCGAAGGTGACGATGCGGGTTTTGCCGTCGACGCTCACTTCGCTGAAATCGCTGCTGATGCGCGGCGTGTCCTGCGGGTAGGCTTCTTGCAGCGATTTCATCACCAAAGCCTTGTCCGGGTGGACGAGGATCTTGCCGTCGGCGCTGATCAGAAACGCATAGCCCATGCCGTCGAAATCCCGTGCGGCGAGGGTGTCGACCAGCGATTGCAGGCTCAGGTCACCACCGACCACGCCAACGCTCTGCCCGGCCTTTTTCGACGCGGTGGCGATGGAGATGATCAACTGGCCGGTGGCCGCATCGATGTAGGGTTCGGTCAGGGTCGAGGTGCTGCTGCTTTCGGCACCTTTATACCAAGGGCGTACGCGCGGATCGAAACCGTCCGGCATCTTCACGTCCGGGCGGATGGTGAAATGCCCGGTGGCATCGCCCAGGTAGGTGGCCATGAACGTCGAGGTCAGGCTTTTCTGTTCCAGCAGGCTGGCGACCGTGGCAGGTTCCGGGTTGATGGCGATGTTCTGTGCGGCGTTCTCGATCAGCAGAATGCGCCCGCTGAGCCAGGTCTGGATGTTGCCGGCGGTGACCTCGCCCATTTCATTGAGGTAGTTGTTCAGGTCATCGCGGATCGCATTGCGTTGCAGCAAGTCGTTGTACAACGTGAACGAGGCAAAAGCGGCAATGACGATGAGAGCGGCGGCAAGCAAAATCTTATGGCTGAAGCGCAGGTTTTTGTTCATGGCTTGGGGTTCCGCTAAGGTCTTAATGTCCTGGGCGTGCTTTGATAGAGACGCGCACTATGGGCAAGGTTGAAAAACTGATATTTCCGGCTCTCCTTAGGGAAATGTCCGACCCGATTTTCTGATGGGTCTATCCAATTTATGTATCGGCCATGTGTCATCAAAGATTAACCATTGGGTGAGAAAATGCCTGACTCTTCGCAACTCGTTATCGGCGCTGATCCGGCCGCGCAACCCATCGCTCAGGCCATGCGCCTGGCCAACCGCCACGGGCTGATTGCCGGCGCCACCGGCACCGGTAAGACTGTGACATTGCAGCGTCTGGCCGAAGCGTTCAGCGACGCCGGTGTCGCGGTGTTCGCCGCCGACATCAAGGGCGACCTCTGCGGGCTCGGCGCCGCTGGCAACCCGCAGGGCAAAGTGGCCGAGCGCATCGCCGGCATGCCCTGGCTCGGTCACACGCCGCAGGCTTATCCCGTCACGCTGTGGGACATCCACGGTGAATCCGGTCATCCGCTGCGCACCACGCTGAGCGAAATGGGCCCGTTGCTGATCGGCAGCTTGCTCGAGCTGACCGACAGTCAGCAGTCGGCGCTGTACGCGGCGTTCAAGGTGGCGGATCGCGAAGGGCTGTTGCTGCTGGATCTCAAGGATCTGAAAGCGCTGCTCAATCACCTCAAGGACAATCCGCAGTTGCTCGGCGAAGATGCGGCGCTGATGACCACCGGTTCCAGCCAGGCGCTGCTGCGCCGCTTGGCGACACTGGAACAGCAGGGCGCCGAAGCCCTGTTCGGCGAGCCGGCGCTGCAACTCGAAGACATTCTGCAACCGGGCGCCGATGGCCGTGGACGCATCCATCTGCTCGACGCCAGCCGCCTGGTGCACGAGGCGCCGAAGGTTTACGCAACGTTCCTGCTGTGGCTGCTGGCCGAGTTGTTCGAGCAACTGCCCGAGCGCGGCGATGCTGACAAGCCGCTGCTGGCGCTGTTCTTCGATGAGGCGCACTTGTTGTTCGGCGACACGCCCAAGGCGTTGCAGGAACGCCTGGAGCAAGTGGTGCGTTTGATTCGTTCCAAGGGTGTTGGCGTGTATTTCGTCACCCAGTCGCCGGCGGATCTGCCGGATGACGTGCTGGCGCAGTTGGGCTTGCGCATTCAACACGGCCTGCGTGCGTTCACCGCCAAAGAGCAGAAATCTCTGCGCGCCGTGGCGGATGGCTTTCGGCCGAATCCGGCGTTCGACAGTCTGTCGGTGCTGACTGAGTTAGGTATTGGTGAGGCGTTGGTCGGCACGCTGACCGAGAAGGGCACGCCGGAAATGGTCCAGCGCGTGCTGGTGGCACCGCCGCAATCGCGGATCGGCCCGCTGACCGAAACCGAGCGCACCGTACTGATCGCCGGCTCACCGTTCAAGGGCCGTTATGACAAGCCGATCGATCGCGAGTCGGCCTATGAGATCTTGATGGGACGCAAAGGGCTGGCGCCCGAGGCTGAAACACCAGCGGGCAAAGCGGCGGCCGAAGAGCCGAGCCTGGCTGACCGCGCGGGAGAATTCCTCGGCACGGCGGCAGGGCAGGCGCTGAAATCAGCGATGCGCCAGGCGGCCAATAACCTTGGCAAGCAGTTGGTGCGCGGGTTGATGGGCTCTCTGCTCGGAGGCAGCAAGCGCCGCTGATCTCAGGCGAATCGGAGATCCAAACTGTGGGAGCGAGCCTGCTCGCGAAAGCGCTGTGTCATTCAACATCAATGTCGTCTGACACGGCCTCTTCGCGAGCAGGCTCGCTCCCACATGGCAATGGTGTGCACGGTCAGGTTTTGTTTTTGGCATGCGCCGCCAGTCGCTCCAGCGCCGCGCGCAATCCCGGATCGCTGATCCCGTCGGCCGTCGACTGAATCGTCTCCGCCGCACTGCTGGACAAATCCATGGTGTGTCCAACCGCCCGGTGCTGGACGATCGGCGGGCGCACGCTGAATTTGATCCGCGTCAGGTTGGCGAACTCTTCGAACAATTGCAGCTGCCGCTGCAGGCGTTTCTGCTGATAGCGCAGGCGCGTTGCCCAATGGCCGTCAGTGACCACCAGTGACAGCTCGCCTTCGCGCCACTTGGCTACCCGGCAATGCTCGCGGGCGGCCGGTTGCAGCTGGCTTTCGAGCAGGCGCTGCAAATGCTCCAGGCGCTGGGCATGGCCGAGGATGGCTTTCAGCGGTTTGGCTTCGCGTAACAGAACGGCGGGGGCTCTGGCCGTGAGAGGGCGAAACGCCATGATCGAACACCTGAAGGAACAGAGGCGCCATGGTAGCAGAAAGCTGCGGAACCTCTGGGCCATTGCTTTTGTCCCTGATTTGCTCATTAAATCAACGCCTGACTTCTTTCCCCCGACGGGTTGAAGTTGAGCAAAACGCCCCTATTTTAAGTGAGCCCCGTCAAAGCGCAGTGCCAGCATCGTGGAACATCGCCACTTTCCTCACCACCGTTTCCGGGTAGAATGCTCGTTCGCATGCGGCCATGAGGGCTGCACGGGCGACTCACGGGGCCGCCCTCCATCCCTTTAGTGTGGAAGATCCTGCCGATATGTTTGCGCCTTTGTTAAAGAAACTTTTTGGAAGCAAGAACGAGCGTGAAGTCAAACGCATGCTCAAGACGGTGCAGCTCGTCAATGCCTTCGAAGAGCAAATGGTGGCCCTTTCGGACGATCAATTGCGCGCCAAGACCGCCGAGTTCAAGGCCCGTATCGCCAAAGGGGAAACCCTCGACAAGCTGTTGCCGGAAGCCTTCGCCGTCGCCCGCGAGGCCGGCAAGCGTGTGATGGGCATGCGCCACTTCGACGTGCAACTCGTCGGCGGCATGACTCTGCACGAAGGCAAGATTGCCGAAATGCGCACCGGTGAGGGCAAGACCCTCGTGGCCACCCTGGGTGTTTACCTCAACGCACTGTCCGGCAAGGGCGTGCACGTTGTGACCGTGAACGACTACCTGGCCCGCCGTGACGCCAACTGGATGCGCCCGCTGTATGAGTTCCTCGGCCTGACCGTCGGCGTCGTGACGCCGTTCCAGCCGCCGGAAGAGAAGCGCGCCGCCTACGCCGCCGACATCACCTACGGCACCAACAACGAATTCGGTTTCGACTACCTGCGCGACAACATGGCGTTCAGCATGGATGAAAAATTCCAGCGCGAACTCAATTTTGCCGTGATCGACGAAGTCGACTCCATCCTCATCGACGAAGCGCGTACTCCGCTGATCATTTCCGGTCAGGCCGAGGACAGCTCCAAGCTGTACATGGAGATCAACAAGCTGATCCCGCAGCTGGAACTGCACGTCGAAGAAGTTGAAGGCCAGGTCACCAAGGCCGGTCACTACACCGTTGACGAAAAGACCCGTCAGGTCGAACTCAACGAAGCCGGTCACCAGTTCATCGAAGAAATGCTCACCCGCGTCGGCCTGCTGGCCGAAGGCGAGAGCCTGTACTCGGCGCACAACCTTGGCCTGCTGACCCACGTCTACGCCGGTCTGCGTGCGCACAAGCTGTTCAACCGCAACATCGAATACATCGTCCAGGACGGTCAGGTCGTACTGGTCGACGAACACACCGGTCGTACCATGCCGGGTCGTCGTCTGTCCGAAGGCCTGCACCAGGCTATCGAAGCCAAGGAAGGTCTGAACATTCAGGCCGAGAGCCAGACCCTGGCCTCGACCACCTTCCAGAACTACTTCCGTCTGTACACCAAGCTGTCCGGCATGACCGGTACCGCCGACACCGAAGCGTTCGAATTCCACCAGATCTATGGTCTGGAAGTCATGGTCATCCCGCCGAACAAGCCGTTGGCGCGTAAAGACTACAACGACCTGGTGTTCCTCACCGCCGAAGAGAAATACGCGGCGATCGTCGCGGACATCAAGGAAAGCATGGCCGCCGGTCGTCCGGTGCTGGTGGGTACCGCGACCATCGAGACCTCCGAGCACATGTCCGAGTTGCTCGTCAAAGAAGGCATCGAACACAAGGTTCTCAACGCCAAGTTCCACGAAAAAGAAGCTGAAATCATTGCTCAGGCCGGTCGTCCGGGTGCGCTGACCATCGCCACCAACATGGCCGGTCGTGGTACCGACATCCTGTTGGGCGGCAACTGGGAAGTGGAAGTCGCTTCGCTGGAAAACCCGACTCCCGAGCAGATCGCGCAGATCAAGGCCGACTGGCAGAAGCGTCACCAGCAAGTGCTGGAGTCCGGCGGCTTGCAGGTAATTGCTTCCGAGCGTCACGAATCGCGCCGTATCGACAACCAGCTGCGTGGCCGTGCCGGCCGTCAGGGCGATGCCGGTTCGAGCCGCTTCTACCTGTCGCTGGAAGACAGCCTGATGCGCATTTTCGCCTCTGACCGGGTGAAGAACTTCATGAAGGCTCTGGGCATGCAGCCGGGCGAAGCGATCGAACACCGCATGGTGACCAACGCAATCGAGAAGGCGCAGCGCAAGGTTGAAGGCCGCAACTTCGACATCCGCAAGCAACTGCTCGAGTTCGACGACGTCAACAACGAGCAGCGTAAAGTGATCTATCACATGCGTAACACGTTGCTGGCCGCTGACAACATCGGCGAAACCATCGCCGACTTCCGTCAGGACGTGCTCAACGCTACCGTCAGCGCCCACATTCCGCCGCAATCGCTGCCAGAGCAGTGGGACGTCGCCGGTCTGGAAGCGTCGATCGAAAGCGATTTCGGCGTGAAACTGCCGATCCAGCAATGGCTCGACGAAGACGATCACCTGTACGAAGAAACCCTGCGCGAGAAGCTCATGACCGAGCTGATGGCGGCTTACAACGAGAAAGAAGATCAGGCCGGTGCCGAGGCGCTGCGCTCGTTCGAGAAGCAGATCGTCCTGCGCGTACTCGACGACCTGTGGAAAGACCACCTGTCGACCATGGATCACCTGCGTCACGGCATTCACCTGCGTGGCTATGCGCAGAAGAACCCGAAGCAGGAATACAAGCGCGAGTCGTTCACGCTGTTCTCCGAGCTGCTCGATTCGATCAAGCGCGACTCGATCCGCGTGCTCTCGCACGTTCAGGTTCGCCGCGAAGATCCGGAAGCCGAAGAGCAACGCCTGCGTCAGGAAGCCGAAGCACTGGCGGCGCGCATGCAGTTCGAACATGCCGAAGCGCCTGGGCTGGATCAGCCGGAAGCGTTGGGTGAAGAGGTCGATGTGGCACTGGCCACCGCCGCTGCCCCGGTGCGCAACGAGCAGAAGCTGGGCCGCAACGAACTGTGCTACTGCGGTTCGGGCAAGAAATACAAGCATTGCCACGGGCAGATCCAGTAAAACCCGTTTCAATCGCTGAACACCCCGCGCCGCGACCGGCTCCTGCCGTCGCGGCGTTTTGCCATTTATCCCACCGTCCTTTTCCGTGACGGTGCTGACATCATTGAGTAAGGAGCGCATTCATGGCTGTTGGTCTTGGTCCTTTGCCAACGTTGCACCCGGTTGCCGGTTTTGAACTCGGTATCGCCTCGGCCGGCATCAAGCGCCCGGGGCGCAAGGATGTAGTGGTGATGCGCTGTGCTGAAGGTTCGACCGTGGCTGGCGTGTTCACCCTGAACGCGTTCTGCGCCGCGCCGGTGATCCTGGCGAAAAAGCGCGTGCACAATGCCGTGCGGTACTTGCTGACCAACACCGGCAATGCCAACGCCGGCACCGGCGAGCCTGGCTTGGCGGCTGCCGAGCGCACCACCGCTAAATTGGCCGAGCTGACCGGCGTCGATGCCAGCCAGATTCTGCCGTACTCCACCGGTGTGATCGGCGAGCCGCTGCCGGTCGAAAAAATCGAAGGCGCACTGCAAGCCGCGCTGGACGACCTGTCGGAGAACAACTGGGAAGCCGCCGCCACTGGCATCATGACCACCGACACCCTGCCCAAGGGCGCCAGCCGCCAGTTCGAGCATGACGGCGTGACCATCACTGTCACCGGCATCAGCAAAGGCGCCGGCATGATTCGCCCGAACATGGCGACCATGCTGGGTTACATCGCCACCGACGCCAAAGTCTCCCGCGAGGTGCTGCACAACCTGATGCTCGACGGCGCCAACAAGTCGTTCAACCGCATCACCATCGACGGCGACACCTCGACCAACGACTGCTGCATGCTGATCGCCACTGGCAAGGCCGCGTTGCCTGAGATCACCCGCGCTGAAGGCGAGCTGTTCGCCAAGCTGAAGCAAGCGGTGTTCGAAGTGTGCATGGACGTCGCCCAGGCCATCGTGCGCGACGGCGAAGGCGCGACCAAGTTCGTCACCGTTGAAGTGAATGGCGGCGGCAACCACCAGGAATGCCTGGACGTCGGTTACACCGTGGCCCACTCGCCGCTGATCAAGACCGCGCTGTTCGCCTCTGACCCGAACTGGGGCCGTATCCTCGCTGCCGTGGGCCGTGCCGGCGTGCCGGATCTGGACGTGAGCAAGATCGACGTGTTCCTCGGCGACGTGTGCATCGCCAGCCGTGGCGCCCGCGCCGCGACCTACACTGAAGCCCAGGGCTCGGCGGTGATGCAGCAGGAAGAAATCACCATTCGCATCGAACTGGGCCGCGGCGAATGCAGCGAAACCATCTGGACCACCGACCTGTCGCATGAGTACGTGAAGATCAACGCTGAATACCGTACTTGACCTGATCCGGGACCGAGCCGCTCCATTCGCGAGCAGGCTCGCTCCCACAGGGTATTCTCGCTGCAGTTCGGTTTTCTGTGGGAGCGAGCCTGCTCGCGAAAACGGCGATCCGGACACAACCCATTCAGAAGCATTCCTCTGACGAAAAGGCGCCACACCATGTCCCTGCACCTGATCATCGGCGACAAACTGCTTTCCTCCTGGTCCCTGCGTGCGGCACTGGCGCTTGAACTGACCGGCGCACCCTACAGCGAGGAGCTGATCAAGCTCGGCAAGCCCGACACCCGCGAGCGCCTGCTCAAGCATTCGCCGACCGGCAAGGTGCCGCTGCTGCAAACCACCCGTGGCACCATCGCCGATTCGCTGGCCATCGCCGAATACCTCGCCGAACAGTTTCCGTCCGAGCAACTCTGGCCGAGCGATACCTTCGCCCGCGCCCAGGCCCGCTCGGCCTGCGCACAAATGCACAGCGGTTTCTTCGCCATGCGTAACCACATGCCGTTCAACCTCAGCCAGGACGCACCGCTGAACCCGGTGCCGCCAGAAGTGAAGGTCGATATCGAACGCATGCTCGCGCTATGGGCCGAATGCCGCGCGGCAGCCACGGAAGAGGGGCCGTACCTGTTCGGTCGTGTCAGTCTCGCCGATGCCTTCTTCGCGCCGATCGCCGTGCGCTTGCGCACCTATCAGGTGAAGCTGCCAGCGGTCGACGAAGCTTACGTTGAAACCGTCTACCAATGGCCCGCCTTCAAAGCGTGGCAAAAGGCTGGACTGGAGGAATTGAACCCGTGAAACGCGTCCACGTCGCCGCTGCCGTCATCCGTGACGGCGCCGGCAAAATTCTTATCGCCCGCCGTGCCGACACCCAGCATCAGGGCGGCTTGTGGGAGTTTCCCGGTGGCAAGGTCGAGGCTGACGAGTCTGTCGAATCGGCACTGGCTCGCGAGCTGCACGAAGAGCTGGGCATCATCGTTGATGCTGCGCGGCCGCTGATCAAGGTTCGCCACGATTACCCGGACAAACAGGTCTTGCTGGATGTCTGGGAAGTCTCGGCGTTCAGCGGCGAGCCCCACGGCGCGGAAGGTCAGCCACTGGCTTGGGTCACTGCCAGGGAATTGATCGACTATGAGTTTCCGGCAGCCAACCAGCCAATCGTCGCGGCAGCGCGCTTGCCTGCCGAATACCTGATCACTCCGGAAGATCTGGAAGGCCCGGCCTTGTTGCGCGGCATCCAGAAAGCGATTGCCGGCGGCATCAAATTGATCCAGCTGCGCGCACCCAACGGCTACGACCCGAAATATCGTGATCTGGCAGTCGACGCGGTCGGCCTGTGCGCGGGCAAGGCACAGTTGATGATCAAAGGGCCCTTCGAATGGCTCGGCGATTTCCCGTCTGCCGGTTGGCACATCACCGCTGCACAACTGCGTAAATACGCAGCGGCAGGACGTCCGTTGCCAGCCGAGCGCTGGCTCGCAGCGTCGTGCCATAACGCTGAAGAGCTGGCACTGGCCGCGCAGATGGGCGTCGACTTCGTCACCCTGTCGCCGGTGCAGCCGACTTTGACGCACCCGGATGCACAGCCATTGGGTTGGGAACAGGCTGCGGCACTGATTGAGGGTTTCAGCAAACCGGTGTTTCTGCTCGGTGGAGTAGGGCCGGCGGAGTGCGAGAAAGCCTGGGGTGTTGGGGCTCAGGGTGTGGCGGGGATTCGGGCGTTCTGGCCAGAAGCTTGATTCTCGATTGAGGCTAGCGGCCTCTTCGCGAGCAGGCTCGCTCCCACAGTGGATTGCATTTCTCCAGTCAGGATGCAGGCAATGTGGGAGCGAGCCTGCTCGCGAAGCGCCCTGACAGGCGCTACTTTCCTTCAGGTTTCGCCGCCGGCTGCCACCAAATCTCCGCCACCCCCTGCCGCCGCGCAATCAACCGCGCCACAACAAACAGCAAATCCGACAATCGATTGATATACGCCAGGCCAACCCCGGCCAATGGCTCAACCGAGTTCAAATGCTGACACCGCCGCTCGGCACCGCGCGCCAGACTGCGGCAGACATGCGCCTGCGCAATCAACATTGAACCACCCGGCAAGATAAAGTTTTCCAGCGGCCCCAGCTCTTCATTCCACACATCGATCGCTGCTTCCAGCCGCTCGATTTCAGCCTCGTTCAACGCCTGATATTCCGGCATCGCCAGTTCACCGCCGAGGTCGAACAGGCGATGCTGACACGGCGCCAACACGTCGATGATTTCATTCAGCCCTGGATGCACTGCGCGCTCGGCGAGCAAACCGGCGAGCAGCACGCCGACCTGACTGTTCAGCGTATCGACCTCGCCGATCGCCTCGATACGCGGGTGATCCTTGGGAACGCGGCGGCCGTCACCGAGGCCGGTTTCGCCTTTGTCGCCGGTGCGGGTGTAGATCTTCGACAGGCGGAAGCCCATGGGTTACCTCGGTAGTGGATTGGTTTCGGTGGTCAGCGGCGCCGGTTGCGCCAGCGGCAGACGCAGGGGGAAGCAAGGGCCCTGGCCGGGCGCCGACTGCACTTCCATCTGGCCCTTGTGATTGTTGGTGATGATGAAGTACGACACCGACAGGCCCAGGCCGGTGCCTTGGCCGATTTCCTTGGTGGTGAAGAACGGCTCGAAGGTACGCTTGCGCACGTTCTCGCTCATGCCGATGCCGTTGTCTTCGACTTGGATCTCGGCCCACGGCGGATTGAGCCTGGTGCGCAGAATGATCCGGCCCGGCTCGCTGTCGTCTTCACGCTGATGAATCGCCTGCGCGGCGTTCTTCAGCAGATTGAGCAGCACCTGTTCCAGCTCGTTGGCGGTGCCCGGCACCGGACCGAGGGCTGGGTCGAACTGGCGAATGATCGCCTGGCCCTTGAAGTCGAAGCCGATGGCCAGATCGAAGTCGTTACCGGCGATTTCCACGGCTTGATCAATCAATGCCGGCAGATCGCACGGCGCCATTTGCCGAGTGCTGCGGCGGCTGAAGCTGAGCATGTGCGTGACGATTTTCGCCGCGCGGGCGCCGGCCTGTTGAATGCCGTCGAGCAGTTGCGGGACTTCGCGGCCTTGCAGGTAGCGGTTCACCGTGTCCAGTTCGATGCCCAATTGTTCGGCGGTCTCGATGTTCTTCGGCAGATCCGCCGACAGACGCCGACGAATGTTCTGCACGTTGTGCAGGATCGCGCCGAGCGGGTTGTTGATTTCGTGGGCCATGCCGGCCGCAAGGCCACCGACCGAGAGCATTTTCTCCGACTGCACCATCATTTCTTCCAGCGACAGACGCTGAGTGATGTCGTCGATACGGATCACCACGCCACGCCCGGCACCGCCCATCAGCGGATAAAACGTCAGCGCATAATGCTTGGGTTCATCGTCCTTGAACCAGGTCACCCGGTCGACTTTGGCCACGGTGTGCTGTTCGACGGTGGCCTTGAGCTGCGGCAAAAACGGCTTGAGCGGTTCGAAGGCGAGGAAGATCGGCTGGTTCAGCGCCTCATCCAGGCGTGTGCCGGAGAGGGCGCTGGCTTCCTGATTCCATTGAGTGACGTAAAGCTGCTCGTCGAGAGCGATGAGCGCCGAGGGCATCGAGTCGATGATGCTGTTGAGGTAATTCTGGAAGCCGGTGAGTTTCTTCTCGATCTTGCTGCGCACCTGGACTTCCAGCTCCAGTTTGCGGTTGGTGTGGCGGGTTTCCTCGGCCAGCCCCTGCGCCTGATCGTAGGCGGCCTGTGAGTCGTCGCGTGCGCGTTTGAGCTGCTGCTCGCGGGCTTCGATGCGCGAAAGCATGGTGTTGAACGCCTCGGCCAGACTGCCGATTTCGTCATGGTTGCCGCGTGCAGCGCGCAAGGCGTAGTTCTCTTCGCGGGTGACCTGCCGGGACAATTCCTCCAGCTGGTGAATCGGCCGGGTAATCAGGCGCTTGATCTGCCGGGCGATGACCAGCCACAGCAGTACGCTGAAGATCAGGATGCCGAGGCTGGCGGTCAGGGTGCCGGTGTAGAACGCCATCGGCAGTTCGCTGCTGGCGACCAGCAACAGATGCCCCGGCGCGGCACCGGGGCGTGGCAGGGTGATCAGTTGGTTGCTGCGGAACTCGGTGAGTTGCCAGGCTTCGACGTGGCGGTAGCGCTCGGGGAGGCTGAGTTTTTCGCCGCGCTGCACTTGCGCCAGGCGTTCGCCCTTGCCGTCGTACAGGGCGGCGGCACGCAGCGGTGAATAACTGTCGAGCTCCTTGAGCAGGCGCTCGGCGCTGCGCGGTGACTCCAGCGCATCGCTGACCAGACTCGGATTGGCGATCAGCCGGCCGATGGTCTGCAGGGCCTGAGGCGCCATGCTTTCCTGAGAAATGTAGTAGGCGGCGCTGATAAAGGTCAGGTTGGCGACCAGCAGAACCGTGGTCAACAACACCAGCAGGGCAGCCAGCAGTTTCTGGCCGACCGGCAGGTTTTCAAGGCGCTGGCGCAATGGCATCAGGTTTATCGCAGCAGAGGAACAAGTCGTCAGCCTAGCGGCTGCTCAGTCGCTGGGCAATCCACGCTTGTGCAGATGAGCGATCAGGCGTTGCTGCAACTGGTGTAGATGCGGCAGATGCAACTGATGGCGCTCGGCAACTTTGCAGGCGTGGCCCAACAGATAGCTGATCTCGGTGCGGCGCTGGTTGGCGACGTCCTGATACATCGAAGAGTAATTGGCGGCGGTGGCGTGGATCACTCGTTCGACTTCCGCTTGCAGATTGTCCGCCGCAGCGGGTTGGCCGCAGCGTTCGAGCAGTTCGGTCAATTCAGCACAGAGTGTGGCAACTTCGCAGTGATGCTCGCTCAGCCCGCCGTTACGGCAGTTGTGCAACACGGTCAGCGGGTTGATCGCGCAGTTCAGCGCCAGTTTGCGCCACAGGCGAGTAAGGATGTCGGCGCTCCATTCATGGGGAATGTTCGCCGCTTGCAGATCGTCCAGCCAGACCGGCGCCAGCGGATTTGCGCCATCGCCCAGCCAGTTGAACCCGTGACCGGCGAACACCACGCGCCAATCGCCATCACGGAACGCGCCCTCGGTGCTGGAGGCGCTGATGCAGCGCGCCTGTGGCACCCGCGCGGCGACGGCGTCCTGACTGCCGAGGCCGTTTTGCAGGAGGATCAGTTCGGCGTCCGGCGCGAGGCGGGAAGCGAGGCGGGCGACGGCCTCTTCGGCGTCATAGGCCTTGCACGCAACCAGCAATCGGCGAATCGGCTCGGGGCTGTCCGGGGTTTCGCCGGGAACTGCATAGGTATGAGCTTGTCCGTTTTCTACCAGGGTCAATCCGCCCACTGCCTCGTAGCTTTGCAAGCGCGCCGCATCACGCAGGATCAGGCGCACCGGCAAGCCGGCGCGAGCCAAACGTGTCGCCCAGAGTGTGCCGAGGCTGCCGGCGCCAAGTACGTGCCAGGTGGTCGACATCAGTTTTTTGCTCGATTGCTTGCAGGCATGTGCGGCTCGCCGTATCGGTAGGAAAAGACCCGTTATAATGAGCCCGATTTTAACCGCAAGCCAAGCGCGCTCCATCCACATCGAGCGCGCCTTTTTATTGGAGAGATTACATGCCGTCGTTCGACGTGGTATCCGAACTGGACAAACACGAACTCACCAACGCGGTCGAGAACGCCGTGAAGGAACTCGATCGTCGTTATGACCTGAAAGGCAAAGGCAGCTTCGAGTTCAAGGAAAAAGACCTGACCGTCAGCCTCACCGCCGAAGCCGCTTTCCAGCTCGAAGCGATGATCGAAATCCTCAAGCTGGCGCTGACCAAGCGCAAGATCGACGTGCAATGCCTCGAGGTCAAGGACGCCTACGCTTCGGGCAAGCTGATGAAGCAGGACGCCATCCTCAAGGAAGGCATCGACAAAGAGCTGGCGAAGAAGATCGTCGGCCACATCAAGGAAGCCAAGCTCAAGGTCCAGGCCGCCATTCAGGGCGAGCAGGTGCGTGTCACTGGCAAGAAGCGCGACGACCTGCAGGAAGCGATCGCGGCCCTGCGTGCCAAGGAATTCGGCATGCCGCTGCAGTTCAACAACTTCCGCGACTAAGCTTGGTCTGAAGGCTATGTGGGAGCGAGCCTGCTCGCGAATGCGGTGTTTCATTCAGCGAAAAGTTGACTGACACGCCGCATTCGCGAGCAGGCTCGCTCCCACAGTTGTTTTGAATACACCCCGGGAAGCCGGAAATCAGGAGATAGAACATGGATTTGAATGCGGAAGTGGACCACCTGGTCAAGGCGTCCCAGGCGTGGATCCCGATGATCATGGAATACGGCAGCCGCGTACTGCTGGCAGTGATTACCCTGGCCATCGGCTGGTGGCTGATCAACAAGGTCACGCAGAAACTCGGCGGTCTGCTCGCTCTGCGCAATGCCGACCTCGCGCTGCAAGGCTTTATCAGCAGCCTGGCCAATATCATTCTCAAGGTGCTGCTGATTGTCAGCGTCGCGTCGATGATCGGCGTCGAAACCACCTCGTTCGTCGCGGCCATCGGTGCTGCCGGTCTGGCGATCGGTCTGGCCTTGCAAGGCAGCCTGGCCAACTTCGCTGGCGGCGTGCTGATTCTGCTGTTCCGTCCGTTCCGTATCGGTGACTGGATCGAAGCCCAAGGTGTAGCGGGTACCGTCGACAGCATCCAGATTTTCCACACCGTGCTGCGTACCGGCGACAACAAGACCATCATCCTGCCCAACGGCAACCTGTCGAACGGCATCATCACCAACACCAACCGCCAGCCAACCCGCAAAGTCGTGTTCGATGTGGGCGTGGATTACGAAGCGGATCTGCAGAAGGCCCGTCAGGTATTGCTGGATCTGGCCAAGGATCCCCGCGTCATGCAGGACCCGGAGCCACAGGCAGTGATTTCGACATTGGGTGACAGCTCGATCACTGTTTCCCTGCGCGTATGGGTTAAAACTGCGGATTATTGGGATGTGATGTTCATGTTCAATGAACAGGCGCGAGATCGTTTGAAGGCTGCCGGGATTGATATTCCGTTTCCGCAGCGGGTTATACGCGTAGTGCAGGAATCTGCCACGCAGTAATCGTCTTTGAAGTTGGCTTGGCAGTCAGCAACTAATATAAAACCCGAGCAGTGTGCGCACTCTCGGGTTTTTTATCGGCGGGATAAAACTATGCGGGCTAATAAGTAGCTGGCTAATGTTTTTTCTGTTTGATCAGTTATTCATCCATAAAAAAACCGCCCTCCTGATTCAGGAGGGCGGTTTTGTTAGAGCAGAGCTCTACAGTACGTCAGCTTCGCAACCTTATTAGAGGATGCTCAGTGGATATTCAACGATCAAACGCAGGTCGTTGTTATCACCACCGTTGTAAGAAGTGTTGGAGCGATACCAGGCGCTACGCAGGCGGAAAGACAAGTCTTTCGCTGGACCGTTTTGCATAACGTATTTGGATTCGAAGTCCAGTTCGTGCTCTTTGCCCTCTTCAGCGCCGGTGCTGATGTTGTCACCTTTGATGTAACGGGTCATGAAGCTCAGACCAGGTACGCCGAAGGTGGCCATGTTCAGGTCATAACGGCCCTGCCACGAACGCTCGTCTGCACCGTTGAAGTCAGAGTACTGCACGGAGTTGGCGAGGAAGATAGTGCCGCCGCCGTCCACGCCGTACACGTAACCGGTGTCACCGCTGGAGCGCTGGTGGGCGAGGGTGAATTTGTGCGCGCCGATGCTGTAAGCAGCGCTAAGGGACCAGATGCGGTTGTCGATGTCGCCGGACAGGTCTTGACCTTGGCTCTTGCTCTTGTACCCGTTGAAATCGAAGTTCAGAGACTGTTCGTCGTTGATCGGCAGGGTGTAGTTCAGATTGACGTATTGCTTCTTGAAGTGGTCTTCCACGTCGGATGCTGCAACACCGGCGACAAAACTGTCGGTGAACTGATAGGTAGCACCGGCGATGTCAGCGGATTTCAGGCCACCTTCAACGATGGAGTCACGACCCATCTGGCTTTGCGCGCTCAGCGCGGTAAAGCGACCTGCGCTCAGTTCCAGGCCCGGGATCTCTTTGGATACGAGCATGGTGCCGGTAGCGGTCTCAGGCAGCAAGCGGCTGTCGTCGGTGGAAAAAACCGGGCTGGCGACAAACTGGTTACCGTATTTCAGGACGGTGTCGGAAAGACGGAACTTGACTGCTCCACCGCTTTTCGACTGAGTATCTTCAGCTCTGCCGTCGCTATCGGGAGCGAACAGACCGTTGCCAGTGCGGCCGCGTCCAGTGTCCAGCTTGATGGAGCCAAGACCGAAAGCGTCTACACCTACACCGATGGTGCCTTGGGTGAAGCCGGACTCGTAAATGGCATGCATGCCAATACCGGTTTCTTCACGATAGCCCTGGCGCTCACCCGACGGGCTGCTTTTCAGGTTTTCGTTCTTGAAATCACGGTTCATATACAGCATGCGAGTCTTGACGCTGAAGCTGCTGTCTTCAACAAAACCTTTCGATTCATCCTGAGAAGACGCCATTGCGAACTGCGAGGTGCCTGCTGCAACAGCCAGGGCGATCATGCTCCACTTCATCACGCGCATCGTGATTTGCTCCTTTGGTTTTTAGAAGAGTACTGCCGTCCCACCTGTTTTATTATCTGGGCGGCTCTTTCTTTTTGTGTCGGCGCAAACTTATATCACGCCGACATTGTTGGCGATACTTGCGAAATCAACCTTTCAGCCTCTTTACGGCGTTGTCGCAGAAGGAGCGCTGGATGTCGCAAATCCACAGTACCGATGCAACCGGGCTGACAACTTTATCGCTGTTTCCGGGCCTTTTTGCATCGCTAAAAAAGAGTCCCTGGCAAAACACTTGAATCTCCATCGGGCAACCCTGCCACTGTTTTTATTGGCTTCAGGCGACCACTTCCAGTGGTGCGCTTATAGTCCATACCTTTACGAATGCAACAAGCGTGCACAAACCGCAAAAACGCTGCGGTTATTTTTCTGTGTGCAGCTCTCAGATGTGAAAACCTTGTGAAAACGGGGTCTCGGGGCTGTTTTGTTACGGGCTTGACGACGATCCCCCAATGGTGTTGCAACGCACCAAAGACGCGCAGGACAACCAAAAACGTTACCGGTTCACCCCGCATTGAGTATTTGGCGGATGCCCGACCCACTGAGCGTAGACGTGTTGTGCAGTTTTGGTGCAAAAAAATCACAATCGGGCCCGAGTAAAACTGGCGCCGCCCGATTCGAGGGTCGACAGATCAGGGGTTTTCATGCGGATCTTCACGTCAAGGCTCATGTCCGGGGCTGTATTGGTGCGTCGGCGAGATAAATGTCTTATGTCGGCGCGCTTACTGAATTACTGTCGGAGGGAAGCGTGAAGCCCGCTGCATTCGCAGGTATGCTGCCGTTCTGTCGCTTGGCGCGCTGCTTTCACGGCGCCGCCGCTAAGCTGAGTCATAGGATCAGCGGGAGTGCTCACAGTGTTTGCTTTGGATTCACGACTTCAACAGGACGCCCTGGTCATCGGCGACTTTCCGTTGTGCCGGCTGTTGCTGTCCAACGACAGCAATTACCCTTGGTTCATCCTGGTACCTCGTCGCGAGGATATAAGCGAGTTGTTTCAGTTGGATGTCGCCGATCAGCAACAGCTATGGCGGGAAACCAACACCCTTGCCGAGTTACTCAAGGATTCGTTCGACGCCGACAAGCTGAACGTGGCAACCCTGGGTAACGTTGTCAGTCAGTTGCACATGCATGTGATCGTGCGTAAACGCGACGACGCCGCCTGGCCGGCGCCGGTCTGGGGCAGGCACCCGGCCAAGCCGTACAGCGCGGAACAGGTAGCAGCCATTCGCGAGCGCTTGCGTCTGGTGCTGACCGAAGAATTCACCTTTGTGGAGGGCTGAGTCATGAGCCTTGAAGAGCGCGTAACCGATCTGGAAAGCCGTCTGGCCTTTCAGGATGACACCATTCAGGCTTTGAACGATGTGCTGGTGGCCCAGCAGAAAGTCATCGAGCGCCTGCAATTGCAGATGGAAGCGCTGATCAAGCGTCACGAAGAAATGGTCGGGCAGTTCGGTGCTTTTGAAGAAGATGCGCCACCGCCGCATTATTGAGCCATTCGGCAGGCATAAAAAAACCGCGAACAGCCAGGCTGTTCGCGGTTTTTTTGCTTTGGATCAGCGACGCGGCAGAGCGGCGATCACGTCCTCGGCTTGCAGGCCCTTGTCGCGGTTCATCACCGAGAACTCGACGCGCTGGCCTTCGACCAGGACGCGGTGGCCTTCGCCACGAATGGCGCGAAAGTGCACGAAAATATCATCGCCGGAATCCCGGGAGATAAACCCGAAACCCTTGGAAGTGTTGAACCACTTCACGGTGCCGGTATCGCGATTGCTCATGTCATAGGTAGTCGGCGCAGCGGCCGGTGACGATTTGTAGAAGCTGACAGCCAAATGCAGCAGCACGGCAACCAGGGCGATCACCAGGCTGAACAACACCGCCGGCTGGCCAGCGATGACCGGCATCGGCGCGATAAGGGTCAAGGTTTGCAGGACGACAGTCAGTACCAGAAGGGCGCTGACCAGATTTTGCAGATGCTGGCGCGGGCCTTTGTTCCAGTAGGGAATCACTGGAGCGATGACCAGGTTCAGCAGGCCGAAAAAGGCCAGGTAAAGTGCATCGGGCTGTTGCAGGTAAGGAACGGCTTCGGCTTTCAGGCTGGGTATGAACGACAGCAGCAAGGCTGCTGCGCCCATTAGCAGGTGGACGATTTTCAACATTTTGATTGGCTCACGTTATGACGGCTCACAAGGAAGAGCTGAAGGCGCACGGTTCGCTTCAGGACAAAATAAGAGGCGGTGGACACGTACACGGCATCAGCCTATGCGCAACGCCCCGAAAAATAGGGCATGGCGACACACTGCCTATTTAACAGCAAAGCCTGCGGCTACTCAAATCAGCCCGGCCAGCGGCAGAGAAACGGTCGATTTGTCGCAGTCTGTTCGCCCTTTCATGGCTGCATACCGGCGAATGCCTTGCTAAAGTGGGGCTGAACCTGCTGGATGAATTCAATCACTGTTAGGGGGTAAGCATGGCAATTGATATCGGTATCAGCGAAGAAGACCGCAAATCCATCGTCGAAGGGCTGTCGCGGCTGCTGTCGGACACCTACGTGCTGTATCTGAAGACCCATAACTTTCACTGGAACGTCACTGGCCCGATGTTTCGCACGCTGCATCTGATGTTCGAGGAGCAATACAACGAGCTGGCGCTGGCCGTCGATTCGATCGCCGAGCGTATCCGCGCGTTGGGCTTCCCGGCGCCGGGTGCCTACGCGACCTACGCGCGTCTTTCTTCTATTAAAGAAGAAGTCGGTGTGCCGAGCGCCGAGGACATGATCAAGCAATTGGTCGAAGGCCAGGAAGCGGTGACCCGCACCGCGCGCGGTATCTTCCCGCTGCTGGACAAGGTCAGCGACGAGCCGACCGCTGACCTGCTGACCCAGCGTATGCAAGTGCACGAGAAAACTGCGTGGATGCTGCGCGCGCTGCTCGAGGAGTGACCCGGCCGCTGCGGACGGCGTGAGGTCGTCCGCATGCTCTCCAGACTCTTACCGTTGTCGTTGGCTTATCCTACGAGGCTGGTCAACAAGTCGTATGGCGCTAACTTTGTCACTGGGTTTTTATGAAGGCGCAGGATGTTGCCTTATAAATCAGCAGTCATGGCAAAGGAGTGTCAACGCTATGGTAGAAGGAGACAGGCGAAGCGACAGGATGTCGGCTTCGCGGCACGTAATTAAAGTCGACCCGTTTGTCAGCGAGTTCGACATGAATCTGATCCGGCCGTTGTCGCGATCGATTCGCCTCAACGGTTTTGCGACCTGCCTGCGCCTGGAGCAGGTCTACTGGAATATTCTCGGCGGCATGGCCGAGGACAATCATTGTTCGGTCAGCACACTGTTATCCCACGTCGATCGCGAGGTGCATCTGCGTTACGGCGGGGTGAAGAATTTCAGTGCGCTGGTACGGGTGGTTTGTGTCATGAAAGGGATCAAAGATCTCGCACCCGCCGTTTCGCGCTGAAACGGCGGTTGCAACGAGGTTGCAGGCTGTGCAGCGTTACGGCTGCACAGCCTGCATTTAATCGATATAATCCCGCGCTTTCGCCGCAAAGCCCTGCGCGCGGCAGCAATCTGATCGCCGAGACACCTCCATGCCAATGTACGATTACCAATGTGCTTCCTGTGGTCATCAGTTGGAAGCCATTCAGAAGATCAGCGACGCACCGTTGGTCGATTGCCCTGCCTGCCAGGCGCCCGAACTGAAGAAGCAGCTGTCCATGCCGGGTTTTCGCCTCAGCGGCAACGGTTGGTACGAGACCGACTTCAAGACCGGAGCCAAGAAGAATCTGGCCGGTGGCGACAAAGCTGACTAGGGTTCCAACCCTGAACGAACGACACGCGTGAGTTTCCGCCTTGCT
This sequence comes from Pseudomonas sp. Marseille-Q5117, assembly GCF_946901175.1. Lineage (NCBI taxonomy): Bacteria > Pseudomonadati > Pseudomonadota > Gammaproteobacteria > Pseudomonadales > Pseudomonadaceae > Pseudomonas > Pseudomonas sp. Marseille-Q5117. The sequence goes on along the minus strand of NZ_CAMPPP010000004.1, from coordinate 220,653 downwards.
TGATGGCGGCGGGATCTCCACCGAATTTCGAATTACGAGAAGCGAACCACACCATGATGCGCAGCCACTATTGCGGCCAACTGAACGAAAGCCTGGAAGGCCAGGAAATTACCCTTTGCGGATGGGTTCACCGTCGCCGCGACCACGGCGGGGTGATTTTCCTCGACATCCGTGATCGTGATGGTCTGGCCCAGGTGGTGTTCGACCCGGATCGCGCCGAGAGCTTCGCCGCCGCCGATCGCGTGCGCAGCGAATACGTCGTGAAGATCACCGGCAAGGTGCGTCTGCGTCCGGCCGGCGCGACCAACGCCAACATGGCCTCGGGCATGATCGAAGTGCTCGGTTATGAACTGGAAGTGCTGAACGAGTCGGAAACCCCGCCGTTCCCGCTCAACGAGTTCTCCGACGTCGGCGAAGAAACCCGCCTGCGCTATCGCTTCCTCGATCTGCGTCGTCCGGAAATGGCCGAGAAGCTGCGTCTGCGTTCGCGCATGACCACCAGCATCCGTCGCTTCCTCGACGAGAACGGCTTCCTCGACGTCGAAACGCCGATCCTGACCCGGGCCACTCCGGAAGGCGCGCGTGACTATCTGGTGCCGAGCCGTACCCACGCCGGTTCGTTCTTCGCCCTGCCGCAATCGCCGCAGCTGTTCAAGCAACTGCTGATGGTGGCCGGCTTCGACCGTTACTACCAGATCGCCAAGTGCTTCCGTGACGAAGACCTGCGTGCCGACCGCCAGCCGGAATTCACCCAGATCGACATCGAGACCAGCTTCCTCGATGAAAAAGAGATCATGGGCCTGACCGAGCAGATGATCCGCAACCTGTTCAAGGAAGTGCTGGATCTGGAATTCGGCGAATTCCCGCACATGACCTTCGAAGAAGCCATGCGCCGCTACGGTTCGGACAAGCCGGACCTGCGTATTCCGCTGGAACTGGTCGACGTTGCCGACCAGCTCAAGGAAGTTGAATTCAAGGTGTTCAGCGGCCCGGCCAACGATCCGAAGTGCCGCATCGCCGCACTGCGTGTTCCAGGCGGGGCGAGCATGCCGCGCAAGCAGATCGACGACTACACCAAGTTCGTCGGCATCTACGGTGCCAAGGGCCTGGCGTACATCAAGGTCAACGAGCGTGCCGCCGGTGTTGAAGGTCTGCAATCGCCGATCGTGAAGAACATCCCGGAAGACAAGCTCAACGTGATCCTCGATCGCGTTGGCGCAGTCGATGGCGACATCGTGTTCTTCGGTGCCGACAAGGCCAAGATCGTCAGCGAAGCCCTGGGCGCGCTGCGCATCAAGCTCGGTCACGACCTCAAGCTGCTGACCTGCGAGTGGGCACCAATGTGGGTCGTCGACTTCCCGATGTTCGAAGAGAACGACGACGGCAGCTTCTCGGCGCTGCACCACCCGTTCACCGCACCGAAGTGCACCCCGCAGGAACTCGAAGCCAACCCGGCCGGCGCACTGTCCCGTGCGTACGACATGGTGTTGAACGGCACCGAGCTGGGCGGCGGTTCGATCCGTATCCACCGCAAGGAAATGCAGCAAGCGGTATTCCGCCTGCTGGGCATCAACGAAGCGGAACAGGAAGAGAAGTTCGGCTTCCTGCTCGACGCGCTGAAGTACGGTGCACCGCCGCACGGTGGTCTGGCTTTCGGTCTGGACCGTCTGGTGATGCTGATGACCGGCGCCCAGTCGATCCGTGAAGTGATCGCCTTCCCGAAAACCCAGAGTGCTGCCGACGTGATGACGCAGGCTCCGGGCGTGGTCGATGCCAAGGCACTGCGCGAGCTGCACATTCGCCTGCGCGAAACGCCAAAGGCTGAGTAAGACGGGCCTGAAGGCGCATCTTCGGATGCGCCTTTTTTCTTTCTCAGGTCGAATTTTTCAATTGCCGGCCGCTGCCTCGGCAGGGCGGGCAAGGTTTCAAAGAGCATTCGGAGCAAGTTATGGCAGGTCATTCCAAGTGGGCAAACATCAAGCACCGCAAAGAACGTCAGGATGCCAAGAGGGGCAAGATCTTCACCAAGTGGATCCGTGAACTGACCGTTGCGGCCCGTCAGGGTGGCGGTGATCCGGGTTCCAATCCACGTTTGCGCCTGGCCCTGGACAAGGCGTTGAGCGCCAACATGAGTCGCGACATCATCGATCGCGCGGTTGCGCGCGGTGCCGGTGCCACTGAAGCGGACAACGTCGAAGAACTGACTTACGAAGGTTACGGCCCGGGCGGCGTGGCGGTGGTGGTCGAGTGCATGACCGACAACCGCAACCGTACCGCTGCTGCTGTGCGTCATGCGTTCAGCAAGTGTGGCGGCAACCTCGGCACCGACGGTTCGGTGGCCTATCTGTTCGAGCGCAAGGGCCAGATCAGTTTCGCCCCGGGTGTCGATGAAGACGCACTGACCGAAGCGGCGCTGGAAGCCGATGCCGATGACGTGGTCACTCACGACGACGGTTCGATCGACGTGTTCACCTCGTTCACCGGTTTCTATGCGGTGCGCAACGCGCTGGAAGCGGCCGGGTTCAAGGGCGATGATGCGGAAATCGTCATGCAGCCGACCACCAGTGCCGAGCTGGATCTGGAAGGTGCGGAGAAGGTGCTCAAGCTGATCGATATGCTTGAGGATCTGGATGACGTGCAGAACGTCTACTCCAACGCGGATATCCCGGAAGACGTCGCCGCTCAGCTTGGCTGATAAGCGACTAGTCTTCCCTGTGGGAGCGAGCCTGCTCGCGAAAGCGGTGTGTCATTCAGCACCTGTATCTGCTGACATACCGCCTTCGCGAGCAGGCTCGCTCCCACATTTGCTATTGGCTGTCAGGTAAATCGTTTTTATGAATCTGCAGGCTTTATGACTCTAATCCTTGGTATCGACCCCGGTTCGCGCATCACCGGTTACGGGATCGTTCGCGATACCGGGCGGGGTGGCTGCATCTATGTGGCCTCGGGCTGCATTCGCACCGGCTCCGGCGAGCTGCATGAGCGTCTGCAAATCGTCTATCGCGGCGTGCGCGAAATCATCAAGACCTACGGCCCGGTGACCATGGGTATTGAAAAAGTGTTCATGGCGAAAAACGCCGACTCGGCGCTGAAGCTCGGACAGGCACGGGGCGCTGCGATTGTCGCCGGCGCCGAAGAGTGTCTGGAGATCGCCGAGTACACCGCCACGCAAGTCAAACAGGCCGTCGTCGGGACTGGTGCGGCCAATAAGGAGCAGGTGCAGATGATGGTCATGCACATGCTCAAGTTGACCAGCAAGCCGCAGATCGACGCCTCCGACGCCCTCGCGATCGCCATTTGCCATGCGCACACGCGCTCAAGCCTGCTGCCGCACGGGCTGGGAACCGCACGCAGTCGTGGCGGGCGCCTGCGTCTCTGATAGCATCAGCATCAATTTTCCTGAAAGTGGCTTTGCGGTGCCTGTGTTGCCGGCGCGCAAGCCACCTTCAATCGTCGCCAGCCCACGGCTGGCCAGCGCTCAAGGATTCAAAACGTGATTGGACGCTTGCGCGGCACCCTGGCTGAGAAACAGCCGCCGCACCTGATTCTCGATGTCAATGGCCTCGGCTATGAGGTGGAAGTGCCGATGACCACGCTTTATCGGTTGCCGTCGGTCGGTGAACCGCTGACCCTGCACACCCATTTGGTCGTACGCGAAGATGCGCAATTGCTCTATGGTTTTGCCGGCAAGCGTGAGCGAGACTTCTTTCGCGAGCTGATCCGGCTCAACGGGGTCGGACCGAAACTGGCGCTGGCGTTGATGTCGAGCCTGGAAGTCGATGAGTTGGTGCGCTGCGTGCAATCTCAGGACACTTCGGCGTTGACCAAGGTCCCGGGGGTTGGCAAGAAGACCGCCGAGCGTCTGCTGGTGGAATTGAAAGACCGCTTCAAGGCCTGGGAAACCTCGCCGGCGATGTTCGCGCTGGTGCCGAATCAGCCGGACGGCCCGGCGCCGGTCAACAGCGCCGAGACCGATGCGGTCAGCGCGTTGATCTCGCTGGGCTACAAGCCGCAGGAAGCGAGCAAGGCGATTTCCGCGATCAAAGACAAGAACCTGAGCAGCGAAGACCTGATCCGCCGCGCTCTGAAGGGAATGATTTAAGTGATTGAAGCTGATCGTCTGATCGCCGCCGCGCACAGCCCGCGCGAGCGCGAAGAAGTCCAGGATCGGGCCATCCGCCCGGTCAGTCTGGCCGACTACATTGGCCAGCCGACCGTGCGCGAGCAGATGGAGCTGTTCATCCAGGCTGCGCGTGGCCGCAGTGAATCCCTCGATCACACCCTGATCTTCGGCCCACCGGGGCTGGGCAAGACCACGCTGGCCAACATCATTGCCCAGGAAATGGGTGTGTCGATCAAGAGCACCTCCGGGCCAGTGCTGGAACGCCCGGGTGATCTGGCCGCGTTGCTGACCAATCTTGAGCCGCACGACGTGTTGTTCATCGACGAAATCCATCGTCTGTCGCCGATCGTTGAAGAAGTGCTGTACCCGGCGATGGAAGATTTCCAGCTCGACATCATGATTGGCGAGGGGCCGGCGGCGCGTTCGATCAAACTCGATCTGCCGCCATTCACACTGGTCGGCGCCACCACCCGCGCGGGCATGCTGACCAACCCGTTGCGTGATCGCTTCGGTATCGTCCAGCGCCTGGAGTTCTACAGCACGGCGGATCTGGCAACCATCGTCAGTCGTTCGGCGGCGATTCTCGGTCTGCCGCTGGACCCGGAAGGTTCGTTCGAGATCGCCCGTCGCGCCCGTGGCACGCCGCGAATTGCCAACCGTCTGCTGCGACGGGTGCGCGACTTTGCCGAAGTCCGCGCCAAGGGTCACATCACCAAAGCGGTGGCGGATCTGGCGCTGAACCTGCTGGACGTCGATGAACACGGTTTCGATCACCAGGACCGGCGGCTGCTGCTGACCATGATCGAGAAGTTCGACGGCGGCCCGGTCGGTATCGACAGTCTGGCGGCGGCGATCAGTGAAGAGCGCCACACCATTGAAGACGTGCTCGAACCGTATCTGATCCAGCAGGGCTATATCATGCGCACGCCACGGGGCAGGGTGGTGACGCGGCATGCCTACCTGCACTTTGGTTTGAATGTTCCGTCACGCATGGGCGAGATGCCCGTGGCAGACGAGTTTCTCGACGCCGTCGACGATTGATACACATTTGCTGGTGATTTATTCAGGGTTTGTACTGTCAGACGACGGTACTTTTGCGTTAAAGCTTTGAAACTACGAAAAACAGTTGTCTGGCCGGATTGGCAACCTGAGGAGTAAGCACTAGAGTATGCGCGCGCAAAACGGGCTTGAGCCGTTCGCACATCGTTGTCGCGTTTATTACGAGGACACCGATGCGGGCGGCATCGTGTATTACGTTAATTACCTCAAGTTTATGGAACGGGCTCGAACCGAGCGGCTACGGGAACTGGGCTTTGCCCAATCTGTGCTTGCCGGAGAGGGCCTGTTGTTCGTCGTGCATTCCAGCGAAGCGCGCTACCACGCGCCGGCGCGACTGGATGACGAACTGCTGGTAAGCGCTGATGTAATCGAATTGAACCGTGCCAGCCTGCGCTTCAAGCAGCAGGTCAGGCGGGCCACGGATAATGTGCTGCTCTGCGAAGGGCAGTTTTTGGTGGCCTGCGTGCGCACCGACAGTTTGAAACCCCGGGCCCTTCCCGAAGACCTGCGTGCGGCCTTCGCCGACGCGGTCGGCCCGGGTACACACTCAAAGCAGGAGATAAAGCGTGGAAGCTAACGTCGTCGACCATTCCTCCATGTGGAGCCTGGTCAGCAATGCCAGCATCGTGGTGCAGTTGGTAATGTTGACCCTGGTGGCCGCATCGGTGACCTCATGGATCATGATCTTTCAGCGCAGCAATTTGCTGCGCGCCGGTCGACGCGCCCTGGAGAGCTTCGAAGAGCGCTTCTGGTCGGGTATCGACCTGTCCAAACTGTACCGTCAGGCTGGCAGCAACCCTGATCCGGATTCGGGCGTGGAGCAGATCTTCCGTGCCGGTTTCAAGGAGTTCTCCCGTCTGCGTCAGCAGCCAGGTGTCGATCCTGAAGCCGTGATGGAAGGTGTCGCCCGTGCCATGCGCGTGGCCATCTCGCGCGAAGAAGAGAAGCTCGAGCAGAGCCTGCCGTTCCTCGCCACCGTCGGTTCGGTCAGCCCGTATATCGGTCTGTTCGGTACCGTGTGGGGGATCATGAACTCCTTCCGCGGTCTGGCCAGCGCTCAGCAAGCGACCCTCGCCACCGTTGCTCCGGGTATCGCCGAAGCCCTGATCGCCACCGCGATCGGCCTGTTCGCTGCGATCCCGGCGGTCATCGCTTACAACCGTTTTGCTGCGCGCAGCGAAACCTTGCTGGGCCGCTACTACACCTTCGCCGATGAATTCCAGGCGATCCTGCACCGCAAAGTGCACACCAGCGAAGAATAAGCAGGTATTTCCCGATGGCTTTAATCGCTCGAGCTCGCAAAAAGCGCAAGCCGGTCGCCGAGATGAACGTGGTGCCCTACATCGACGTGATGTTGGTGCTGCTGGTCATCTTCATGGTGACCGCGCCGATGCTCAATCAGGGCGTGAAAGTTGATCTGCCCAAGGTTTCCAGCGAAGCCTTGCCGCAGGACAACAACACCCAGGTCCTGACCATTTCGATCAAGGCTGACAAGACCTACTACTGGAACCTTGGCAGTGAAGTCGACACCGAGAAGCAACAGGACAGGGCCATGACCCTGCCACAGATGACTGACGCGGTGACCAAGATCATCCGCGCCGGCACCGAGGGCGGCAAACGCACCCAGGTATTCATTCGTGGTGACAAGACTGTCGACTACGGCGCCGTGATGGGTGCCATGGGCGGGTTGCAGAAAGCCGGGGTCGGTAACGTTGGTCTGATTACCGAGGCCCCCTGATGCAGCAACAGCGAGAGCCGTCCGCCTCGGAAAGCTACTTCTGGCCTAGTGTTCTGGCAATCGTCCTGCACGTGCTGGTGTTCGGCATGCTGTTCGTCAGTTTTGCCTTCACGCCCGAACTGCCGCCGGCCAAGCCGATCGTCCAGGCGACTCTGTACCAGCTGAAATCGAAAAGTCAGGCGACCACCCAGACCAATCAGAAGATTGCGGGTGAGGCGAAGAAATCCGCCGCGCGCCAGACCGAAGTCGAACAGATGGAACAGAAAAAGATCGAGCAGGAAGCGGTGAAGGCGGCGGAACAAAAGAAAGAGGAAGCGGCTCAAAAGGCCGAGGAAGCCAAGAAGGCCGACGAGGCGAAGAAAGCGGACGAAGCAAAAAAGGCTGATGAAGCCAAGAAAGCCGACGACGCGAAAAAAGCCGAAGCGAAAAAGGCCGAAGAGAAACAATTGGCTGATATAGCCAAGAAGAAGGCCGAAGACGAAGCGAAGAAGGCTGCTGAGGAAGAGGCGAAGAAAGCCGCTGCCGAAGAAGCCAAGAAGAAGATCGTCGAAGACGCGAAGAAGAAAGCCGCCGAAGACGCCAAGAAGAAAGCTGAAGCTGAAGAGGCGAAGAAGAAAGTCGCCGAAGACGCGAAGAAGAAAGCTGCTGCCGATGCTGCGAAGAAGAAAGCGCAGGAAGCGGCACGCAAATCTGCCGAAGACAAAAAGGCCCAGGCCCTGGCAGATCTGCTTTCCGACACGCCGCAGCGTCAGCAGGCCCTGGCCGATGAGCAGGGTGACGAGGTTGCCGGTAGTTTCGATGACCTGATTCGCGCTCGCGCAGCAGAAGGCTGGGCTCGTCCTCCTTCGGCGCGCAAAGGCATGACGGTCGTGCTGCAAATTGGCATGTTGCCGGACGGTACGGTGACCTCGGTCAGCGTGGCCAAGTCCAGCGGTGACGGTCCGTTCGATGCTTCGGCAGTCGCGGCAGTGAAGAATATTGGACGTTTGACAGAAATGCAGGGAATGAAGCCGAGCGATTTCGCTCCGTATCGTTCATTCAAGATGACATTCACACCTGAGGATCTAGCCTTGTGAGAAACCTTCTTCGAGGAATGCTGGTCGTGATCTGCTGCATGGCAGGGATCGCGGCGGCAGATGAAAAGAACATTCTGGTCACCAGCGGCAGCGATCGGGCTACTCCGATCGCCGTCGTACCGTTCGGCATGCAGGGCGGCGCCGTGCTGCCGGATGACATGGCTGAAATCATTGGCAACGATTTGCGCAACTCGGGCTATTACTCGCCGATTCCGAAAGCCAACATGATCAGCCAGCCAAGCCAGCCGAGCGAAATCATCTTCCGTGACTGGAAGGCGGTGGGTGCTCAGTACATGATGGTCGGCAGCATCGCTCCAGCGGGCGGTCGCCTGCAGGTGCAGTGGGCACTGTTCAACGTCGCCACCGAGCAGAAAGTGGCGGACGGCAGTGTTTCCGGTACGACCGACCAGATCCGTGACATGGCGCACTTCATCTCCGATCAGTCGTTCCAGAAGCTGACCGGCATTGAAGGTGCCTTCTCGACGCGCCTGCTGTACGTGACGGCCGAGCGTTTTTCCGAGAAGAACACCCGTTACACCCTGCAACGCTCCGACTATGACGGTGCCCGCGCAGTGACTCTGCTGCAATCGCGCGAGCCGATCCTGTCGCCGCGTTTTGCACCAGACGGCAAGCGTATCGCCTACGTGTCGTTCGAGCAGAAGCGTCCGCGTATCTTCATGCAGAACATCGACACCGGTCGCCGTGAGCAGATCACCAACTTCGAAGGCCTCAACGGCGCGCCAGCCTGGTCGCCGGACGGCAATCGCCTGGCGTTCGTGCTGTCGAAAGACGGTAACCCGGACATCTACGTAATGAACCTCGGTTCGCGTCAGATCAGCCGCGTAACCAATGGCCAGGGCATCAATACCGAACCGTTCTGGGGCAAGGATGGCTCGACCATCTATTTCACCTCGGACCGTGGCGGCAAGCCGCAAATCTATAAAACCAGCGTCGGTGGCGGTGGTGCCGAGCGTGTGACGTTCGTGGGCAACTACAACGCCAACCCGAAACTTTCGGCTGATGAAAAGACTTTGGTGATGATCCATCGTCAGGATGGCTTCACCAATTTCAAGGTGGCAGCTCAGGATCTGCAGCGGGGTAGTGTAAAGATCCTCACTGATAGCACTCTGGACGAGTCACCTACTGTTGCGCCCAACGGCACCATGGTAATCTACGCCACCCGCCAACAGGGCCGGGGAGTCTTGATGCTCGTGTCCATTAATGGGCGCGTGAGGCTCCCGCTTCCTACCGCTCAAGGCGAAGTCAGAGAACCGTCCTGGTCCCCTTACCTGAAGTGAGCGGGCGCTACACGTTTTACTTAACACACTGGGGTTCATTAGGAGTTTCACGATGGAAATGCTGAAGTTTGGTAAATTTGCTGCGCTGGCTCTGGCCATGGCTGTAGCTGTAGGTTGCTCGTCCAAAGGCGGCGACAACGCCGGTGAAGGCGCTGTTGATCCAAACGCTGGTTACGGCGCAAACACCGGTGCCGTTGACGGTTCCCTGAGCGAAGAAGCTGCTCTGCGCGCAATCACCACCTTCTACTTCGAATACGACAGCTCGGACCTGAAGCCAGAAGCCATGCGCGCTCTGGACGTTCACGCCAAAGACCTGAAAGCAAACGGCGCTCGCGTTGTTCTGGAAGGCAACACCGACGAACGTGGTACTCGTGAGTACAACATGGCACTGGGCGAGCGTCGTGCGAAAGCCGTTCAGCGCTACCTGGTACTGCAAGGTGTTTCCCCAGCTCAGCTGGAACTGGTTTCCTACGGCGAAGAGCGTCCAGTTGCTACCGGCAACGACGAGCAGTCCTGGGCCCAGAACCGTCGCGTCGAACTGCGTAAGTAATTCGATATGCGAACGTGCCGTCGTGCTGTAACTGTTCTGGCTCTCAGCCTCGCGCCGCTTGCGGCGTGGGCTGCGGTTCCTGTGGTCGATGACAACTCCGGTTATAACAATAGCGGGAGCAGTTATCCGCCTGCGGGTTACGGTACGAACGGCGCCTATGCCGGGGGAGCGGCTTCGGCCCCTGCCTCGGCACAAGGCATGCTGTTCAACCAATTGCAACAGATGCAGGATCAGATCTCGCGCCAACAGGGCGTGATCGAAGAACTGCAGAATCAGGTTTCGCGCATGAAGCAGGAATCCCTGGAGCGATACCAGGATCTTGATCGGCGCATAGGATCCGGCGTTGCACCAGCCGCGACTCCCGAGAATTCTTCTGCCGGTGGCGATGCAAGTGCTGCTGCCGGTGCTGCCGCAGGCGCGGGTGCTGCTGCGGCAGCCCAGGCCCCTGCTGCGGGTAGCGAACCGGCTGATCCGGCCAAGGAAAAGCTGTATTACGATGCCGCTTTCGACCTGATCAAAGCCAAGGATTTCGACAAGGCCAGCCAGGCCTTCGCCGCTTTCCTGCGCAAATACCCCAACAGCCAGTACGCGGGCAACGCCCAGTACTGGTTGGGCGAAGTGAACCTGGCCAAGGGTGATCTGCAAGGTGCAGGTCAGGCCTTTGCCAAGGTTTCGCAGCTGTATCCCAAGCACAACAAAGTGCCGGACTCGCTGTACAAGCTGGCTGACGTAGAGCGCCGCCTCGGTCATACCGACAAGGTCAAAGGCATTCTGCAGCAGGTGGTGTCCCAATATCCGGGCACTTCCGCCGCGCAGCTGGCCCAGCGTGATTTACAGCGCATGTAAGCCTGTTCATCCGTGTTTTGAAGAAACCCGCGCTTGTCGCGGGTTTTTTCGTTAGAATTCACGCCCTTTTTCTGAAACACGCTTCTTGTGGTCTACGCGTTGGCGGGATTGCCTGAAGTGCCTGACGGAGGCGGACAGCCTGTTTAGCTGTTACGCCCGTGGCGACTATGCAAGACACATTGAGAATTACCGAAGTTTTCTACTCGTTGCAGGGGGAAACTCGGACTGCCGGGCTGCCCACGGTTTTCGTGCGCCTGACCGGTTGCCCGTTGCGTTGCCAGTACTGCGACAGCGCTTACGCGTTCAGCGGCGGCACCGTCCGCACCCTCGACGACATCCTTGAGCAAGTGGCCGGTTATCGTCCGCGCTACGTTTGTGTCACCGGCGGTGAGCCGTTGGCTCAGCCGAACGCCATTCCTTTGCTTGAGCGGTTGTGTGATGCCGGTTACGAGGTGTCGCTGGAAACCAGCGGCGCCCTAGACGTATCCGCTGTCGATCCGCGTGTCAGTCGCGTCGTCGATCTGAAAACGCCGGGCTCGAAAGAAGCCCATCGCAACCGTTACGAGAACATCGAACTGCTGACCCGCAACGATCAGGTGAAGTTTGTCATCTGCTCGCGGGAAGACTATGACTGGGCGGTATCGAAGCTGATCCAGTACGGGCTTGATCGACGGGCGGGTGAAGTGCTTTTCTCCCCAAGTCATCATGACCTCAATGCCAGGGATCTGGCGGATTGGGTGGTGGCAGACAACCTGCCAGTGCGGCTGCAACTGCAGTTGCATAAATATCTATGGAATGATGAGCCGGGGCGCTGAGATGATTGAACAACTGAACACTACCGAAAAACGTGCCGTTATCCTGCTTTCGGGCGGCCTCGACTCGGCCACCGTCGTGGCGATGGCACGCGCCGAAGGCTACGCCTGCTACACCATGAGTTTCGATTACGGTCAGCGCTCGCATGCCGAATTGCATGCCGCCGCCCGCGTTGCTCGCGATTTGGGTGTGGTCGAGCACAAGGTCATCGGACTGAACCTCAATGGCATGGGCGGCTCGGCGCTGACCGACACCAGCATCGATATTCCGGAAGAGCTGGGCGAAGGCATTCCGGTGACTTACGTGCCGGCGCGTAACACGGTTTTCCTGTCGTTGGCATTGGGTTGGGCCGAAGTGCTCGGCGCCCGCGACATCTTCATCGGCGTCAACGCAGTGGATTATTCCGGCTATCCGGACTGCCGTCCCGAGTTCATCGAGTCGTTCGAGCGCATGGCCAATCTGGCGACCAAGGCTGGCGCAGAAGGCAATGGCTTCCGCATCCAGGCGCCGCTGCAGAACCTGAGCAAAGCGCAGATCGTTCAAGCCGGCGTTGAGCTCGGCGTTGATTACGGTTTGACGGTTTCCTGCTATCAGGCCGACGATGACGGCCGCGCCTGCGGCAAATGCGACAGCTGCCGCCTGCGTGCGGAAGGCTTCGCGGCAGCTGGTGTGGGTGACCCAACTCCTTATTTTTGATCTTTTTCAAAAAAGGTGTTGAATAGTCCTTAAAAATCAGTATTATACGCGCCACCACACAGCGGGTCGTTAGCTCAGTTGGTAGAGCAGTTGGCTTTTAACCAATTGGTCGTAGGTTCGAATCCCACACGACCCACCATATTTGGCGGTTTAGAAAATCCGGAAGGCCCACGAAAGTGAGGATTTCCGGGTTTTTTTTTGCCTGCAATTCGGGCGTTCGATGTTTCAGCGCGGCCACACCTGACGCAGGTCAGAATCATCTTTTGTATCAACGGGATATTCTGTAGCCTTGCGCAGCTTCAACGCTGTCCCGTGCCTGATGATACTCACTCTCCCGGCGGTACCCTCTAGCGGTCCGGAGCCGGGTGTATACTCGACTTTCGCGCGAATGCGCCTGCAGGTCTTGCGAACATGACGCAGATTTCCGAACGCCTTCTGGTTCAAGCCCACCTCGACGCCAAGCAGCCTAAACCGCTGACGGCAGAAGAGGAGGCTTATTACCGTTCCGCCATCGCCGCCGAGCTCAAGGCTCAGGACGCGGTGCTCGTGGCCCACTTTTATTGCGATCCGGTGATTCAGGCCCTGGCCGAAGAAACCGGCGGCTGTGTTTCCGACTCCCTGGAAATGGCCCGCTTCGGCAATGCCCATCCGGCCAAGACCGTGGTGGTCGCCGGCGTGAAGTTCATGGGCGAGACTGCAAAAATTCTCAACCCGGAAAAGCGCGTGCTGATGCCGACCCTGGAGGCGACCTGCTCGCTGGACCTGGGTTGCCCGGTCGACGAGTTCTCGGCGTTCTGCGATCAGCACCCCGAGCGAACGGTGGTGGTTTACGCCAACACCTCCGCCGCCGTGAAGGCGCGGGCTGACTGGGTGGTGACTTCGAGCTGCGCACTGGAGATCGTCGAAAGCCTGATGGACAACGGCGAGACGATCATCTGGGGCCCGGACAAGCACCTGGGCACGTATATTCAGCGCAAGACCGGTGCCGACATGCTGCTTTGGGACGGCGCCTGCATCGTCCACGAAGAGTTCAAGTCCAAGCAGCTCGAGGATATGAAAGCGTTGTACCCGGACGCAGCGATTCTGGTGCATCCCGAGTCGCCGACTTCGGTGATAGAGCTGGCGGATGCCGTCGGTTCCACCAGTCAGTTGATCGCGGCCGCGCAAAGCCTGCCGAACAAGACCCTGATCGTTGCCACCGACCGCGGCATCTTCTACAAGATGCAGCAGCTGTGCCCGGACAAGGTCTTCATCGAAGCGCCTACCGCCGGTAATGGCGCGGCTTGCCGCAGTTGCGCACATTGCCCGTGGATGGCCATGAACACCCTTGAGCGCACGCTCAAGAGCTTGAAGGAAGGCACCAACGAAATCTTTGTCGATCCGGCGCTGATTCCCCAGGCGATCCGCCCGTTGAAGCGCATGCTGGATTTCACCCAGGCAGCGCGGATGAAGCTGGCCGGTAACGCCTGAGTGAACCCCTTGTAGGAGTGAGCCCTGTGGTGAGGGGATTTATCCCCGTTGGGTGGCGAAGCCGCCCTAAATCAAACACCGCGGCATATCAGGGATACCGCGTGTGTTTCTTTACGACTGCTACGCAGCCGGACGGGGATAAATCCCCTCACCACAGGCCGACTCTTGAGTATGGAAATTATTTGCTCTTCTTCGGGATTCGTACCACACGGGTATCCGAATAAATGTCATGCCAGGTGCGCTTCTGCTTGTCGAACAGCGACCAGAAGAAACCCAACCCGATACACAACCATGACGCGATCGACACCATAAAGCGCAACAGCGCCTGCCACAGGCTGATGGCCGTGCCGTTGGCGTTCTGCACGCGGATGCCCCACACCTGCATGCCGAGTGTCTGCCCGCCGTGGGTCCAGAATTTGGCGAAGAAGCCGAATAATACCAACAGCAGCACCGTGGAGTAGAGCGGATCGCCATCGAGCTGGCCGGCGTCGGTCATCACCCGCAGCCGTTCTTCGCCGACAATCGCGGCCTGAATCAGCTTGTAAATGAATCCGGTGACGATCAGCAGGGCGGTGCACAGCAGGAAGTCGTAGAACATCGCAGCCAGACGACGACCGAGAGCAACGGGAGGAAAGTCCCCTTGCGGCGTGAGCAGGTGTTTCGACATGGCAGCCTCAAGGCGTGAATGGAAGCGCCATTTTACGGATTAGCGCGCACAAAAAAGCCCCTGATATCAATATCAGGGGCTTTTTCGTATCAGAAGATCAGGCTTCTGCTTGTACTTCGTCAGCCTGCATGCCTTTCTGGCCTTGCACAGCAACGAAAGTCACTTTCTGGCCTTCTTTCAGGCTTTTGAAGCCGTTGCCCTGAATGGCGCGGAAATGTACGAACAGATCCGGACCGCTTTCTGGAGTGATAAAACCAAAACCTTTCTCGTCGTTAAACCACTTGACGGTACCGCTCTGACGTGTGGACATTTCTTATTTCCTTTGACGCATAAATTGATGACAGCCCCTTTCACATGAAAGAGTACTGGAGCTGGTTGCAAGGAGTAAGAAGACGTCGAGCGGGATGTAGCTAACTTGTAGGCTACTGCCCAGGTCACGATTCCAAGCTGACCCATGCAAACACAGTGGACAAACTCTACGCCAACTATGGGAGAAAAAACAAGCCCTGCGAAGGCCCCGGTTTTACTGCTCTTCATGGCAGTTCGTCAGCAAACTAGTTCAGTCTTGGACGATTGTCTGGTTCTATTTTCAGCAAACGTTATAAGCAACGTTCATATTCGAAACGGATGTTAAAAAACGCACTGTTTTATGGCGATTGCGTTACACATTAGTGCACGTATAACGCAATCGCGTTACTTATAGAAACAGTCGATCAACCGCGATAGTAGCGTTGTGGAACAAATGGCATTTTGCTTACAAGCATTTGCACCTTTTTCCCACGGACGATGGCCCACACGGGTGTATCGAGTGCGACGTAAGCGCTGTCGAGGTAACCCATCGCCAATGGCCCGCCCAAGGTCGGACCAAAGCCACCGCTGCAGACGCTGCCGATGATCTCGCCGGCCTCGTTGACGATTTCTGCGCCTTCACGCACCGGGGTACGCTCCTGTGGCAGCAGGCCGACGCGTTTGCGTGCCACGCCATTTTGTTGCTGCGCGAATATCTGCTCCGCGCCCGGGAAACCCCCGGCCCGTGCGCCATCGGCGCGGCGTGGCTTGGAGATCGCCCACAGGAGGCTGGCTTCGATCGGTGTGGTCTCGGTGTTCATGTCATGGCCGTACAGGCACAGGCCGGCTTCCAGACGCAGCGAGTCGCGGGCGCCAAGGCCGATGGCCTGGACCTCTGGCTCGGCGAGCAGGGCGCGGGCTAGTTTCTCCGCTTCAGCGGCCGGGACGGAGATTTCGAAACCGTCTTCACCGGTGTAGCCCGAACGGCTGACAAAGCAGTCCACGCCCAGCAACGACACACGGTTGAACTGCATGAACGTCATCTTCGCCACGTCCGGCGCAAGACGCGCCAGCACGGTGACGGCTGCCGGACCTTGCAAGGCGAGCAGGGCGCGCTCTTCGAACAGCGCCGTAATGGTGCACTGATCGCCGATGTGTTTTTGCAGATGCGCGAGATCCTGATCCTTGCACGCGGCGTTGACCACCAGGAACAGCTCGTCATTGCCCAGATTGGCCACCATCAGGTCGTCGAGGATGCCGCCGCTTTCGTTGGTGAACATCGCATAACGCTGCATGCCTACCGGCAGGTCGACGATGTCCACCGGCACCAGGGTTTCCAGGGCTTTGGCCGCATTGGCGCCGGTCAGACGAATCTGGCCCATGTGCGAGACGTCGAACAACCCGGCTTGCTCACGGGTGTGCTGGTGTTCTTTCATCACGCCGAGCGGGTATTGCACGGGCATGTCGTAGCCAGCGAACGGCACCATGCGCGCGCCGAGTTCGAGGTGCAGTGCGTGCAGCGGGGTTTTCGAGAGTTGTTCGGTGGACATGCGGGACTCCTTTGAATTTGGGTTGCGGGTGAGAGGCAAGATCAAGGGCCCCTCACCCCAGCCCTCTCCCGGAGGGAGAGGGAGCTGGTTACGTTTGGCTGAGTTCGTAATCAGCATTCGATAATGTTGACCGCCAGGCCGCCGCGGGCGGTTTCCTTGTATTTGCTTTTCATGTCGGCGCCGGTCTGGCGCATGGTGCGAATGACTTTGTCGAGGGAGACGAAATGCTGGCCGTCGCCACGCATGGCCATGCGCACGGCATTGATGGCTTTCACCGAACCCATCGCATTGCGCTCGATGCACGGGACTTGTACCAGGCCGCCGATCGGGTCGCAGGTCAGGCCGAGGTTGTGTTCCATGCCGATTTCCGCGGCGTTCTCGACTTGTTGCACGCTGCCGCCGAGCACTTCGCAGAGAGCGCCGGCCGCCATTGAGCAGGCCACACCGACTTCACCCTGACAACCGACTTCGGCGCCGGAGATCGAAGCGTTTTCCTTGTAAAGAATGCCGATCGCGGCAGCGGTCAGCAGAAAACGCACGACACCGTCGTCATTCGCCCCGGGGATAAAACGCATGTAGTAATGCAGCACCGCCGGAATGATTCCCGCCGCGCCATTGGTGGGCGCAGTAACCACGCGCCCGCCGTTGGCGTTTTCTTCGTTGACCGCCAACGCATAAAGATTGACCCAGTCGAGCACCGACAGCGGATCGCGCAACGCCGATTCCGGGTTCTTGCACAATTGCCGATGCAGCGCCGCCGCCCGGCGTTTGACCTTCAAGCCGCCCGGCAAAATGCCTTCGTTACGACAGCCGGCAGCGACGCAGTCCTGCATCACCTGCCAGATTTTCAGCAGGCCGGCACGGGTTTCCGCTTCCGGGCGCCAGGCGCTTTCATTGGTCAGCATCACCTGACTGATCGACAGGCCATAGGTGGCGCAATGACCGAGCAAATCCTTGGCACTTTTGAACGGAAAGGTCAGCGGCGTGGCGTCTTCGACGATGCGATCGGCACCGGCGGCATCTTCATCGACAACAAAACCACCGCCGACCGAGTAGTACTCGCGACTGCGGATCTGAATCCCCGCTGCGTCGAAGGCGCGAAAGATCATGCCGTTGGGGTGATAGGCCAACGGTTTGCGGATCATCGCCAGATGTTCTTTCTCGTTGAACGCGATGCTGTGTTCACCGAGCAGATTCAGTCGGCCATTGCCGCGAATTTCTTGCAGGCGCGCCGCGACGGTTTCGGTGTCGACAGTGTCCGGGTGTTCGCCTTCGAGGCCGAGCAGCACGGCTTTGTCGCTGCCGTGTCCTTTACCGGTAGCGCCGAGCGAACCGTACAGCTCGACACGGACGCTGGCGGTGCTGGTCAGCAGGTTTTCCCGGCGCAGCCCTTCGGCGAAACGCGCAGCAGCACGCATCGGGCCGACGGTGTGGGAACTGGAGGGACCGATGCCAATCTTGAACAGGTCGAACACGCTTAACGACATGAGTGGTTCTCCGGTTTCTTGTTATAAGGATTGGCGCAGTTTGAGATCGGTGCAGATCCCTTGTGGGAGCGAGCCTGCTAGCGAAAGCGTCGGATCAGCCAACATTTACGCTGGCTGAAATGGCGCCTTCGCGAGCAGGCTCGCTCCCACAGGGGGATCTAGGGTGTTGCTGAAATCGGGGCCGATATTCAGCCCCTCATTCCATTAAGCGTAGCTTTCGATCGACGGGCAGGCGCAGACCAGGTTGCGATCGCCGAAGACGTTGTCGACCCGGCCGACCGGCGGCCAGTATTTGCCTTCGATCAGCGACGCGACCGGGTACACCGCTTGCTCGCGGCTGTACGGGTGGGTCCATTCGCCAACCAGTTCCGCTGCGGTGTGCGGGGCGTTTTTCAATGGGTTGTCTTCCTTGTCCAGCGTGCCGTTTTCCACTGCGCGGATTTCTTCGCGGATGCGGATCATCGCGTCACAGAAGCGGTCCAGTTCTTCCTTGGATTCGCTTTCGGTCGGCTCGATCATCAGCGTGCCGGCGACCGGGAACGACATGGTCGGCGCGTGGAAACCGAAGTCGATCAGGCGTTTGGCGACGTCATCGACGCTGATGCCGCTGCTGTCTTTGAGCGGACGCAGATCGAGGATGCACTCGTGCGCCACCAGGCCGTTGCTGCCGGTGTACAGCACTGGGTAATGCTCTTCGAGGCGACGGGAAATGTAGTTGGCATTGAGGATCGCCAGTTGCGAAGCGCGCTTCAGACCAGCGCCGCCCATCATGCGGATGTACATCCAGGTGATCGGCAGAATGCTTGCGCTGCCGAACGGTGCCGCGCAGACCGCGCCTTCCTTGCGTTCCATCTGGCCGTGGCCGGGCAGGAACGGGGTCAGGTGCGATTTGACGCCGATCGGGCCAACGCCCGGGCCGCCACCGCCGTGCGGGATGCAGAAGGTTTTGTGCAGGTTCAGGTGCGAGACGTCGCCGCCGAACTTGCCCGGTGCGCAGAGGCCGACCATGGCGTTCATGTTGGCGCCGTCGATATACACCTGGCCGCCGTTGTCGTGAATGATCGCGCAGATCTCGCGGATGCCTTCTTCGAACACGCCGTGGGTCGACGGGTAGGTGATCATCAGCGCAGCGAGGTGCTCGCGGTGCTCGATGGCTTTGGCGCGCAGGTCTTCGATGTCGACGTTGCCGCGGGCATCGCACGCGGTGACGACCACGCGCATACCGGCCATTTGCGCGGTGGCCGGGTTGGTGCCGTGGGCCGACGACGGGATCAGGCAGATGTCGCGGCGCTCGTCGCCACGGCTCTGGTGGTAGGCGCGGATCGCCAGGAGACCTGCGTATTCGCCTTGCGAACCAGCGTGCGGTTGCAGCGAGATCGAGTCGTAACCGGTGGCGGCGCAGAGCATCGCTTCCAGCTCATCGGTCAATTGCTGATAACCGGCGCTCTGTGCGGCCGGAGCGAACGGATGCAGCGCACCGAATTCAGCCCAGGTGACCGGGATCATTTCGCTGGCGGCGTTGAGTTTCATGGTGCACGAGCCCAGCGGGATCATGGTGCGATCGAGTGCCAGGTCCTTGTCGGCCAGTTTGCGCAGGTAGCGCATCAGCTCGGTTTCCGAGTGATGACGGTTGAACACCGGGTGGCTGAGGATCGGCGACTGACGAACCAGTGCAGCTGGGATGGTGCTTTGCACCGAGGCGGCGAGGGTGGCGAAGTCCGGCAGGGTCTTGCCGTCGGCGAACAGGCTCCACAGGGTTTCGATATCAGCCTGAGTGGTGGTTTCGTCGACCGACAGGCCCAGACGCTGAGCGTCGATCACACGCAGGTTGATCTGCTGAGCGTGCGCCTTGGCGTGCAGCGCGGCGGTGTGTGCGCCGGTAGCAACGGTCAGGGTGTCGAAGAAGTTTGCCTGCTCGACTTGAGCGCCCAGCGCGGTCAGGCCCTTGGCCAGAATCGCGGTCAGGTGATGCACGCGGTTGGCGATCTGGGTCAGGCCTTTTGGACCGTGGTAGACGGCGTACATGCTGGCGATGTTGGCCAGCAGCACTTGGGCGGTACAGATGTTCGAGGTGGCCTTCTCGCGGCGGATGTGTTGCTCGCGGGTCTGCATCGCCAGACGCAGGGCCGGCTTGCCGAAACGGTCAACCGAGACACCGACCAGACGGCCCGGCATGTCACGCTTGAAGGCATCTTTAGTGGAGAAATAAGCGGCGTGCGGGCCACCGAAGCCCAGCGGCACGCCGAAGCGTTGCGCCGAACCGATGGCGACGTCGGCACCGAATTCGCCCGGTGCCGTCAGCAGCGTCAGGGCCAGCAAATCAGCGGCCACAGCGACCAAAGCGTTGGCGGCGTGGAAGCGCTCGGTCAGCTCGCGGTAGTCGAACACATCACCGTTGCTCGCCGGGTATTGCAGCAGCGCGCCGAAGAACGGCGTGACGTCAGTCAGTTCGCGTTCATCACCCACAACCACGTCAATACCCAGCGGCTCGGCACGGGTGCGCAGCACGTCGAGGGTCTGCGGATGGCTGTGGATCGAGGCGAAGAACTGGTGGCTGCCCTTGTTCTTGCTCAGGCGTTTGCAGAAGGTCATGGCTTCGGCAGCAGCAGTGGCTTCGTCGAGCAAGGAGGCGTTGGCGATCGGCAGGCCGGTAAGGTCGCTGATCATGGTCTGGAAGTTCAGCAGCGCTTCGAGACGGCCCTGGGAAATTTCTGGCTGGTACGGGGTGTAAGCGGTGTACCAGGCCGGGTTTTCCAGCAGGTTGCGAAGGATCGGCGACGGCGTGTGGCAGTTGTAGTAACCCTGGCCGATGTAGGTCTTGAACAGTTGGTTTTTGCCAGCGATGGATTTGATCATCGCCAGGGCGTCGGCCTCGCTGAGGCCGTCGTCCATGCCGAGCACGCTGGTGCCCTTGATGCTTTCCGGGATGACGCTGGCGCTCAGGGCTTCGAGGGAATCGAAGCCGAGGCTGTTGAGCATGGCTTGCTCGTCACCGGCGCGCGGGCCGATGTGACGGGCGATGAATTCGTTGGCGGTGCCGAGATTGATGGCGGTCATGGGGTAATTCCTCAGGCTTCGGCTTGGGCTTTGATCAGGCGGTCGTAAGCGTCCTGATCGAGCAATTTGCCGACAGCGGCGGCGTCGCTTGGCTGGAAGCGGAAGAACCAGCCTTCGCCCAGCGGATCTTCGTTGACCAGCTCAGGAGCGTTTTCCAGCGCCGGGTTGACTTCCAGCACGTCGCCATCGAGCGGCATGTACACGCCGCTGGCGGCTTTCACCGATTCCACGGTGGCGGCTTCAGCGCCTTTTTCGTAAGCCTGCAGCTCAGGCAGTTGCACGAACACCACGTCGCCCAAGGCGTTCTGCGCAAATGCGGTGATGCCGACAGTGACACTGCCGTCGGCTTCAGTGCGCAGCCATTCGTGATCTTCAGTAAAACGCAACTCGCTCATGGAAACTCCTCAGGGGCCAGACTCGTCTGGTGGACGCGGTGGAAAGCTTGGGGCGGGGAAGCCCTTAATAGATGAGGAGGCAGGTAGCAAGAATGCGGCCAAGGTTGATTTATCTATATAAATCAATGGCTTGTATTTTTCAGGTGGGTGTCGGCAGTTTGCACCTGTAGCGAAATCGCTACAGCTTGGGGCGAGGAAAAAAGCTTAATCGGATCAAAGCGTTGCGCAGCGCTGGTCACAGGCGGGTGTAGCGATATCGTTCCGCTGTAGCGCTTTCGGTACAGGTGGAGGTCGTTTTTGAACGGATTTCGAAATACACCATAAAACCCTGTGGGAGCGAGCCTGCTCGCGAATACGGTGTGTCAGGCGCCAGCCATTTTGCTGATAGACCGCTTTCGCGAGCAGGCTCGCTCCCACATGGGGAATTTCCTGCAATAGGGATGCGTGGTGAGTCAGGGTTTATTGGGAATGCCGTATTTGCGCAATCGGTGGGCAATGGCGGTATGCGAGGTTTGCAAGCGGCTCGCCAATTGCCGGGTCGAGGGATAGCTGACGTAGAGCTTCTCGAGCAGCTCTCTTTCGAACGATTCGACCGCTTGCTCGAGGCTGTCGACATCGGTATCGGCCTGGCGCGCCACCGAAGTGCCGGCGATGTCGAGGTCACCGATATCGACCAGGCTGCTCTCGCAGATCGCCGCCGCACGGAAAATCACGTTCTGCAATTGCCGCACGTTGCCCGGCCAGCGATTGCCGAGCAGCGCCGGATAAGTGCCGGGCGCCAGGCGGCAGACCGGGCGCTGGATCTGCGCGCAGGCCTGCTGCATGAAGTAGCGCGCCAGCAGCAGGATGTCCTGACCGCGTTCACGCAGCGGCGGCACTTCGACGTTGAGTACGTTGAGGCGATAGAACAGGTCCTCGCGGAACAGGCCTTCGCTGACCATTTTTTCCAGGTCGCGGTGGGTCGCGCTGAGGATGCGCACGTCGACCTTTACTTCCCGATCACCACCGACGCGGCGGAAGCTGCCGTCGTTGAGAAAACGCAGGAGTTTGGCCTGCAAGTACGGCGACATCTCGCCGATCTCATCGAGGAACACCGTGCCCTGATTGGCCAGCTCCATCAGCCCCGGTTTACCGCCACGCGCCGCGCCAGTGAAGGCGCCGGGGGCGTAGCCGAACAGTTCGCTTTCGGCGAGGTTTTCCGGCAGCGCTGCACAATTCAACGCCAGAAAAGGAGCACTGTGCCGAGCACTGATCGCGTGACAGGCTCGGGCCACCAATTCTTTGCCGGTGCCGGTTTCGCCTTGAATCAACAACGGTGCATCAAGGGCGGCGACCCTTTGCGCGCGGGCCTTGAGTGTGCGGATCGCCGGGGATTCGCCGAGCAGCGCGTCGAAGCCTTCGGCGTGATCGTGATGCAACGCCGAGAGCTGTTCGCCGATGCGGTTCGGTTGATACAGGGTCAGCAGGGCGCCGGCGTCGGTGATCGGCGTGGCGTCGAGCAGCAGGGTCTGGCCATTTACAGTGATTTCGCGCAACGGCAGGCGAAAGCCGTTTTCCAGCAGGGTATCGAGCAGGCCGGGATCATTGAACAGCGCCGAGACGCTTTCGCCGGCCGGTTCGCGACCGTACAGGGCAATCAGCGCCGGGTTGGCCAGCAGCACCTTGCCGGCGCTGTCGAGGGCCAGCACCGGGTCGGTCATCGCCGCGAGCAGAGCATCGAGCTGCAAGTGCCGGCGCTGGCCGGGCAGGATATCGACTACGGTCACCGCTTCCACGCCGAGCACGCGAAACAGCGCGTCTTTGAGTTCTTCGAGCACTTGCGGGCTGAGGGTCGGCGCGTCGATGTAGACGTTCGGCGGGATCATTTCCACCGCATCCAGATTGAGATTGCGCCCACCGAGGATAGCCAGGACTTCCTGGGTGATGCCGACGCGGTCGATGAAGCTGACGTGGATACGCATGGGGCGGTTCAGTGATCTGCAGAGCGGAGGGGGGCAAGTATGCCTTAAATCAAAAGCCCCCTCACCCCAGCCCTCTCCCGGAGGGAGAGGGAGCCGACCGAGGTGTCTGGGGTTATGCATCGACCTGAAAGTACCGGGCGATTATGGATTCAGTGATGCAGGATCAGGTCGACGCAATGCTGCAGCATCCCCCAATCAGTTCCCTCTCCCTCCGGGAGAGGGCTAGGGTGAGGGGCTTTTGATTTTTATTCGAAATGCTCGAGGTTCACCGGATCCCCCGACTGCATATTCAACTTCTGCCGAATGTCTTCAAACATCAAATCGTAATGCTTGTGCACCGAGCCGATCTGGCTGTGGGTCTTGGGGATTCCGTACTTCTCGGCGATCCGCGTGACATCGCGGGCGAAGTTGTAGGCTTCTTCCTTGGGCAGGAAAAACGTCTCCTTCATGTCCTTGCCCTGCATGCTGCCGTGCAGGGTGAACTGAATCCCTTTGCCTTTCTGCGGATCGGTGAACACTTCATAGTCCAGATGCACGTTGTAATTGACGTCATCGTCGGTCAGCGCGTGCCGCTCGATGTGCAGGTGACCGGGTTCGAACTGGGCCATTGAGCTACTCCTTTCAAGGCATGGGAGCGGGGCAGGTGTTGAATCTGCCCCGGTGTTTATTGTTATCGGTAGCTGATCCCCGGCTTCGCCGTGCTGACCCGCGTACCGGCGGTGCCCTGGACGATGGCTTCGATATCGGCCAGCGAACCGATCACCGCGACCTTGCCAGTATGGCGCGCGAATTCGCAGGCTGCCTGCACCTTCGGCCCCATTGAGCCGGCGGCGAAGCCGAGGCGTTCGAGTTCGTCCGGATGGGCTTCGGCGATGGCTTTCTGCGTCGGCTTGCCGTAATCGATGAACGCTGCGTTGACGTCAGTGGCGATCACCAGCAGGTCGGCTTCCAGTTGCTCGGCAAGCAACGACGAACACAGATCCTTGTCGATCACCGCCTCGATGCCCTTGAGGTTACGCTGCTCGTCGTACATGGTCGGAATCCCGCCGCCACCGGCGCAAATGACGATGCTGCCCTTGTCCAGCAGCCACTTGATCGGACGGATTTCGAAGATGCGTTTCGGCCGTGGACTGGCTACGACGCGGCGGAATTTGTCGCCATCCGGGGCAATCGCCCAGCCTTTCTCGGCGGCGAGTTTTTCCGCTTCGGCTTTCTCGTAAACCGGGCCGATCGGTTTGGTCGGGTTCTTGAAGGCCGGGTCGTTGGCGTCGACTTCGACCTGGGTCAGCAGGGTGGCGAACGGCACTTCGAAGTCGAGCAGATTGCCCAGTTCCTGTTCGATGATGTAGCCGATCATGCCTTCGGTTTCAGCGCCGAGCACGTCCAGCGGGTAAGGGGTGACAGAGGTGTAGGCCGCCGCTTGCAGCGACAGCAGACCGACTTGCGGGCCATTGCCGTGGGCGATGACCAGTTGGTTGCCGGGATGGATCTTGGCGATTTGCTCGGTGGCGATGCGGATGTTGGCGCGCTGGTTGTCAGCGGTCATCGGCTCACCACGGCGGAGCAGGGCGTTACCGCCCAGGGCTACGACGATACGCATGGTGCAATCCTTCTAAGCAGAGGAATGGCAAACGATTCGATCTCCCTGTCGGAACCGATATCCCTGTGGGAGCGCTGTGGCGTCAGAGATCAGCCAGGGTCGAAACCAGAATCGCCTTGATCGTGTGCATGCGGTTTTCCGCTTGCTCGAAGGCGATGCAGTCTGGCGACTCGAACACGTCGTCGGTCACTTCGATGCCGTTTTTCAGGTGCGGATATTGTTCGGCGATCTGTTTGCCGACCTTGGTGTCGCTGTTGTGGAACGCCGGCAGGCAGTGCATGAACTTGGTACGCGGGTTGCCGGTGGCTTTCATCAGGTCGGCGTTGACCTGATACGGGAGCAGTTGCTGGATACGCTCGGCCCAGGCTTCCACCGGTTCACCCATCGATACCCAGACATCGGTGTGAATGAAGTCGACGCCTTTGACCGCTTCTTTCGGATCTTCGGTGAGGGTGATGCGTGCGCCGCTTTCCTCACCGTATTTTTTGCAGCGCGCGACCAGATCGTCCAGCGGCCACAGCGCTTTCGGCGCGCAGATGCGCACGTCCATGCCCAGTTTGGCGCCGATCAGCAGCAGCGAGTTGCCCATGTTGTTTCGCGCGTCGCCCAAGTAGGCGTAGCTGATTTCGTGGATCGGCTTGTCAGCGTGTTCACGCATGGTCAGCACGTCGGCGATCATCTGGGTCGGGTGATATTCATCGGTCAGGCCGTTGAACACCGGCACGCCGGCGAACTTGGCCAGCTCTTCGACGATTTCCTGTTTGAAGCCACGGTACTCGATGGCGTCGTACATGCGCCCGAGCACGCGGGCGGTGTCCTTCATGCTTTCCTTGTGGCCGATTTGCGAGGAGTTCGGGTCGATGTAAGTGACGTTGGCGCCTTGGTCATAGGCCGCCACTTCGAAGGCGCAACGGGTGCGGGTCGAGGTCTTTTCGAAGATCAGGGCGATGTTGTTGCCCTTCAGATGCTGTTGCTCGGTGCCGGTGTACTTCGCGCGTTTCAGATCGCGGGACAGGTCGAGCAGGTAACGCAGCTCACGTGGGGTGTGGTGTTCCAGACTGAGCAGGTTACGGTTATGAATGTTAAACGCCATGATGATTCTCCTTGGATTCGGTAATCGGCCCGGCCGCTACGGGATGGGTGCGGCCGGGGGACGGTCGTTTAGTAATCGATCGGGTCGCGGATGATCGGGCAGGTCATGCAGTGGCCGCCGCCACGGCCCCGGCCGAGTTCGCCGGCGCTGATGGTGATGACCTCCACGCCAGCCTTGCGCAGCAGGGTGTTGGTGTAGGTGTTGCGGTCGTAGCCGATGACCACGCCCGGTTCCATCGCGACCACGTTGTTGCCGTCGTCCCATTGCTCGCGTTCGGCGGCGAAGCTGTTGCCGCCGGTTTCCACCACGCGCAGTTTCGGCAGGTTGAGCGCCGCAGCGACGGTGTCGAGGAAGCTGCCTTCTTCGCGGCGGATGTCGATGCCGCCCTGTTTGCTTTCGTCAGGGCGCAGGGTGAAGGCGACGATCTGGTTGACCACTTCCGGGAAGATCGTCACCAGGTCGCGGTCGCAGAAGCTGAACACGGTGTCCAGGTGCATTGCCGCGCGGGACTTCGGCAGGCCGGCGACGATGACCTTTTCCACCGCTTTGTTGTTGAACAGGTTCAGCGCCAATTGGCCGATGGCCTGACGCGATGAACGCTCGCCCATGCCGATCAGCACCACGCCGTTGCCGATCGGCATGACGTCGCCACCCTCAAGCGTTGAGTTGCCGTGGTCCTTGTCCGGGTCGCCATACCAGATCTCGAATTCGGCGTTGGTGAATTGCGGATGGAATTTGTAGATAGCGGTGGTCAGCAGGGTTTCCTGACGGCGCGCCGGCCAGTACATCGGGTTCAGCGTCACGCCCCCGTAGATCCAGCACGTGGTGTCACGGGTGAACTGGGTGTTGGGCAGCGGCGGCAGGATGAAGCTGGAGTGGCCGAGGAAATCGCGGAACATCTGGATGGTCTTGCCACCGAAGCTGTCCGGCAGATCATCGGCCGACACGCCGCCAATCAGGAATTCGGCGATGTGGCGTGGCTCGAGGCTTTTCAGCCAGGATTTCACTTCGCTGATCAGGCCCAGGCCCACCGAGTCGGCGGTCACCTTGCGCTCAAGAATCCAGTCCAGCGCTTCGGGAATGGCGACGATGTCGGTCAGTAGGTTGTGCATTTCCACCACGTCGATGCCGCGCTCGCGCATCTTGGTGACGAAGTCGAAGTGGTCGCGCTTGGCCTGCGCCACCCACAGCACGTCATCGAACAGCAGTTCATCGCAGTTGTTCGGGGTCAGCCGCTGATGGGCCAGACCTGGGGAGCAAACCATGACTTTACGCAGTTTCCCGGCTTCGGAGTGGACGCCGTACTTCACTTTTTCCGTGGTCATTTCTGTGTTCCTCCAGATGACAATTCAATCAGGGGTTACAGCGTCAGGAAGCCATCGTAGAGACCGTAGGCCGCCACCACGGCGCCCACGACCACTGCGGCGAAAATCAGCTTCTCGACGTTGGTGAAAACCGGTTGTTTGAGTTCCAGCTTGGCCTTGGCGAACAGGATCGCGCCAGGCGCATAGAGCAAGGCCGACAGCAGCAGGTACTTGACCCCGCCGGCGTACAACAACCACACCGCATAGATCAGGGCGATACCGCCGATGATCAGATCCTTGCGCCGCTCGGCGGCAAAGCCTTCGTAGCTCTCGCTGCGCACCGCCAGCAGCAGGGCATAGGCCGCCGACCACAGGTACGGCACCAGAATCATCGAGGTGGCGAGGTAGATCAGTGACAGGTAAGTGCTGGCCGAGAACAAAGTGATGATCAGGAACACCTGCACCATCGCGTTGGTCAGCCACAGCGCGTTGACCGGCACATGGTTGGCGTTTTCCTTGCGCAGGAACTCCGGCATGGTGTGGTCTTTGGCGGCGGCGAACATGATCTCCGCACACAGCAGCACCCACGACAGCAGCGCGCCGAGCAGCGAGATGATCAAGCCGACGCTGATCAGCACCGCACCCCAGTGACCGACCACATGCTCAAGCACGGCGGCCATCGACGGGTTCTGCAGTTTCGCCAGTTCCGGCTGGGTCATGATGCCCAGCGACAGCACATTCACCAGCACCAGAAACAGCAGCACGGTGATGAAGCCGATCACGGTGGCCTTGCCGACGTCCGAGCGTTTCTCGGCGCGGGCAGAGAAGATGCTCGCGCCTTCGATGCCGATGAACACCCAGACGGTGACCAGCATCATGTTGCGCACCTGGTTCATCACACTGCCCAGATCAGGGTTTTTCACGCCCCAGATGTCGGCGGTGAAGATGTCCAGTCTGAACGCGAAGACTGCGATCAACACGAACAGCAGCAGCGGCACGACCTTGGCGACGGTGGTCACCAGGTTGATGAACGCCGCTTCCTTGATCCCCCGCAGCACGAGGAAATGCACGCCCCACAGCAGCAAGGACGCGCCGATCACCGCCGCCGGGGTATTGCCTTCGCCGAAGATCGGAAAGAAATAGCCGAGGGTGCTGAACAGCAGAACGAAGTAGCCGACGTTGCCCAGCCAGGCGCTGATCCAGTAGCCCCAGGCCGATGAGAAACCCATGTAGTCGCCGAATCCGGCCTTGGCGTAGGCGTAGACACCGCCGTCCAGGTCAGGCTTGCGATTGGCGAGGGTCTGAAAGACGAAAGCGAGGGTGAGCATGCCGACTGCGGTGATGGCCCAGCCGATCAGCACTGCACCGACGTCGGCGCTGGCGGCCATGTTTTGTGGCAACGAAAATATCCCGCCTCCGATCATTGAACCGACTACCAGTGCAACCAGTGCACCGAGTCTTAGTTTTCCGGGCGCTTCAGACATTTGCATGACTCCATTGCAGGAAAGGAGAGCTCACAGCCTAGTACTGTTGTCTGTTCGGACAGCTGACATGGATCAGTGCATGGTCACATTCCATTGTTAATGAATGACTTGTGCGCCCGTTGCGGGCATAACGCTGTAGTCTCAAAGTCCCATTCCAGAGCCATTTCGCTGAAACAATCGGGAATAGCTATTAATGCTTTCGAACTATGACGCTAGTTGCTTTTCAGCGATTGGCAAATGTCGGTCATCTGTTTTCAGCACAGAATCGAATAATCAAGATCGGCGCACAAAACTGACTTAATGTGCTACGCCTTATCGTGGTCGGCTATATATAACGCTGCGAGATTCGGCATTACCTGATAAACGTCATCTACCCTTAGGCTTTTAGTCGGGTGTTGTTACAAATAAACAACAACGACTCTTGCAAGGAGATCTGCATGTCGCAACCGACGCAAAAGCTGCGCCTTGGTGCGTTGATCGCGCTGGTGGTGGGGTCGATGATCGGCGGGGGGATTTTCTCCTTGCCGCAAAACATGGCGGCGCGCGCCGATGCCGGGGCGATCCTGATCGGCTGGGGCATCACCGCGATCGGCATGCTGACGCTGGCCTTCGTCTTTCAGACCCTGGCCAATCGCAAGCCGGAGCTGGACTCGGGCGTCTACGCCTACGCCAAGGCCGGGTTTGGCGACTACATGGGATTTTCATCAGCGTGGGGTTACTGGATCAGTGCCTGGCTGGGCAACGTCGGCT
This sequence comes from Pseudomonas sp. Marseille-Q5117, assembly GCF_946901175.1. Classification (NCBI taxonomy): domain Bacteria; kingdom Pseudomonadati; phylum Pseudomonadota; class Gammaproteobacteria; order Pseudomonadales; family Pseudomonadaceae; genus Pseudomonas; species Pseudomonas sp. Marseille-Q5117. The sequence goes on along the minus strand of NZ_CAMPPP010000004.1, from coordinate 191,348 downwards.
ATTTTGTCTTGCTGTTCAGCACCCTTGGCTATTTCTTCCCGGTGTTCGGTCAGGGCAACACGCCGATCGCCATCGGCTGCGCTTCGGTACTGTTGTGGGCGGTGCATTTTCTGGTGATGCGCGGGATCAAGGAGGCGGCGCTGATCAACCAGCTGACCACCGTGGCCAAGGTCGTGCCGCTGATCATGTTCATCGTCATCGCTGCGGTGGCATTCAAGGCTGACATCTTCACCCGCGACATCTGGGGCCGCAGCAACCCGAACTTCGGCGGGGTGATGGACCAGGTGCGCAACATGATGCTGGTCACCGTGTTCGTCTTCATCGGCATCGAAGGCGCCAGCGTCTATTCGGCTCGCGCAGAAAAACGCAGCGACGTCGGCCGCGCCACGGTGATCGGGTTTCTCGGCGTGCTGGCGCTGCTGGTACTGGTCAACGTGCTGTCGCTGGGGATCATGAGCCAGCCGGAACTGGCCAATCTGCAGAATCCTTCGCTGGCAGCGGTGCTCGAGCACATCGTCGGGCCGTGGGGCGCATTGCTGATCAGCGTCGGGTTGGCGATTTCCTTGCTCGGTGCTTTGTTGTCCTGGGCCTTGCTCTGCGCGGAAATCCTTTTCGCCACGGCCAAGGACAAGACCATGCCGGCGTTCCTCAAGAAGGAAAACAACAATCACGTGCCGGTCAACGCGCTGTGGCTGACCAATGTGATGATCCAGATTTTCCTGCTGATCACGCTTTTTTCGGCAGGCACTTACACCAGTCTGATTTACCTGGCGTCGTCGATGATTCTGGTGCCGTACCTGTGGTCAGCGGCCTACGCGGTACTGCTCAGCGGGCGCGGCGAAACCTACGAGCACGCGTCGGCCGAGCGCACCAAGGATCTGCTGATTGGCGGCATCGCCCTGGTTTACGCGGTGTGGCTGTTGTACGCCGGTGGGGTGAAATATCTGCTGCTGTCGGCGCTGCTGTATGCGCCGGGGGTGATTCTGTTTGCCAAGGCCAAGCGTGAACAGGGGCAACCGGTTTTCACTACGGTGGAAAAGGGGATTTTTGCTTGCGTGGTGATCGGTGCGGGGCTGGCGGCGTATGGGTTGTATAGCGGGGTATTGTCGTTGTGATCTGAAAAGCAGCCCCTCACCCTAGCCCTCTCCCAGAGGGAGAGGGGACCGACCGAGGTGTCTGGCGCTATACATCGACCTGAGCGATCGAGTCGATTATGGATTCGACAAAAATCTTTCACGTCGGCGTAACTCTCCAGTATCCCCCAATCAGTCCCCTCTCCCTCTGGGAGAGGGCTAGGGTGAGGGGCTTCTCATGGCCAACAGGGAGGATGCGAGCCCAACTCCGTCGCCGGCCAATTCCACTGCACCGCCGTCCCGCTGATCTGCACCGGCACGCGCAACCTTCGCGCCGGCCCCCACGCGGTGTGTTCAATCGCCGGATCCTGATCCAGTGCATCTTCGGCCCGCAGCAGGTCATGCGTCCCCGGGCCATGCTCGACCAACAGCTTCGCCGTACGCGCCAGCGACAACCGCGCCGAACCTCCGCAACCGTTGGCCAGTCGTTCAGTCAGCAGCCTTATCGCGCTCGCCGCCAGCAGATACCCGGTTGCATGATCCAGCGCCTGCACCGGCAGCGGCGTCGGTTTATCGCTGTGCTTCCAATGCTGTCCGGCCTCGGCGATGCCGCTGCTCATCTGCACCAGGCTGTCGAAGCCCCGGCGGTTCTGCCAGGGGCCGCTCCAGCCGTAGGCATTGAGGCAGACGTCGATCAGCCCCGGTGCCAGTTGCCTTCGACGTTCAATACCAAACCCCAGATGTTCCAGCGCATCGGCGCGGTAGCCGTGCAGCAAAATGTCGGCGTCTTGCAATAAACCTTCGAACACTGCGCGATCCGCTGGCACTTGCAGATCCAGTCGCGCACAGCGTTTGCCCACGGTCATTTCCGGAACCACGCCGGGTTCGTTCCAGCTCGGTGAATCGATGCGCAAGACGTTGGCGCCGAGCCCGGCGAGAAAGCGGCTGGCGGTGGGGCCGGCGAGGACGCGGGTCAGATCGAGCACTTTGATCCCGGCCAGAGGCCGTGCGATCGAGCCTTGCCATGGGCTGCGGTTCTCGTCCGTCTGCTCGATGAATTGCACCAGCGCTTCGGCATTCACCGCCAGCCCTTGCGGATGCTGCTGCCACTGCGCCCAACTGCGCATTTCGGCGGCGCAGCCGTTGGCGTCGACCACTGCTTGTTCCAGATCCGCACTGTCCCATTGCGCGACTTTCGCCGCCATTGCGGCACGATCGGCGCAGGCGCCGAGCACGCGTTCAGCGGCGGCGCGGTGATGCGGGGCATTGGTGTGCAGACGGATCCAGCCGTCCCGGGTCGCATAGTCGCCGGCGATCGCATCCCATAACGGCGGCACCTGCCAGCCGATCGGGCGCAGCGAGGTGGAGAACCACAACGAGGCCAGACGGCGGTCGACTGCAACCGCAGGCAAGTGCCCGGTTTGCTGGTGAAGCAATTCGCTGAGCGCTTGCCCGGCAGCGGCGATGCTGGCGCAGGCCAGCTCGGTCACGGCGAAGGCCGAGGGCAGCGCGCCGTCACCGATGAAGGGGATTGGCGTGCGAGGCAGGTCGAGTGCGGTTTGGATGGACGTGAGCAGATCAGTCATCGAAGGCCCTCCGGAACGAGAGGGCGATGATAGTGCAAAACATAATCGGGCTGGATTGAGGATCGTTCCCACGCTCCGCGTGGGAATGCCGCCCGGGACGCTCTGCGTCCCAATCGAAAGCTGGAACGCGGAGCGTCCCTTGATGCATTCCCACGCGGAGCGTGGGAACGATCGATGCTGGATTGTTACACGCGAAACTGATCCATCAATTTCATCTGCTGGCTCGCCAGGCTGTTGAGCTGGCTGCTGATCGCTGCCGATTCGGTAGCCTGTTCGGTCAGGGTTTCGGTGACGGTGCGGATCGCCGAGACGTTGCGGTTGACCTCTTCGGCCACGGCGCTCTGTTCTTCGGCGGCACTGGCGATCTGCAGGTTCATGTCGCTGATCACCGTCACCGCATCGCTGATCTTGCCCAGCGCATCGACCGCCTGACGAATCTGCCCGGCGTTGTTATGCGCCTGGGTCTGGCTCGAGTGCATGGTCGCGACCACGCCACGGGTGCCGGTCTGGATGCGCTCGATGACGATGCGGATTTCTTCCACCGAATCCTGCGTGCGCTTGGCCAGGTTGCGCACCTCGTCGGCGACCACGGCAAAACCGCGACCGCTTTCGCCGGCGCGGGCGGCTTCGATGGCGGCATTGAGGGCCAGCAGGTTGGTTTGTTCGGCGATGCTGCGGATTACTTCCAGCACCGAACCGATCTGCTCGCTGTTCACTGCCAGCGCTTCGACTTCGGTCACTGCTTTGCTGACCTCATCGGCCAGCTGATTGATGTCGCGGGTGCTGCGCTCGATGATCGCCATGCCATCCTTCGCCGACTGATCGGCACCCTTGGCCGCGTTTGCCGCGTTCGAGGCACTGTTGGCGACGTCGTGGGCAGTGGCGCTCATTTCGTTGGAGGCGGTGGCGACCTGATCGATCTCGCGGAATTGCACCTGCATGCCTTCGCTGGTCTGGCGGGCAATTTCCGATGACTGATCAGCCGTGCCACGTGCTTCGGTGATGCTCTGTTTGATCTGCGCGATGGTCGGCTGAAGCTTGTCGAGGAAGCGGTTGACCCAGTTCACCAGTTCGCCCAGTTCATCTTTCTTGCTGTAGTTCAGGCGCTGGGTCAGATCGCCTTCGCCGCTGGCGATGTTCTTCAACATGTCGGCGACGCTGTTGATCGGACGGGTGACGCCGGAGGCGGTGAGCCAGATCAGCAGCAGGCCGACCAGACCGGCCACGCCCGCCACCAGCAGGGCAGTGATCACGCCGGTGTGTTGCGCGTCATCGAGTACCGCTTGCAGCTTTACCGAATCGGCCAGCAGCACTTGCTCCGGCAGGTCGATGACCACGCCCCAGGCGCGCGAATTGCCGATCGGGTCGACCGGGTAAATCGCGCGAATCAGCTCGCCCTGTTCGAGGATTTTCGCCGTACCGCTGCCGACCAGTTGCAATACATCTTGGCCGTCAGCGCCGAGGGTATCGCTGATTTTTTTGCCGACCCGCGTCGCGTCAGCACTGTCGGCCGCCAGCACACCGCTGCCGGAGACGATCAGCATGTGCCCGGCGTTGTTGAACAGGCTGCGCTGCGAGTCGACGGCGGCGGCTTGCAGGGCGTCGAGCGCGATGTCGACACCGACCACGCCGATCGCTTTGCCATCCACCAGCAGCGGCACGGAAATGGTCGTCATGAGCATTTCCTTGCCACCGACGGTGTCGGCATACGGGTCGAGCAGGCAGGTGCGTTTGTTGTCGCGAGGGCAGGTGTACCAACTGTTGTACGGCGTACCGCTGACGCTGAGGGTGGTTTTGGTCAGGTCGTCTTCGACCATGATCGTATTCAGCGCGGCGCCGGCGGCACGGCTCCAGTACGAGGCGAAGCGCCCGGCTTCGTTGGACTGCCGCGCGGCATCGTTGGCGAATTCGCTGTCCTTGCCGTCGAGGCCGTTGGGTTCGAAGGCGAGCCAGATGCCAAGGACTTTATCGTTGCGCTCGAAAGCGGTTTTCAGACTCTGGTTCAACTCTTCCCGAACGGCGCCGGCTTCGAGTGAACGCTTGGCGGCCATCGTCCGCAGATCCTTGATCTGATCGGCGAGGGCGGTGACCACGAGCAGGCTTTCACCAAAGGTTTTCTGCACCCGCACCGCCTGTTCGGCGGCCTTGGCCTGCAGCAGGTTCTGCACGCTGGCGGTGAGCAACTGGTTGCTGGATTGACTGACCAGCGCGTCGTTCTGGTTGGTCTGGTAGATGTTCATGCTGACAATCAGCGCCACCACACCGAGCAGGCACAGGCCGGAGAGCAGGACAATTTTCAGTCGAATGGAAAGGGCGTCGAACATGGGCGATCTCGCGAATGGAATAAACAGGTGGCTGGGCCGGAAGCCCGGTTTGCCAAGTCCATTCAGCGCCATTCAATCCTCATCGGCGTCGAGCGAAACGGCATGAGGCGCTTGCCGACGGACGGTCGCTGCTAAACGTTTGCGCAGGGGAAAGTGCTGAAAAGGCTTTAATTACAGGGATGTTTCACTACCGCGACGGGCGTCTCCGGGCGCGACCAGATCCACAGGTTGCCCATGGCCATGCCGGCAATCGCCAGATAGATCGGCCAGCCGTGATCGAGCATCACCAGCATCAACGTCGCACACAGCAGCATGCTGACGGTGGCACTGAGCTTGGCCTTGCGCGCGATGATCCTGCCGTTGCGCCAGTTACTGAGGATCGGCCCGAACAGGCGATGATTTTCCAGCCAGGCACTCAAGCGCGGCGAACTGCGGGTCGCGGCCCACGCGGCAAGGAGGATGAACTCGGTGGTCGGCAGGCCGGGCACGGCAATGGCAATCAGGCCGATGCCAAGGCTGACATAGGCCAGCAGGCCGAACAGCAGACGGGCGAGTTTTGATGGGGCGGGTGCGGGCATGGCTCAGCGGCGGCTTCTGAAGCGGAACGGGGATCTTACAGATTTGTGGTGAGCCCTGTGGGAGCGAGCCTGCTCGCGAAAGCGGTTGATCAGGCACATTGATGTTGAATGTGCTGCCGTCTTCGCGAGCAGGCTCGCTCCCACAAGGGATAAGAGTTGCTTCAGGCTACTTCGGCTTCTATGGCATAAGCCCGTTCCAGCAGCACGGTAAAGCGATTGAACGCATCCAGTGCACCTTGCTCAACTTCCGCTTCTTCCTCTGCCGTGAACGGCAACGCATCGAGGGTGCGCACAAAGCTTTTCCAGCCCTCGGCGCGGCCACCTTGCGGTTCAGCCAGATGCCGGGCACCGAAGCTTTCGCTCAGCTCCAGTGCCACCGCGCGCTTGATCAGGAACGCCGCGCCGAGCTTGGAACCCTCGGAAACAAAGATCCAGCCCAGCGCTCGCGCCTTGCTCGGGTTTTTCAGCGCGCCGGCCACCGGCGCCGGGACTTCGGTGTCGAGGTCGGCGAGGTCAGCCTTGGCGGCTTCGGCGCGGCAACGGGCTGGAAGATCCGGGACGATCGCGGTCAGTTCGGCATCGTTGTACAGCTCGACCAGTTCCGCCTGGAACAGGTATTGCGCGACGACGAAACGGGCGAAGCTGGCGCGGGTTTCGAATGGTGCGTGGGCTTTGACCAGCGCATCGAGTTTGCTGTGCGGCTCATGGGTGATCTGGTTCAGGCGTTGTGAACGCAGGGCTTTTTCCGGGGCGGTCATGGGGTGTCCTTGATAAATGAGGCGCTTGATAACAAGACGTACGGGCAGGTGCCGGACAGTAAAAAAACCTCACTGCGTGGCGCGAACGCACGCAGTGAGCCGGGCCGATCAGATGTCCCAGATCAGGTTGATCGCGAAGTTGCGTCCCGGTTGGGTCAGCCGATCGAGGTTGGCCGGTTGCGTCACCGAGGCTTCGCCGACGCTGTCGTAACCGCGCACGTCATCCCACAGCCAGTATTTCTTGTCGGTCAGGTTGTAGACGCCGCCGCTGACGGTGACGTCGTCGGTCACCTTGTAATAGCCGGCCAGATCGAGAATGCCGAAGCCCGGGGTCTTGAACTGACTGCTGACGCCGTCCGGCGACTTGAAGTTGCTGTCGTCGACGCGGTCCTTTTTCTTCACCACGGTCCAGCTCAGCAGGCCGCCATAGTTGTCCTGGTCGTAACCGAGGCCGAATACGCCGGTGAGCGGATTGACACTGTTGATCGGCTCGCCGCTGTCGTTGTTGCGCCCGTAGGCGTAGGCGATCGAGCCTTGGGTATACAGGCCTTGCGGCGCGCCGAACGCGTCCAGATTCAAGCGACCTTTGACTTCTGCGCCCTTGATGGTGGCGCGCTTGATGTTGTTGCTCTGGAAGGTCAACTCATCGTCGCCCGGCTTGACCGCATCCTCGTTGATGAAGTCGCGGTACTTGTTATAGAACACCGCGACGTCGAACGAGCCCTGCTCGAAATTCCCGCGCAGGCCGGTTTCGAAACCTTTGCTTTTTTCCGGCTCAAGGTCGGAGTTGGGCGCCACGGTGTAGCCGGTGGTGTTGTTCTCGAAACGCCCGTACAGCGATTTTGCCGTGGGCGTGCGGAAGCCTTCGGCGTACTGGCCGTACCAGGTGTAGTTGTCCGTCAGTGCATAGGTCAGGCCGAATTTTGGCGAGACTTTGTGCCAGGTCTTGTTCTTGTCGCTGACCGTGCCCTGGCCGTCGGCGTTCACGGTGTTGAGGAATTCCTCGGTGATGTGCGGCTTGAGCTGGGTGTAGTCGTAGCGCAGGCCCGGCAGGAAGGTCCAGTCGTTCCAGCTGATCTGATCCTGGGCGAACAGGCTGTAGGTGTTGATGGTCGGATCGGGGAAATCAGAGGCCTTGGCCAGCACGTCCGCCGCACTGGTCGCGCCAATCGCCGTGCAGCCGCGACCGACGGCCAGGCATGTGCCGTCGCCGCTGCGTGAGCCGGTGACTTTCTGCTGTTTGATCGTGGTGCCGTAAGTCAGCAGGTGATCGGTGTCACCGATGGCGAAGGCCTTGTCCAGTTGCGCATCGAACACCCACTGTTTTTCTTCGTAGATCGTGTCGCGGGTACGCAGCACTTTACGAGTGATCGGGTAGTACAACTCTTCGGTGCTCTGGTCGGTCTTGGCGATCTGGTGATTGAGGCTCCACTTGACGTTATCGACCAGCAGGCTGTCGAGGGCGAACGAGTGTTCGATACCGAAACGCTCGCGGGTGATGGTGTCGTTGCCGGTGCGCCACTGGTACATGCCGCCGGGCAGGACGCTGCTCGGAATGGTCGGCGCGCCGTTGAAATACGGGCCGCCGTAGGCACTTTTCTGGTCGGTGTCGCGATCGTCCTTGTACTTTTCGTAGGTCAGGCCCAGGCGCGAATCGTCGTTGTAGTTCCAGCCGAGCTTGGCCAGGACGTTGCTCGCGCGCACGTCTTCCGGATTGGCGGCGGTGCGCGCAAGGCCGGTGCCGTTGTTGCCGCCGAAGGACTCGGTGTCGTGTCCGTCGCGCTGGCTGTAATGCAGCAGACCGTCGAACTCACCGCTGCGCCCGGCGACGGTGGCCGATTTCAGCCAGCTGTCGTCTGCGGAGCTGTAACCGCTTTTCAAGCGTGCGCCGACATCCTTGCCCGGTTTGATGATGTCGTCGGCGTCCAGCGTGTAATAGCTGACCGCGCCACCAATGGCGTTACTGCCGTACAGCACCGACGCCGGGCCACGGAGGATTTCCACGCGTTTGACGATTTCCGGGTCGACGTAGTTGCGCTGGCTCTTGGCGTAGGGGCCGTTGAAGAAGCCGTTGGGGATTTCCACGCCATCGACCTGGGTCAGGATGCGGTCGCCATCGATACCGCGAATGTTGTAGCCGCTGATGCCGCCACGCTGACCGGCACCGCCAACGGAAACGCCCGGCTCGTAGCGCACCAGATCCTTGATGGTGTTGACGTTGTTGCGGTCAAGCGCTTGGCGATCATGCACGCTGACGGTCGAGGGCACGCTATTGACCAACTGTTCCTGGCGAGTGGCGCTGATGGTCACCTGATCGAGATTGAGCGTGCCGCTGCTGTTGCGTTTTTCCAGCACGACATTGTTGTTGCTCAGCTTGCGAAAGCTCAGGTTGGTCCCCACCAACAGGCGCTCGAGGGCTTTCTCCGGCGGCAGCGAACCGCGCACGCCCGGCGACGAGACGTTCTGTCCCAACTCGGCCGGCAGGCCGACCTGCCAACCGGTCACGGCGGTAAAGGCATTCAATGCCGAAACCAGTGGTTGCTGGCCGATGGCGAAGGCGTAATCGCCCATGTTGCGCGCCGGTTGTTCGGTGGCCGCCAGCAGCGGTGCGGTGCCAGCCATGAGGATGGCCGCAGTCAGCAGCGACAGTACGCGGGAAGGGGAAGCAGTCTGGCGGGTAAGGCGTGAGGACATCGATAGCGCTCCGTGTCGCACGAATCTTTATAGGTGCTGATCGGCATGGTTAGATGCGAATCAATTGCATTGGCTATAACGAGACGTACTGACATTGGCTATCGAGTAAAAATAATTCTCATTCAGTTCAGAATCACCAGCGCAGGGAATTCCTGCAGGCGTGCCGAGGTGATGTGGGCGAGGGAGCGGACCACGTCGAGCGGCTGGTCGAGACGGTAATTGCCGGTGACGGCGACGTCGGCCAATTGCTCGTTGTTGTTGATGATCCAGCCCGGATAGTAGCGGCGCAGCTCGGCCAGCACCTGATTCAGCGGGCAGTTCTCGAACACCAGACGGCCTTCAACCCAGGCCAGATCGGCATTGGCGTCGAGCTTGGCCGGGCGATCAAATCCGTTGGGGCCGATGCGAATGCTTTCCCCGGCACGCAGGCGCACCCGGGCATCGTTGTGGGTGGCGCGCAGATCGACATCGCCGCGCTGCACGTTCACTTGAGCGACCCCGTCGAGGTAGCGCACGGCAAATGCGGTGTCGTGCACGCTTGCCTGCACCGGGCCTGCGTCGATCTCCAGCGGCTGATTGCGCCCGCTGGCGATCTCGAAAAACGCCTCGCCCTGAAACAGCCGGGCCACGCGCTGTTGATCGTTGATGGTGCTGGAAAACGCCGAGTTGGTATTGAGCAGGACCTTCGAGCCGTCCTCCAGTTGCAGCCGCTGACGCTCGCCGACCACGGTGAGGTGATCCGCTTGAATGCGCATCGGCAGGTTGCTGAAACTGAACAGCCCGAGGATCAGCACCGCAGCGGTAGCCAGCGGTTTCCAATGCGGGCGCAAGCGTTTGAGAAAAGTGATTTTTACCGGTTTTGCCGCCAGAGCTTCGGCGCACAGCGCGACTTGCGGGCCATCCCAGATCGCCTGGGCCTTGGCGAACGCCTCGGCATTCAACGGATCAGCCGCCAGCCAGGCATGAAATTGCCGGGTCTGTTCCTCATCCGGGCTGCCGAGCACGATGAGCCAGTCCAGCGCCTGGTCCATTGCAGCTGCAGCGTCCCGCGCCGAATCGGGCGAAGGCGAGCGGTGGGTGTCCTTCACGGTGTTTCCTCGGGGCTTCTGGCTAGAAGCAGTTTCTAGCTTCAAGCTGCAGGCTGCAAGCCGGATGCAATACTGCTTTTTGTTTTAACTTGTAGCTTGCAGCTCAAAACTTGCCGCTGCCGTTATGTCGTTCGGCAACGCCGATGCAGATCGACATGATCAGTTTCAGTTCCTTCTGCACGGTGCTCAGCGAAACATCAAGTTCATCAGCGATTTCCTGATAGCTGTGCCCGTGCAAACGGCTGAGGATGAAGATCTGCTGCTGGCGCGGGCTGAGTTGGCTGAGGCTCACGTTCAAACGCTCCAGCAATTGTTCGGCATGGGCGGCGTCTTCAGCGCTGCTGGCGGGCGCGGCGATGCTCTGCACGACATCTTGCGGCACGTCGTCGACGATCGTCCGCGCATGAATCTTGCGCGCACGCAAATGATCCAGCGCCAGATTGCGCGCGGTCTGGAAGACAAAGGGTTCAAGGTGATCGATGGCCCGTTCGCTCAACGCCCGGGTCACGCGCAGGTAGGTCTCCTGCAACAGGTCTTCAGCGGTGCTGTGATTGTTGACCATCCGTTCCAGCGTGCGCAGCAGGGAAGTGCGCTGGGCGAGGAAGACGTGGTTGAAGCGCGATTGACTCACGGGAGGACCTGATCCATTTCGAGCGAATGATAATGCTTATCATCCAGCTGAATGGTCAAGTGCTGATTTCATCGACTGCCATGCATGTCGCTGTGGGAGCGAGCCTGCTCGCGAAGGCGTCGTGTCAGTCAGCTCCCATATCGACTGACAGAAAGCTTTCGCGAGCAGGCTCGCTCCCACAGGGATTGGGCTAGCCGCAATTACTCGGCGTTACACAATGCCAGGCAGTTATCCAGCATGCGGTTGGAGAAGCCCCATTCGTTGTCGTACCAGGCCAGCACTTTCAGCAACTTGCCGCTGACTTTGGTGTGGTTGGCGTCGAAGATCGACGACAGCGGGTTGTGGTTGAAGTCGCTGGAAACCAGCGGCAAGGTGTTGTAACCGAGAATCTTCGAATGCTGGCTGGCCGCTTTCAGCAGGGCGTTGACTTCGTCGGCACTGGCTTCTTTCTTCAGTTGCACGGTGAGGTCGACCAGCGACACGTTGATCACCGGTACGCGCACAGCCATGCCGGTCAGTTTGCCCGCCAGTTCCGGCAGCACCAGGCCTACCGCTTCGGCTGCGCCGGTCTTGCTCGGGATCATGTTCTGCGTGGCCGAGCGGGCACGGTACGGGTCGCTGTGATAGACGTCGGTGAGGTTCTGGTCGTTGGTGTAGGCGTGGATGGTGGTCATCAGGCCGCTTTCGATGCCCAACTCGCGATGCAGCACCTGCGCCACTGGCGCGAGGCAGTTGGTGGTGCACGAAGCGTTGGAAATGATCTGGTGCGACTGACGCAGAATGTCGTGGTTGACGCCATAAACGACGGTGGCGTCGGCGCCTTTGGCCGGGGCAGAAATGATCACCTTGCGGGCGCCGGCGCTGATATGCGCGGCGGCTTTGGCACGGTCGGTGAACAGACCGGTGCATTCGAACACTACGTCGATTTTTTCAGCGGCCCACGGCAGGTCGGCCGGGTTGCGAATGGCGCTGACCGCGATGCGGTCGCCATTGACCGTCAGGCTTTCGTTATCGTGCGCCACTTCGGCGTCGAAAGTGCCGTGGACGGTGTCGTATTTGAGCAGATGGGCATTGATCGAACTGTCACCCAGATCGTTGATCGCGACGATCTGCAGGTCTTGACGATAGCCTTGGGTATACAGTGCGCGCAGGACATTACGGCCGATGCGGCCAAAACCATTGATTGCGATTCGAAGAGTCATGGAACAGCGCCGCCGTCGTTTTGTTGTTGGAATTACAAGATTATTCGCATAAAAATAGAAAACAAGCCTTTTTAGTGGCAATATTTTGTTTTATCTACAACGAGTGACCTGAATCAACTGGTCCGAATGGTCAAAAAAGCCGTCTGTCATTCCAACAACAACGGCGTTTGATCAGCATAGACAATCAGGTCGCCACATCCGTTAGCCTGGAGTTCTACACATGCATCCCCGCGTTCTTGAGGTCACCGAACGGCTTATCGCCCGCAGCCGCGCCACGCGTCAGGCTTACCTTGCATTGATTCGCGGCGCCGCCACCGACGGCCCGATGCGCGGCAAGCTGCAATGCGCCAACTTCGCCCACGGCGTGGCCGGTTGCGGCACTGAAGACAAGCACAGCCTGCGGATGATGAACTCGGCGAACATCGCCATTGTGTCTTCGTATAACGACATGCTTTCGGCGCACCAGCCGTACGAAGTCTTTCCACAACAGATCAAGAACGCCCTGCGCGAAATCGGCTCGGTCGGCCAGTTCGCCGGCGGCACTCCGGCGATGTGCGATGGCGTGACCCAGGGCGAGCCGGGCATGGAACTGAGCCTGCCGAGCCGCGAAGTGATCGCCATGTCGACCGCCGTGGCGCTGTCGCACAACATGTTTGACGGCGCGCTGATGCTCGGCATCTGCGACAAGATCGTCCCGGGCCTGATGATGGGTTCGCTGCGCTTCGGCCATTTGCCGACGATCTTCGTCCCGGGCGGGCCGATGGTTTCGGGGATTTCCAACAAGGAAAAAGCCGACGTCCGCCAGAAGTACGCCGAAGGCAAGTCCACCCGCGAAGAGCTGCTGGAATCGGAGATGAAGTCCTACCACAGCCCGGGCACCTGCACCTTCTACGGCACCGCCAACACCAACCAGTTGCTGATGGAAGTCATGGGCCTGCACCTGCCGGGCGCCTCTTTTGTCAACCCGAACACGCCGCTGCGCGACGCGCTGACCCGCGAAGCCGCGCATCAGGTCACGCGCCTGACCAAGCAGAACGGCAACTTCATGCCGATCGGCGAAATCGTCGACGAGAAAGCGCTGGTCAACTCCATCGTTGCCCTGCACGCCACCGGCGGCTCGACCAACCACACCCTGCACATGCCGGCCATCGCCATGGCCGCTGGCATTCAACTGACTTGGCAGGACATGGCCGACCTCTCCGAAGTCGTGCCGACCTTGAGCCACGTCTATCCGAACGGCAAAGCCGACATCAACCACTTCCAGGCAGCGGGCGGCATGTCGTTCCTGATCCGCGAACTGCTCGGCGCCGGCCTGCTGCATGAAGACGTCAACACTGTGCTCGGTCATGGCCTGAGCCAGTACACCAAAGAGCCGTTCCTCGATAACGGCGAGCTGGTCTGGCGCGAAGGCCCGACCGACAGCCTCGACGAAAACATCCTGCGTCCGGTGTCCCGTGCGTTCTCGCAAGAGGGCGGCTTGCGGGTGATGGAAGGCAACCTCGGTCGCGGGGTGATGAAGGTTTCTGCCGTTGCGCTGGAGAACCAGATCGTCGAAGCACCGGCGATGGTGTTCCAGGATCAACAAGACCTGGCGGACGCATTCAAGGCCGGTCTGCTGGAGAAGGATTTTGTCGCCGTGATGCGCTTCCAGGGCCCGCGTTCCAACGGCATGCCCGAGCTGCACAAGATGACGCCGTTCCTTGGCGTGTTGCAGGATCGCGGCTTCAAAGTGGCATTGGTGACTGACGGGCGCATGTCCGGCGCGTCGGGGAAAATCCCCGCAGCGATTCACGTCAGCCCGGAAGCTTATGTCGGTGGCGCTTTGGCGCGCGTGCAAGAGGGCGATATCATCCGCGTCGATGGCGTCAAAGGCACCTTGGAACTGAAGGTCGACGCCGCCGAATTTGCAGCGCGCGAACCCGCCAAAGGCCTGTTGGGCAACAACATTGGCAGCGGCCGCGAGCTGTTTGGCTTCATGCGCATGGCCTTCAGCTCGGCGGAGCAGGGCGCCAGCGCCTTCACTTCTGCCCTGGAGACGCTTAATTGAAACTGGCTTTGGTCGGTGACATCGGAGGCACCAACGCGCGGTTCGCGTTGTGGCAAAACCAGCAACTGCAATCGGTTCAGGTGCTGGCCACGGCCGACTTTGCCAGTCCGGAAGAGGCAATCGCTCTGTACCTGAGCGGGCTCGGTCTGGCGCCGGGCTCGATCGGCTCGGTGTGCCTGTCGGTGGCAGGTCCGGTGAGTGGCGATGAATTCAAGTTCACCAACAATCACTGGCGGCTCAGCCGCAGCGCGTTCTGCAAGACCTTGCAGGTCGAGCAGTTGTTGCTGACCAACGACTTCTCGGCGATGGCGCTGGGCATGACCCGCTTGCAGCCCGGCGAATTCCGCGTGGTTTGCGAAGGTACGCCGGAGCCTCTGCGTCCGGCAGTGGTGATCGGCCCGGGCACTGGCCTGGGTGTCGGCACCTTGCTCGATCTCGGCGAAGGACGCTTTGCCGCGTTGCCGGGCGAGGGCGGCCACGTCGATCTGCCGCTGAGCAGCCCGCGTGAAACGCAACTGTGGCAGCACATCTACAACGAGATCGGCCATGTCAGCGCGGAAACCGCGTTGAGCGGCGGCGGCCTGCCTCGACTGTACCGGGCGATCTGCGCGGTGGATGGCCATGAGCCAAAGCTGGAGACGCCGGAAGCGATCACCGCCGCTGGCCTTGCCGGTGATCCGATTGCTTTGGAAGTGCTCGAGCAGTTCTGCTGCTGGCTCGGCCGCGTTGCCGGCAACAACGTGCTCACCACCGGCGCGCGCGGCGGGGTGTTCATCGTTGGCGGGGTAATTCCACGCTTCGCCGATTTCTTCCTCGCCAGCGGCTTCGCCCGCTGCTTCGCCGACAAAGGCTGCATGAGCGATTACTTCAAAGGCATCCCGGTGTGGCTGGTGACCGCGCCGTATTCCGGCCTGGTCGGCGCCGGCGTGGCGCTGGATCAAGCAACTCGACCCTGAAATGCAATCGCCCATGTGGGAGCGAGCCTGCTCGCGAAAGCGGTGTATCAGTCAGCAAATGCGTTGAAGGTAAACCCGATTCGCGAGCAGGCTCGCTCCCACAGTGGTTTTGTGGTGTTTGTAAAATCAGCGCTTAAGGCATAATCCGCCCCAACTCCAACAACAAGGATGCCTTCGAAGTGAGCTCAGTCAACAAGTCGATATTGTTGGTCGATGACGACCAGGAAATACGCGAGTTGCTGGAAACCTACCTGACCCGCGCCGGGTTTCAGGTGCGGGCCACCGCCGATGGTGCCGGTTTTCGTCAGGCGCTCAATGAGGCGCCGAGCGACCTGGTGATCCTCGATGTCATGCTGCCCGACGAAGACGGGTTCAGCCTGTGCCGCTGGGTGCGCCAGCATCCGCGTCAGGCGCAGGTGCCGATCATCATGCTGACCGCCAGTTCCGACGAAGCCGACCGGGTGATCGGTCTGGAACTCGGCGCCGACGACTACCTCGGCAAACCGTTCAGCCCGCGCGAACTGCAAGCGCGGATCAAGGCCCTGCTGCGTCGCGCGCAATTCGCCCACGAACGCAGCGGTAGCGAAGTGCTGGCCTTCGACGACTGGCGCCTGGACACAGTCAGTCATCGGCTGTTCCACACCGACGGCGAGGAAGTGATTCTTTCCGGCGCCGATTTCGCCCTGCTGAAACTGTTCCTCGATCATCCGCAGCAAATCCTCGACCGCGACACCATCGGCAACGCCACCCGTGGCCGCGATCTGATGCCGCTCGATCGCATTGTCGACATGGCCGTCAGCCGTTTGCGCCAACGCCTGCGCGACACCGAAAAACCGCCACGGCTGATCCGCACTGTGCGTGGCAGCGGTTATCAGTTGGCAGCCAATGTGGTTGCCGGCAATGCTCACTGAGGCGCTGGGCAAATTCGCCAGTCGCATACCGGTGCCGCGCTCACTGCTCGGGCGGATGCTGCTGCTGACTCTGCTGGCGGTGCTGTTCGCGCAGACGCTGTCGAGCGTGATCTGGGTATCGCAGTTGCGCGCCACTCAACTCGAAGGGCTGGTCACCAGCGCCCGCAGCCTGGCGCATTCGATGACTGCCAGCGTCAGCTATTTCCGTTCCTTGCCAGTGGCCTATCGACCGCTGGTGCTCGATCAATTGCGCAGCATGGGCGGCACCCGGTTTGTAGTGACGCTCAATGACAAACCGCTGGGCATGGACGTGCTGCCGGTGACGCCGCGCAAGGCTGCGGTGATGCAGGCGGTGGACGAAGTGCTGCGTCAGTCTCTGGGCCATGACACGGATATTTCGGTGACCTTCGTCAGCCCCGAAGACCTGCGGATTTTCAACGCCGGGCTGAAACTTGATGAATTGCCGCGCTCCTGGGCGCATTACGCGCTGACCCTGGAGCCGGTGAATCCGCCGGTACTGGTCACGCAGATTCAAATGGCCCCGGGCGAATGGCTGTACATCGCCTCGTTGCTGCCCGAGCCGTACACCAGTCTCGAAGAGCAAGGCCTGCCGGCGCAGCAGGTGTGGTTTATCGTCCTCACCAGCGGCTTCTTGCTGTTGTTCATCGGCCTGCTGGTGCACTGGCAGAGTCGGCCGCTCAAGCGTCTGGCGCGGGCAGCGCGGGATCTGTCGCTGGGCGCGGATGTCGAGCCGGTGGCGGAGGGCGGTGGCAGTGAAGTGGTCGAAGTCGGCCGCGCGTTCAACACCATGCGCGAACGCATCAGCCGCTACCTGACCGAACGCAGCCAGTTGTTCAGCGCGATTTCCCATGACCTGCGCACGCCAATCACCCGCCTGCGCTTGCGCGTCGAACTGCTCGAAGACGAACAGCTGCAAGCCAAATTCGGCCGCGATCTGGATGAGCTGGAGCTGCTGGTCAAAGGCGCACTGCAATGCGTCAAGGACACCGACATCCACGAGAACATCGAGCCGGTGGATCTCAATCATGTCCTCGATTGCCTGGTCGAGCCGTATCTGGCGCCGAACGGCAATGGCCGCGTCACCCAGCATGGGCGCGCGCTGTCGGCGTATCCGGGCAAACCACTGGCGCTCAAGCGCTGCATCGGCAACCTGATCGACAACGCCTTGAAGTACGGGCAGAACGCGCATCTGCACATCGATGACGATGACAGCGCCTTTGTCTTGCACGTCGACGATGAAGGCCCGGGTGTGCCGCAGCAGCGGCTGGAGCAAGTATTCGAACCGCACTTCCGTTTGGCGGGACAGCAGCAGGGTTATGGGTTGGGCCTGGGCATTGCGCGCAACATTGCCCATAGCCATGGCGGCGAGGTTACGTTGCAGAATCTGAGTGAGGGCGGGTTGCGGGTGACGTTGCAGTTGCCTCGGTCTGTGGATTAGCCCCGAAAAGCCCCTCACCCTAGCCCTCTCCCAGAGGGAGAGGGGACCGATTGGGGGATGCTGCTGAGCTGCGCTGACCTGTAAATGCGGTGGTGAATCCATAATCGCCAATATTTTTCAGGTCGACGGAGGACGCAAGACACCTCGGTCGGCCCCCTCCCTCCGGGAGAGGGTTGGGGTGAGGGTGCTTTTGCTCTTCTCTTTTGTCACGAGCCAGTGACAAACCCCGTCCCCTTCGTTACAAGCCCGCCCCGGCCCGTTGTTTAGACTGCCCGCAGTCCTAACAACAAAAAAGGGTCACGCCATGGACACCTTTCACCCAGACTTCAGCAGTTGGCTGAACGCCCCTGCCCACCAGCAATGGCTCGCCGCCGAAGGCCTGCGTCTGCTGGATTTCGCCAAGGCATCACGACTGCCCGAAGGCTTCGGCAACCTCGATGAGCGCGGCCGTTTGCCGGCGAACGCACGAGCCGAAACCATGAACACCGCGCGCATGACCCACAGCTTCGCCATGGCGCACATTCAGGGCCTGCCGGGGTTTGCCGAACTGGTCGACCACGGTATCGCCGCGTTGCGCGGGCCGCTGCGTGATGCGCTGCATGGCGGCTGGTTTGCGGTTGCCCAGCATCGTGACGACAACACCGGCAAGAACGCCTATCTGCATGCCTTTGTCGCGCTCGCCGCCAGCTCCGCCGTGGTCGCACAACGGCCCGGTGCCCAGGCTTTGCTCGATGACGCGATCGACATCATCGACACTTATTTCTGGAGCGAAGAAGAGGGCGCCATGCGCGAATTCTTCAACCGCGACTGGAGCGAAGAAGAAGCCTATCGCGGCGCCAACAGCAACATGCACGCGACCGAAGCATTCCTCGCGCTGGCCGATGTCACTGAAGATCCGCGCTGGCTGGTGCGCGCCCAGCGCATTGTCGAGCGGGTGATTCACGGCCATGCAGCGGCCAACGATTACATGGTCATCGAGCACTTCGATCGCGACTGGCAGCCGCTGCGCGAATACAACCACGACAACCCCGCCGACGGTTTCCGTCCTTACGGCACCACCCCGGGCCATGGTTTCGAATGGGCGCGCTTGCTCCTGCACCTTGAAGCCGCACGGGTGCAGGCCGGCATGCTCACGCCGGGCTGGCTGGCCGTCGATGCGCAAAAACTCTTCGAAAAAAATTGCCGCCACGGCTGGAATGTCGATGGCGCGGCGGGCATCGTCTATACCCTCGACTGGCACAACAAAGCCGTCGTTCGCCATCGCCTGCACTGGACGCATGCCGAAGCCAGCGCCGCCGCCAGTGCCTTGCTCAAACGCAGCGGCGACGCGCAATACGAATGTTGGTACCGGCTGTTCTGGGAGTTCTGCGAGACGAATTTCATCGACCGCTGCAACGGCAGCTGGCATCACGAACTCAATCCGCAGAATGTGCCGAGTGCCGATATCTGGCCGGGCAAGCCCGATCTGTATCACGCCTGGCAGGCTGTGCTGATTCCGCGATTGCCGCTGGCGCCGAGCATGGCCACGGCTTTGGCGCGGTTGTCCCTGCCTGTTCCTGTGTAACCATGTCGTGACATTTACGCGTCCCTTCGTTACCTGCGAAGCGAAACGCTCTGTTTAAACTCCGTGCAGCGCAAGCACCAGACTTGCAATGCATAACAACAAGAAAGGTACATCTCGAATGAATGCGATTTCTCGCCTCGCTACTGTCATTTCTGTCGCCTCCCTGTTCCCGCTCGCAATCCTGCCGCTCAGTGTTTCCGCTGCCGATTCCAAAGGTTCGGTGGAAGTCGTGCACTGGTGGACTTCCGGTGGCGAAAAAGCCGCTGTCGATGTGCTCAAGGCCCAAGTCGAAAAAGACGGTTTCACCTGGAAGGACGGCGCTGTCGCCGGTGGTGGCGGTGCGACTGCCATGACCGTGCTGAAAAGCCGCGCCGTCGCCGGCAACCCGCCAGGCGTAGCGCAGATCAAAGGCCCGGACATCCAGGAATGGGCGTCGACCGGTCTGCTCGACACCGACGTTTTGAAAGACGTCGCCAAGTCGGAAAAGTGGGACAGCCTGCTCGACAAGAAAGTCTCCGATACCGTGAAGTACGACGGTGATTACGTGGCCGTGCCGGTGAACATTCACCGCGTGAACTGGCTGTGGATCAACCCGGAAGTCTTCAAGAAAGCCGGCATCACCAAGAATCCAACCACCCTCGAAGAGTTCTACGCAGCCGGCGACAAGCTGAAAGCGGCGGGCTTCATTCCGCTCGCCCACGGCGGTCAGCCTTGGCAGGACAGCACCGTGTTCGAAGCCGTGGTGCTCTCGGTCATGGGCGTGGATGGCTACAAGAAAGCCCTGGTCGATCTCGACAACAAAGCGCTGACCGGCCCGGAAATGGTCAAGGCGCTCACTGAGCTGAAGAAAGTCGCGACCTACATGGACGCGGACGGCAAAGGCCAGGACTGGAACCTCGAAGCGGCCAAGGTCATCAACGGCAAGGCCGGCATGCAGATCATGGGTGACTGGGCCAAGTCCGAATGGACCGCCGCCAAGAAAGTCGCCGGCAAGGACTACGAGTGCGTAGCGTTCCCAGGCACCGACAAGGCATTCACCTACAACATCGACTCGCTGGCCGTGTTCAAGCAGAAGGACGCAGGCACTGCGGCCGGTCAGCAGGACATCGCCAAAGTCGTGCTGGGTGAGAACTTCCAGAAAGTCTTCAGCATCAACAAAGGCTCGATCCCGGTGCGCAACGACATGTTGACCAACATGGACAAGCTCGGCTTCGACTCCTGCGCACAGACCGCTGCCAAGGACTTCCTCGCGGACGCCAAGTCCGGCGGCCTGCAGCCAAGCATGGCGCACAACATGGCGACCACGCTGGCCGTGCAGGGCGCGTTCTTTGACGTAGTCACCAACTACATCAACGACCCGAAAGCCGACCCGGCGGATGCGGCGAAGAAACTCGGCGCGGCGGTTCAGTCGGCCAAGTAATGCTTGGCCCCTGTGGGAGTGGGCGTTTGTGGTGAGGGGATTCATCCCCGATGGGTTGCGAAGCGACCCCGGAAAGTTGCAGCGGCGCAGTGTGTGAAATACCGCATGTAATGATTTCGCGACTGCTGCGCAGTCGATCGGGGATAAATCCCCTCGCCACAGGGCTCACTCCTGCAAGGAAATGCTTTAGTAAACCCTTATTGTGGATTTCCCCATGAGTTCTGTTGCTGTGTTCAGCAAGGCCTCGCCGTTCGATGCATTGCAGCGCTGGCTACCCAAACTGGTGCTGGCGCCGAGCATGTTCATCGTGCTGGTGGGCTTCTATGGCTACATCCTGTGGACGTTCATTCTGTCGTTCACCACTTCGACTTTCCTGCCCAACTACAAGTGGGCCGGTCTGGCGCAATACGCGCGGTTGTTCGACAACGATCGCTGGTGGGTGGCGAGCAAGAACCTCGCCGTGTTCGGCGGCATGTTCATCGGCATTACCCTGGTGATCGGCGTGTTGCTGGCGGTGTTCCTCGACCAGCGCATCCGTCGCGAAGGCTTTATCCGCACCATTTACCTGTACCCGATGGCGCTCTCGATGATCGTCACCGGTACCGCGTGGAAATGGCTGCTCAACCCGGGCATGGGCCTGGACAAATTGTTGCGTGACTGGGGCTGGGAAGGCTTCCGTCTGGACTGGCTGATCGACCCTGATCGCGTGGTCTACTGCCTGGTGATCGCCGCTGTGTGGCAAGCCTCGGGCTTCATCATGGCGATGTTCCTCGCCGGCCTGCGCGGCGTCGACCAATCGATCATCCGTGCCGCGCAGATCGACGGCGCGAGCATGCCGCGCATCTACTGGAAAGTCGTGCTGCCAAGCCTGCGTCCGGTGTTCTTCAGTGCGGTGATGATCCTCGCGCACATCGCGATCAAGAGCTTCGACCTCGTTGCGGCAATGACCGCCGGCGGCCCGGGTTATTCCTCCGACCTGCCAGCGATGTTCATGTATTCCTTCACCTTCAGTCGCGGCCAGATGGGCATGGGCTCGGCCAGTGCGATTCTGATGCTCGGTGCGATCCTCGCGATCATCGTGCCTTACCTGTATTCCGAGCTGAGGACCAAGCGTCATGACTAGTCTCGCTGCCAAACCTGCGATCAGCTTGAGCCGCATCGCGATCTACGCGGTGCTGATCCTCGCGGTGTTCCTCTATCTGGTGCCGCTGGTGGTGATGTTGCTGACCAGCTTCAAGACCCCGGAAGATATCAGCACCGGCAACCTGCTGAGCTGGCCGACCGTGGTCAGCGGCATTGGCTGGGTCAAGGCCTGGGCCACGGTTGACGGCTACTTCTGGAACTCGATCAAGATCACCGTACCGGCGGTAATCATCTCCACCGCCATCGGTGCGTTGAACGGTTACGTGCTGTCGATGTGGCGCTTCCGTGGTTCGCAGTTGTTCTTCGGTCTGTTGCTGTTCGGCTGCTTCCTGCCGTTCCAGACCGTGCTGCTGCCAGCCTCGTTCACCCTCGGCAAGATGGGCCTGGCGAGCACCACCACCGGCCTGGTCTTCGTGCACGTGGTCTACGGTCTGGCGTTCACCACGCTGTTCTTCCGCAACTACTACGTGAGCATTCCCGATGCGCTGGTCAAGGCTGCGCGTCTGGATGGCGCGGGTTTCTTCACGATTTTCCGCCGCATCATTCTGCCGATGTCGACGCCGATCATCATGGTCTGCCTGATCTGGCAGTTCACCCAGATCTGGAACGACTTCCTCTTCGGGGTGGTGTTCTCCAGCGGTGATTCGCAACCGATCACCGTGGCGCTGAACAATCTGGTCAACACCAGCACCGGCGCCAAGGAATACAACGTGGATATGGCAGCGGCGATGATCGCCGGCCTGCCGACCCTGCTGGTCTATGTGGTCGCAGGCAAGTATTTCGTGCGCGGGCTGACGGCCGGCGCGGTCAAGGGGTAATCATGGCTACGCTTGAACTTCGCAACGTAAACAAGACCTACGGGGCCGGCCTGCCGGACACCCTGAAGAACATCGAACTGTCGATCAAGGACGGTGAATTCCTGATCCTCGTCGGCCCGTCGGGCTGCGGTAAATCGACCTTGATGAACTGCATCGCCGGGCTGGAAACCATCACCGGCGGCGCGATCATGATCGGTGATCAGGACGTCAGCGGCATGAGCCCCAAGGATCGCGACATCGCCATGGTGTTTCAGTCCTACGCGCTGTACCCGACCATGAGCGTGCGCGAGAACATCGAGTTCGGCCTGAAAATCCGCAAGATGCCGCAGGCAGCGATCGACGAAGAAGTCGCCCGCGTCGCCAAGCTGTTGCAGATCGAACACCTGCTCAACCGCAAGCCGGGCCAGCTCTCCGGTGGTCAGCAACAGCGCGTGGCGATGGGTCGTGCTTTGGCGCGGCGGCCGAAGATCTATCTGTTCGACGAACCGCTGTCGAACCTCGACGCCAAGCTGCGCGTCGAGATGCGCACCGAAATGAAACTGATGCACCAGCGCCTCAAAACCACCACGGTCTACGTGACCCACGACCAGATCGAAGCGATGACCCTGGGCGACAAGGTCGCGGTGATGAAGGACGGCATCATTCAGCAGTTCGGTACGCCGAAAGACATCTACAACAACCCGGCCAACCTGTTCGTGGCGAGCTTCATCGGTTCGCCGCCGATGAACTTCATTCCCCTGCGTTTGCAGCGCAAGGACGGTCGTCTGCTGGCGCTGCTCGACAGCGGCCAGGCGCGCTGCGAATTGCCGATGAGCATGCAGGACGCCGGGCTTGAAGACCGCGAAGTGATCCTCGGCCTGCGCCCGGAGCAGATCGTGCTGGCGAACGGCGAGGGCAATGGTCTGCCGAGCATCCGCGCCGAAGTGCAGGTCACTGAACCGACCGGTCCGGACACGCTGGTGTTCGTCAATCTGAACGACACCAAGGTCTGCTGCCGACTGGCGCCGGATGTGGCACCGCAGGTAGGCGAAAGCCTGACGCTGCAGTTCGATCCATCGAAAGTGTTGTTGTTCGATGCCAATACCGGTGAGCGTCTGGGCGTTGCGGGCCAGGTGCAGGCAGAAAACCGGTCGGCGAATGTGGCGCAGTTCAAAGGCCGCTGAAGTACAAAATGTGGGAGCGAGCCTGCTCGCGAAAGCGGTCTGACATCCAGCATTGATGTCGCCTGATACACCGCATTCGCGAGCAGGCTCGCTCCCACAAAGGAGCACGCGGTGTCCGGCCTGTCGAGCACCGCACTTTATGTAAACCGCGTAAGATAAAAACAGTTAATAACAATAAAGACGAGGATGTAGGGATGAAAAAGAAACACGTCAATGCCCGGTTGATCTGCCAGGTTTCTGCGGCAGCTGCACTGGTGCTGGCCGGCAATGCGATGGCGGCGGATGCGTTCAGCTCCGACTCCAAGTGGATGACCGGCGACTGGGGCGGCGAGCGCACCAAGCTGATCGAGCAGGGTATCGACATCAAGGCCGACTACGTTGGCGAGATGGGCGCCAACCTGAACGGCGGCTACAACGACGACAAGACCGCGCGTTACGCCGACCAGTTCGGTCTCGGCGTGGCCCTCGACCTGCAGAAACTGTGGGGCTGGGACAACACCCAAGCGAAGATCCAGCTGACCAACCGAAACGGCTACAACATCTCCAACGACCGCGTTGGCGATCCGCGTGCCGGCACTCTCAGCTCGTCGCAGGAAGTCTACGGCCGTGGCCACATGGTGCGTCTGACCCAGTTGTGGATCCAGCACCAGTTCTTCGACAACAAGCTCGACGTCAAGGCCGGTTACTTCGGCGAAGGCGAAGACTTCAACACCTTCCCGTGCGACTTCCAGAACCTGGCGTTCTGCGGTTCGCAAGTGGGTAACTGGGCGACCAACATCTGGTACAACTGGCCCGTCAGCCAGGCCGCGATCCGTGTGAAGTACAACATCAACGACGAGCTCTACGCGCAAATCGGTGCGTACAACCAGAACCCGTCGCAACTGGAACACGGCAACGGCTTCAAGCTCAGCGGCAGCGGCACCAAAGGTACCGTGCTGCCGGTTGAGTTGGTCTGGTCGCCGAAGGTCAACAGCCTGCCGGGCGAATACCGCGTCGGTTACTACAAGAGCACGGCCGATGCCGACGACGTTCGCGAAGACGTCAACGGTCTCGATGCGGCAACCACCGGTGACGACTACAAGTCGCACAACAGCAAAAGCGGTTACTGGTTCGTCGCGCAACAGCAACTCACCAGCCACAACGGTGATGCGACTCGCGGTCTGAACATCGCCGCCAACGCGACCTTCCACGACAAGGACACCAACTTCATCGACAACTACCAGTCGGTGATGTTTGTCTACAAAGGCCCGTTCGATGCGCGTCCGAAAGATGACATCGGTATCGGCGCTGCGCGTATCCACGTCAATAAGGACGTCAAGCGCAACGCTGAACTGCTGAACGCTGCGAACGGTGTGTCCGACTACGACAACGCCGCGTTCTCGCCGATTCGTGAAACCGAATACAACTACGAACTCAACTACGGCATCCATATCACCAACTGGCTGACCGTGCGTCCCAACCTGCAATACATCACCCATCCGGGCGGTGTGGATGAAGTCGATAACGCTTTGGTCGCTGGCCTGAAAATTCAGTCAACGTTCTGACGCGTCTGCGATAAGCTCCTCTCTATGTGCGCATTTTGCGGACAGCCAAGGCTGTCCGCTTTTTTTTGTGACACAGGTCAGATGTGTTGCTTGATGATTTTTTGTGGCTGGAGAGTTTTTTGTGGCGAGGGGATTTAGCGAAACGTCGCACCGCCCCGCTGGGCTGCGAAGCGGCCCCAAAGCCATCCACTGAGGTGTATCAGCGAGAGGCCGTTTTCCAGGTTTGCGACTGCTTCGCAGTCGAACGGGGATAAATCCCCTCGCCACAGTATTCAAGGGTCACAAAGGTAATTGTACCCCCATGATTTTCAGGACCGTAGCCAATGCATGAGCATCCGCTGCAACGCTTCTTCAAATCCCTGCGCGAGCGACCGGTGTTCGCCTGGGAGCGCTATCAGCTGCGCGACGTGTTGGTGATCGATCATCCGCTGTGTCAGGCGGTGTTCAGTCGGCAGGGCGCGCAATTGCTGCACTTTCAGCCGCGCGGGCAGAAGCCGTGGTTGTGGTGCGCGGCGAAGTGGCCGCATGTCGGCGCGATTCGCGGTGGCGTGCCGGTGTGCTGGCCGTGGTATGGCCGTCATCCGAGCGAAAACGCGTGGCCGTCCCATGGTTGGGCGCGACTGCTCGATTGGAAACTGCTCGACAGCAGCAGCGCCGAAGACGGCGTGCGCCTGCACTGGCAATTGCAGCTGTGCGACTGGCAGGTCGACCTGCACGCGCACCTTGGCGAACGCATGGAATTACGCTTGAGCACCGAGCATCAGGACGACATGCCGTGCCAGTTGAGTCAGGCTTTGCACGCTTACTGGCGTATTGGCGATGTTGGTGAGATAGCGCTGTCTGGGCTCGAAGGCGCGCAGGGTTATGACCAGTTGAATCGTCAGGTTTGCCAGCAGGAAGGCGAGTTGCGCGTTGATGGCGGCTGTCAGCGGGTGTTCCAGCATGACGGCGAATTGCAGCTCAAGGATCACGCCTGGCAGCGCGAGTTGTGCATCGATACCGGTGACAGCGGCGACACCGTCGTCTGGCATCCCGGCGCGCGGCCGTTGCTGGGGGTGAGCTGGGACGAGGTATCGGAATTCGTTTGCGTAGAAGCAGCAGCGGGCGGCACCGACAGCCTGCACCTGGCGCCGGGGGAGAAGGCGCATTTGAGTTTGCAGGCGTGGGCGGCGGCCTGATCGAAAGCCCTACGGCAAGTCGGCTGGCCCTTTCGCGAGCAGGCTCGCTCCCACATTTGAACTGCATTCCCCTGTGGGAGCGAGCCTGCTCGCGAAGAGGGCCGAACAGTCAGCCGAGATCTGGCATCAATTGAATTCGTCACCCACCGGATACCGGCTGGCATTCAAACTCTCTTTGATCTTGCGCAAATGCGGCTGGAAATCCACCCCGCGGCGCAAGGTCATCCCCGTCGCCAGCACATCCAGCACCGTCAACTGAATGATCCGCGACGTCATCGGCATATAAATGTCGGTGTCTTCCGGCAACGGAATGTTCAGGCTCAAGGTACTGGCCTTGGCCAGCGGCGAATTCTCCGCCGTCAGGCCCAGCACCGAAGCACCGTTCTCGCGAGCGATCCGCGCCACTTCCACCAATTCGCGCGTACGCCCGGTGTAGGAAATGATCACGAACAGCTCGCCGGTGTGCGCCACCGAAGCAATCATCCGCTGCATCAGCACATCGGCGTGCGCGGTAACCGCTAGGTTGAAGCGGAAGAACTTGTGCTGAGCATCCAGCGCCACCGGGGCAGAGGCGCCGAGGCCGAAAAAGTGGATCTGCCGGGCCTGAATCAACAGGTCGACGGCGCGGCTGATCAGGTTCGGGTCCAGCGCCTGGCAAGCGCTATCCAGGGAGGCGATCGCGCTGCCGAAAATCTTCTGCGTGTACGCCTCGGGATTGTCGTCAGCCTCGACCGCGCGGCTGACATACGCCGCGCCACTGGCCAGGCTCTGCGCCAATTGCAGCTTGAGTTCGGGGTAACCGCTGACACCGAACGAACGGCAGAAACGGTTGACCGTCGGTTCGCTCACCGAGGCGGCCTGGGCGAGGGCGGCGATGCTGAAGCGGGTGGCCTGCTGCGGGTTGAGCAGGATCACCTCGGCGACCTTACGTTCGGCCTTGTTCAGCTCTTCAAGGCGACTCTGGATCTGTTCCAGTAAATTTCGCACGCGGTCCATATGGAATTCCTGATTCACCGACGCAGAGTTGCGTCGGGCTATGCAAATTGGGCCTTTGATATGGCCCGTGACGGTGGCCTATCCTACTGATGCGTCCGGGCGACCACCACTCGGATTGAGTATTCTGCGAAAATGTTGTGGTTATTACTACATTTTCCCTTGAGTGATGCCTTGAAAAAAGGTATTTGTAGCTTAACTTGATAAAAGAACAAACATCATGCCTTCCATTACGGTTGAACCGTGCACCTTTGCCTTGTTCGGCGCGCTGGGCGATCTGGCCCTGCGCAAGCTGTTTCCTGCCCTGTATCACCTTGACGGTGCCGACCTGCTGCACGAGGACACGCGAATCATCGCGCTGGCCCGTGAGCCCGGCAGCGAGCAGCAGCACATGGCGTTCATCGCCGCCGAATTGCGCCGGTACGTCGGCAAAGAGCTGAACGAAACCGTGGCCGAGCGCTTCCTCGCGCGCCTGACCTATCTGCACGTCGACTTCCTCAAGGCTGAAGATTACGTGGCGCTGGCGGAACTGGCCGGCAGCAGCCAACGCATGATTGCCTACTTCGCCACTCCGGCGGCGGTCTACGGCGCGATCTGCGAGAACCTCGAGAAAGTCGGTCTGGCCGAGAACACTCGCGTGGTGCTGGAAAAACCGATCGGCTCTGACCTGGAATCGTCGCGCAAGGTCAACGACGCCGTCGCGCAGTTCTTCCCGGAAGACCGCACCTACCGCATCGACCACTACCTGGGCAAAGAAACCGTTCAGAACCTGATCGCCCTGCGTTTCGCCAACAGTCTGTTCGAAACCCAGTGGAACCAGAATTACATCTCCCACGTGGAAATCACCGTGGCCGAGAAGGTCGGCATCGAAGGCCGTTGGGGCTATTTCGACAAGGCCGGCCAGCTGCGCGACATGATCCAGAATCACCTGTTGCAGCTGCTCTGCCTGATTGCCATGGACCCCCCGGCCGACCTGTCCGCCGACAGCATTCGTGATGAAAAGGTAAAAGTGCTCAAGGCGCTGGCGCCGATCAGCCCGGAAGGCCTGACCACGCAAGTGGTGCGCGGCCAGTACATCGCTGGCCACAGCGAAGGCAAATCCGTTCCGGGATATCTCGAAGAACCGAATTCCAATACCCAGAGCGACACCGAAACCTTCGTCGCCCTGCGTGCCGACATCCGCAACTGGCGCTGGGCCGGCGTGCCGTTCTACCTGCGTACCGGCAAGCGCATGCCGCAGAAGCTGTCGCAGATCGTCATCCACTTCAAGGAACCGTCGCACTACATCTTCGCCCCGGAGCAGCGTCTGCAAATCAGCAACAAACTGATCATCCGCCTGCAACCGGACGAAGGCATTTCCTTGCGCGTGATGACCAAGGAGCAGGGCCTGGACAAGGGCATGCAACTGCGCAGCGGCCCGCTGCAATTGAATTTCTCCGACACCTGGCGTAGCGCGCGGATCCCCGATGCCTATGAGCGGTTGTTGCTGGAAGTGATGAACGGCAATCAGAACCTGTTTGTCCGTAAAGATGAAATCGAAGCCGCGTGGAAGTGGTGTGACCAGCTGATCGCCGGGTGGAAGAAATCCGGTGACGCGCCCAAGCCGTATGCGGCCGGGTCGTGGGGGCCGATGAGCTCCATTGCTTTGATCACGCGGGACGGGAGGTCGTGGTATGGCGATATCTGATGTGCAACTGCCGACGGGCGTGACTGCCCGCGAATTCAACAGCCCGGTGCTGCTCGCCGAAGGCCTGGCGCTGAACGTTGCCAAGCAACTGAGCGACGCCATCGCGGCGCGCGGCAACGCGGTGCTGGTGGTGTCCGGCGGACGCAGCCCGGTAGCGTTTTTCCAACACCTGGCCAAGCAGGAGCTGGACTGGTCGAAGGTCGTCGTGACCCTCGCCGACGAACGCTGGGTACCGGTTGAACATGCCGACAGCAATGCCGGCCTGCTCAAACAGTATCTGCTCAAAGGCCCGGCAGCCAAGGCACAGTTCCTCAGCCTCTACAGCGCGGCGGCCAATGTCGAGCAGGCTGCGGAACAGGCCGATCGTCTGCTCGGCGAACTGCCGCCGATCGACGTCCTGGTATTGGGCATGGGCGATGACGGTCACACCGCGTCGCTGTTCCCCGACAGCCCGAACCTCGCCGAAGCCCTGCAAGCCGATGGCACACGCCGTTGCTGGCCGATGCTGGCGCCCAGCGTGCCGCGTCAGCGCCTGACCATGAGCCGCGCGCTGCTGGCCTCGGCCCGGCACAAGATTCTGTCGATTTCCGGTCAATCGAAACTGACCACCCTGAATGCCGCGCTGGCATCCGATGACGTTGCGGCCATGCCGGTGCGCGCGTTTCTGCAACCTACGTTAGAGATTTACTGGTGCCCATGAGCCAAGGAACAGCCGCTATGACAACCCCATCCCCGACCGTTTCCATGGCGGACAAAGTTGCCCTGATCGACAGTCTCTGCGCCAAGGCGCGGATCCTGCCAGTGATCACCATCGCCCGCGAACAGGACGTGCTGCCACTGGCCGACGCCCTCGCCGCCGGTGGCCTGACCGCGCTGGAAGTGACCCTGCGTTCGCAGTTCGGCCTCAAGGCGATTCAGATCCTGCGCGAACAGCGCCCGGAACTGATGACCGGTGCCGGCACCGTGCTCGACCGCAACATGCTCGCAGCGGCGGAAGCGGCAGGCTCGCAATTCATCGTCACCCCGGGCATCACCCGCGACCTGCTCGAAGCCAGCGTCGACAGCCCGATTCCGCTGTTGCCGGGCATCAGCAACGCCTCGGGGATCATGGAAGGCTACGGTCTGGGCTATCGCCGCTTCAAGCTGTTCCCGGCGGAAGTCAGCGGTGGCGTGGCGGCAATCAAGGCGCTCGGCGGCCCGTTCGGCGAAGTGAAATTCTGCCCGACTGGCGGCGTCGGCCCGGCCAATATCAAGAGCTACATGGCGCTGAAAAACGTCATGTGCGTGGGCGGTAGCTGGATGCTTGATCCGGAGTGGATCAAGAACGGCGACTGGGCGCGCATTCAGGAATGCACTGCCGAAGCCTTGGCGCTGCTGGACTGATCTTTACCCCTACACCTCGTTGTGTGCTTTACGGCTTTATGGTGCGCTTGGTCGGCGCACCTTTTTTTTGCGCCGAAGAAAGTAAACATACATGCCGCGATACATAGTTAACGCACGCGGTCCGTTTGCCGGGGTTAACCTGCGTTCTTCTTATGGAAGAGAGAACGCCTCATGGACGACCGTCAGTCTCTGACCCTTACACCACAATCCCGTTATCAACCGCAGCAACTTTCCCTCGGCCGCCCCGCAGCCGATTCCCAAGTGCGCAATATCAGCCAGGGAGTCGAAGGCCTGCCGCTGATCCTGCGTCTGTCGCTGGTCGATGCGATGACCAGCGAGCCGGTCATCGGCGCGCTGGTGCGCATTCAACAGCGTGTCGATGGCGACACCAGCCTGGGCGGCAGTCAATCGACCGACAGCCATGGCATCGTCCGTTTCACCAGCGTCTATCCGGATCGGCCGGCGCACGGCGCTGCTTGCCTGAAGCTGAACGTATTCATTCCCGGCGACGAAGCAGGAGCGCAAGCTCACCACGAGGCCTGGGCCGGCACCTTGCACCTCCCAGGCCGCTGCGGCTGTGAAGCTGCCGCCGAGGACGCCTTGCAGTTGCTATTGCAGCCGATCGCCGGCGCCGATCTTGAAGACGGCGCCTTCGCCAGCCAGACCCTCGGCATCGACACGTTCGCCGTGTCGTCGCAGCTTGGTCTTGAAGGCTACGAAAAAAACTCCGGTGTGCCGTTCTAGCGCAGCTGGTTCAATGCGTGGACCAACTGCTCCATCTCGCCAGCCGTGGTGGTCAGCCCCGGGGTGATGCGAATGCACGGCCCGCATGCGGCGCCGGTGCGCACCACGGTGAACAGGTTGAATTCGCTGAGCAGCCGCTCGGCCATGGCCTGTTGATCGGCATGCCGGGTGAAGCGCAGCGCGGTGATCCCGCAATACAGTTGCGGGTCGTCCGGCGTCAGCACCTCGATGCCCGGCAGGTGTCGCACGGCGCTGACCCACAGGTTGCGCAGGTAATTCAGGCGTGGGCTTTTGGCTGCGGCGCCGCCGAGCGCGTCGTGCTCTTCGAACACCAGCGGCAAGGTCATCAGCGCCGGGATGTTCGGCGTGCTGTACGAGGTGCGCGCGCGAATATCGCTGACCGGGTAATGCATCTCGCCCATGTCCGGATCGATATCAGCCAGACGCTGCGGGGCGATATAGATGAAGCCAAGGGTCAGCGGTGCGCCGATCCATTTGTGCAGGTTGTAACCGGCGAAAGCGATGCCCAACGCTTGCAGGTCAAATTCAATCTGGCCGAGGGCGTGGGCACCGTCGAGGATGATGTCGACGCCGTGCTCTCTGGCCAGCGCGGCGATGGCTTGCACCGGCATGACCAGGCCGGTGCGATGGGTGACATGGGTCAGCGCCATCAGTTTGAGTTTCGGGTGGCGGATGAAAGCTTTGCGGTAGCTTTCCAGCAGGCTGTCGAAACTGGCGGGATGGTGGTGGGTAATCTCGATGACCTCAACGCCACGCTGTTGCGCCAGCCAGCGCATGGCGCCCTTGACCGTGTCGTACTCGAGGTCACAGATCAGCACCTGATCGCCCGGTTGCAGGCGATTGTAATTGCGGATCAGCGACTGCAGGCCTTCAGTGGCATTGCGCGTCAGCGCCACGCTTTGCGCGCGCACGCCGATCAGTTCGGCCAGTTGCGCGCGGATCTCAAGGTTGTCGTGCTGTTCAAAGCGCTGGCGCACATAAATCGAGTTGCTGGTGTTGATCAGCTCGATATTGCGCTGGTACTCCTCGATCACCGTTCGCGACATGCGCCCGAAGTAACCGTTTTCCAGATTGACCGGGCCGGGCTGCACGTCGTATCGGTCGGCGAATGTCTGCCAGAAGGCTTCGTCACGGGCGCGGCGGGTGTTGTCAGGCATGGTCGGCAAGGCTCAAGAGGGAAGGGCGCGTCAGTGGCGCGGGGCGGGTTTGCCGTGTTTGGCGCGCAGCGGTTCGAGCAGGTCGGACAGGCCGTTGTGGTCGATCTCCTGCATCAACGCCAACAGGCCACCGAGTTCACCGTGGGGAAAGCCTTCGCGGGCGAACCAGTTCAGATAGGGGCCAGGCAAGTCGGCAATGATCCGCCCTTTGTATTTGCCGAAGGGCATCTCGCGGGTGATCAGCAGTTCGAGTTTTTCCGGATTCATCAGCACGCTTCATCGATTCACAGGACAGCCTGGAAAATACAGGCATTCTGCATGCAGGCCAAATGACAGATCATGCAAAAAACCAGCATACAGATGGTTCAATCTTTCTTAACTCATTGAAAATAAAGATATTTTTTCGTAAAGCGAAGCTGGCACGCACACTGCAATATCCCTTGCATCTTCAACCCATCGCAAGGAATTGAAAAATGACCGACATGAATAAAGAAGCCATTTCTGTACTCAACGACCTGATTGAAACCTGCAAGGACGGTCAGGAAGGGTTCAAGACTTGCGCCGAAGACATCAAGCACCCAGAACTGAAAACCCTGTTCGTGCAGCGCTCCGCCGATTGCGCCACCGCAGCAGCCGAGCTGCAGGCTCAGGTACGTTCGCTGGGCGGTGATCCGGAAACTTCGACCAGCGTTGCCGGTGATCTGCACCGTCGCTGGGTCGACGTCAAATCCATGTTCACCGGTAAAGACGAAGAGGCTGTCCTGAACGAAGCCGAGCGCGGTGAAGACCATGCGCTGAAGGCTTATCGTGAAGCGATCGAGAAGATCAACAAGCACAATCTGGTTGGCATCAAGGATCTGGTTGAGCGTCAGTACCACGGCGTACAACGCAACCACGACCAGGTGAAAGCCCTGCGTAACCAGGCTCGTGCCAACTCGTAAGAGTTAGTCGGCTGATAAAAAACGCCAGCTTGTCTGGCGTTTTTTTGTGCCCGCAGGAAAAGCCCCTCACCCTAGCCCTCTCCCGGAGGGAGAGGGGACTGACCGAGGTGAATGCCGGAGTTACGCCGACTTGAGCGATCTGAGTTGAACTCTGGTTCTGGAAGGTCTTGAAGATCGCCCGCGCCGAGCGCAGGATTTGAATCCGATGCAGATCAGCTCCCTTTTCCCCTCGCCCCCTTGGGGGAGAGGGCTGGGGTGAGGGGGTAGCAATCTACCTGACACTTCCCAATCATCAACCAATACTGATCGCCGGCAATGTCGGCAACGTCACCGTCTGCTGTTTGCGCGGTGCGAGAATTTCGGCCTCGCCATCCACTACCAACTCATCACGCTGATTGAATACGCGAGTGGCAATGCGCACGCGGAATTTCGGCAGTTTCTCCAGAATCTCCAGGCGCACCGTCAACGTGTCGCCGATCTTCACCGGCTTCTGAAAGCTCATCTGCTGACCGATATAAATAGTGCCCGGCCCTGGCAGTTCGCAGGCAACGGCGGCGCTGATCAGCGCACCGCTGAACATGCCGTGGGCGATGCGTTCCTTGAACATGCTGGCGGCGGCAAACTCGGCGTCCAGGTGCACCGGGTTGTGGTCGCCCGACATCGCGGCGAACAGCTGAATGTCGCGCTCTTCGACAGTCTTGCTGTAGCTGGCGGTCTGGCCGACTTCAAGGGCTTCGTAAGGGATGTTGGTAACCTGGGTCATCGGTCTCGATTCCTGTGACGGATTTCAGTCAATCCACAAAAATTATTCGCTGCGCTGTGGGCGCCGGTGGCTCAGGGCCTGGTCGATCCAGGCGAGCACATCGGTAGTCACTTCGTCGCGATTGCTTTCATTGAACAATTCGTGCCGGGCCTGCGGGTAGATCTTCAGTTGCAGGTGCTGGCCGCCGGCCCTGCGCAAGGCATTGGCCAGATCTGTCAGACGCTTGCCCTCGCTCACCGGATCACATTCGCCGCCAATTACCAGCAGCGGCAGGCCCGGATCGATCTGCGCGAGATTGGACGCTTTGCTGATTTGCTGCAAGCCGCCGAACAGGTCGATCCACAGCTGATTGGTGCAGCGAAAGCCGCACAACGGGTCGGCGGCGTACTTGTCGACCTCGGCCGGGTCGCGGCTCAGCCAGTCGAAACGGGTGCGCACCGGTTTGAATTTATTGTTGAACGAGCCGAACGACAGCCACTCGATCAATGCACTGCGGCCCTTGCCGCCCTGGCGCAGTTTTTCCAGCCGGGCAATCTGCCGGGCGACGCGATACAGCGCCCCTGGCTGGTAATTCGAGCCGCTGAGAATCGCCCCGTGCAGACTGGCGCTGTGGTGCAGCAGATAGGCCTGGGCGATGTAGCTGCCCATGCTGTGGCCGAGCAGGATGATCGGCACGCCGGGATGTTGCTGGCCGATGTGCTGGTTGAGGCTGGCCAGATCGCCGACGACCTTGCACCAACCGTCGTCATCGGCGAAATGGCCGAGAGTGCCGTTGTCGGCGGTGCGACCATGGCCACGCAGATCCGGGGCGTAGACGCCATAGTCTTTGTCGCAAAACGTGTCAGCGAGCCGCGTGTAGCGAGCGCTGTGTTCGGCCATGCCATGGGCCAGCAGAATCACCGCTTTCAATGGCGTGGCCGGCAGCCAGCGGTTGACGTACAGGCGGCTGCGGTCACTCGCGTCCAGCCAGAAGGTGTCGTGGGTCATGGCGCTTCCTTTGCTCAGCATCGCCACAGTGTATAGCGCGTCTGATCAGCTCACGCCACGGCAGGAAGATTCACGGGATCAATGAGGGCTTGCGTCATATTTGCCTCAATGGCCATAGCTGCTAGTGTCCGTGAAGCTCCGCTTTGTGCTTTTCGCCTTCCATGGACGAAGCAGAAACGACAGAAAGCGGCTCCCGGATCGGCTCAGGTAACGAGGACAAGAACAATGCAACCTGATTTCTGGAATGACAAACGCCCGGCCGGCGTACCGCTGGACATCGACATGGGCGAGTTCAAGTCGGTCATCGAAGTGTTTGAGCGTTCCTGCAAGAAGTTCGCTGACCGCCCGGCGTTCAGCAGCATGGGCATCACCCTGACCTACGCTGAACTCGAGCGCCAGAGCGCGGCGTTCGCCGGTTACCTGCAGGCCCATACCGATCTGGTGCCGGGGGATCGCATTGCGGTGCAGATGCCCAACGTTCTGCATTATCCGATTGCCGTGTTCGGCGCCCTGCGCGCCGGGCTGATCGTGGTCAACACCAACCCGCTGTACACGCCACGGGAAATGCGCCACCAGTTCAAGGATTCCGGTGCACGCGCGTTGGTCTACCTGAATCTGTTCGGGCAGAAAGTCCAGGAAGTGCTGCCCGACACCGACATCCAATACTTGATCGAAGCGAAGATGGGCGACCTGATGCCCACCGCCAAAGGCTGGCTGGTCAACACCGTGGTCAGCAAAGTGAAGAAACTGGTTCCCGAGTATTCGCTGCCGCAAGCCACTTCGTTCAAAAGCGCGCTGCGCATGGGGCGTGGTCTGGGCATCAAACCGCTGAACGTCGGCCTCGATGACATCGCCGTGCTGCAATACACCGGCGGCACCACCGGCCTGGCCAAGGGCGCGATGCTCACCCACGGCAATCTGGTGGCGAACATGCAGCAGGTGCGCGCCTGTCTGGCTCAGCTCGGCCCGGACGGTCAGCCGCTGTTGCGCGAAGGCCAGGAGGTGATGATCGCGCCGCTGCCGCTGTACCACATCTATGCCTTCACTGCGAATTGCATGTGCATGATGGTGTCGGGCAACCACAACGTGTTGATCTCCAATCCGCGCGACATCGCCGGCTTCATCAAGGAACTGAAGAACTGGCGCTTCTCGGCGCTGCTGGGTTTGAACACCTTGTTCGTCGCGCTGATGGATCACCCTGACTTCAAGACCCTGGATTTCTCCAGCCTCAAGCTCACCAACTCCGGCGGCACCGCGCTGGTCAAGGCCACCGCCGAGCGCTGGGAGCAGATGACCGGTTGCCGTATCACCGAAGGCTACGGCCTGACCGAAACCTCGCCAGTGGCCTGCACCAACCCTTACGGCGATCAGTCGCGGCTGGGCACTGTCGGCCTGCCGGTGCCGGGCACGCTGGTGAAAATCATCAACGATGACGGCGTCGAACAGCCGCTGGGCGAGCGCGGCGAGCTATGCATCAAAGGCCCGCAGATCATGAAGGGCTACTGGAACAAGCCCGAAGCCACCGCCGAAGTGCTGGATGCCGAGGGCTGGTTCAAGTCCGGTGATATCGCCGTGATCGACCCGGACGGTTTCGTGCGCATCGTCGATCGCAAGAAGGACATGATCATCGTCTCCGGCTTCAACGTGTACCCCAACGAAATCGAAGACGTGGTCATGGCCCACCCGAAAGTCGCCAACTGCGCGGTTATCGGCGTGCCGGACGAACGTTCGGGAGAGGCGGTGAAGCTGTTTGTCGTGGCGCGGGAGAGCGGGGTCAGCCTGGAAGAGCTGAAGGCGTACTGCAAAGAGAATTTCACGGCCTACAAGGTGCCGAAACACATCGTGCTGCGTGAGTCGTTGCCGATGACGCCTGTAGGCAAAATTCTGCGGCGCGAGTTGCGGGATATCGCCTAGGCCTGAACCGCAGCGCGCGTGACATTCGCGAGCAGGCTCGCTCCCACAGGTATCGATGCTTTCTGTGGGAGCGAGCCTGCTCGCGAATCTTTTGTGCCCGCTGAATTCGGGGGTTTTAGGGGGTTATAGGATTTTTGCTCTAAAATGACCGCTGGCAAGTCTTGAGTCATCAATATGACTGTAGGGGCCTCTTTTGGCTCTGGTCGACCCTTGGCAAAGCTGCTACTCTCGGCGCGCTTTGTGACTTCTCGGCCTGTAAAACGCCGGATTCACCAATACAAAACACACACCAATAATAATCGCATCAAATGCGGTGAAGAATTCGCGTTGCTGAGGAGTGGGCTTCCATGATCGAAGACTTTTGGAAGGATAAGTACCCGGCTGGAATCGCAGCCGAGATCAATCCAGACGAGTATCCGAACATTCAGGCAGTGTTGAAGCAATCCTGCCAACGCTTCGCCAACAAACCGGCTTTCAGCAACCTCGGCAAGACAATCACCTACGGTGAGCTGTACGAGCTGTCCGGTGCCTTTGCCGCGTATCTGCAACAGCATACCGACTTGCAGCCCGGTGATCGAATCGCCGTGCAACTGCCCAACGTCCTGCAGTATCCGGTCGCGGTCTTCGGTGCCATTCGCGCCGGGTTGATCGTGGTCAACACCAACCCGCTGTACACCGCGCGGGAAATGGAACACCAATTCAACGACTCCGGCGCCAAAGCCCTGGTGTGCCTGGCGAACATGGCGCACCTGGCCGAAGCCGTGGTGCCGAAGACCGGCGTCAAGCACGTCATCGTCACCGAAGTCGCCGACCTGCTGCCGCCGATCAAGCGCCTGCTGATCAACAGCGTCATCAAGTACGTGAAGAAAATGGTCCCGGCCTATCACTTGCCCAAAGCCATCAAATTCAACGACGTCCTGAGCAAGGGCCACGGCCAGCCAGTGGCCGAAGCCAACCCGGACAGCGGCGATGTCGCGGTGCTGCAATACACCGGCGGCACCACCGGCGTGGCCAAGGGCGCGATGCTCACGCACCGCAACCTGGTCGCCAACATGCTGCAATGCAAGGCGCTGATGGGCTCCAACCTCAACGAAGGCTGCGAGATCCTGATCACGCCGCTGCCGCTGTATCACATCTATGCGTTCACCTTTCATTGCATGGCGATGATGCTGATCGGCAACCACAACATCCTGATCAGCAACCCGCGCGACCTGCCGGCGATGGTCAAGGAACTGTCGAAGTGGAAGTTCAGCGGTTTTGTTGGTCTGAACACGCTGTTCGTGGCGCTGTGCAACAACGAAGGTTTCCGCAAGCTGGATTTCTCCGCGCTGAAAGTCACCCTGTCCGGCGGCATGGCCCTGCAACTGGCTGCGGCCGAGCGCTGGAAAGCCGTGACCGGTTGCGCCATCTGCGAAGGCTACGGCATGACCGAAACCAGCCCGGTGGCCACGGTCAACCCGATCCAGCACATCCAGATCGGCACCATTGGCATTCCGGTACCGTCGACCCTGTGCAAAGTCATCGACGATGCCGGTGTCGAGCAGCCGCTAGGCGAAATCGGCGAGTTGTGCGTCAAAGGCCCGCAGGTGATGAAGGGCTACTGGCAGCGTCAGGAAGCCACCGATGAAATGCTCGACAGCGACGGCTGGCTGAAAACCGGTGACATCGCGCTGATCCAGCCGGACGGCTACATGCGCATCGTCGATCGCAAGAAAGACATGATTCTGGTATCCGGCTTCAACGTTTATCCGAACGAGCTGGAAGACGTGCTGGCCACTTTGCCGGGCGTGTTGCAGTGTGCGGCGATCGGCGTACCGGACGAGAAGTCGGGCGAGGCGATCAAGATTTTCATCGTTGCCAAACCGGGCGTGACCCTGACCAAAGAGCAGGTCATGGACCACATGCGCGCCAACGTCACCGGCTACAAAGTGCCGCGTTCGGTGGAGTTCCGCGATGCGCTGCCGACCACCAACGTCGGCAAGATCCTGCGCCGCGAATTGCGGGATGAAGAACTGAAGAAGATCAAGGCCAAGTCTGCCGCGTAAACAAAAAGCCCCGCAGATGCGGGGCTTTTTGTTGGTGAACTGATCGTTCCCACGCTCC
The DNA here is from genome assembly GCF_946901175.1 of Pseudomonas sp. Marseille-Q5117. Taxonomy (NCBI): domain Bacteria; kingdom Pseudomonadati; phylum Pseudomonadota; class Gammaproteobacteria; order Pseudomonadales; family Pseudomonadaceae; genus Pseudomonas; species Pseudomonas sp. Marseille-Q5117. The sequence goes on along the minus strand of NZ_CAMPPP010000004.1, from coordinate 152,518 downwards.
GCGTGGGAATGCCGCCCCGGACGCTCCGCGTCCAGCACTGCAGGGACGCAGAGCGTCCCGAGATGCGTTCCCACGCAGAGCGTGGGAACGATCAAGTGCAAATCCTACTGACGAAACGGCGCAAAATTCACATTGGTCCCCGCCGGTCGCATGTCCTGCAGATACGAATCCTTGTCCGCACTCAATTCCAGGCTCAGCGCCGCCTTGCGTTTGCCTTCGTTGCGAATCACCAGGCCCTCGAGCTTTTCGCGCAGGAACACCGTCGGCACTTTCAGGTGCAGCAACTCATCGGTGGCCGGGGTGTGCAGCAGCAAGTGAATCCACTCGTACTGACCGATGGCCAAGCGCGATACCGGCAGGTCGAACCACCAGATATTGCGGTTACGGTTCAGTTCGGCGAAGTGGCAGTTGTTGGTGCCGAGCACGGCGCCGCCCAGTTCCTGGTTGCGACGGGCGATGGCCTGGGTTTTATTGAGCTTCATGACATTCCTGCGAATCGGTGTGCCGGGCTCAGCGCCCGTAGGCTGAGCATTCTCGGGGCAACGCCGGCAAACATAAAGCGCAACCTGCATGCCACGACGAAATGCTGGCAAAATAAATGAAACTCGGCGCAAAGCGCACCGGTCAATCGTTACGTAATGACTTTTCTTCCCTTTATGCTTCACGGAGAAACACCATGAGTAGCACAGGCGATAAAGTAAAAGGCATGGCCAACGAAGCCGTCGGCAACGTCAAACAAGGCGTCGGCAAAGCTACTGACAACGACAAGCTGCGGGCTGAAGGCAAAGTCCAAGAGAAAAAAGGCGAAGCCCAGCAAGCGGTCGGCAACGCCAAGGACGCTGTGAAAAAGGGCGTCGACAAGGCGTAAGCGAGCCTTGAACGAATCACACGAGCGGCCATCCAAGGATGGCCGTTTTTGTATCAGAACCCTGCGGTCATCCGCCGAAGGCTCGTCAAACAGGCTACCTTGAGGTAAAAAACGGCCCCTGAGTCGCCACGACTTCAACCTTTTGCGGCGCAAGGAGACGCGAATGATATTCCCGGACATGAAAGGTCTGCCCCTGCACCGGGTGATGGTGCGCACGGTCACTGAATTCGTCGATGACGAAATGTCGACCTACGCCTCGGCATTGGCCTACCAAATGCTGTTCTCGCTCTTCCCGTTCATTCTTTTCCTGATCGCCCTGATCGGTTTCCTGCACCTGCCGGATTTCTTCTCGTGGCTGCGTCTGCAATCCGAACTGGTGCTGCCGCCGCAGGCGCTGGAGCAGGTCAATCCGGTGATCGATCAGTTGCAGCAATCCAAGGGTGGCCTGCTCTCCATCGGTATCGTCATCGCCCTGTACACCGCGTCCGCCGGCGTGCGCCTGATGATGAGCGCGATGAACGCCGCTTACGACGTGGTCGAAGGCCGGCCGATCTGGAAGCGTTTCCCTTTGTCGATCGTCTACACCGTCGGCATCGCCGGCATGCTGCTGATCGCCGCCGCGCTGATGGTGCTCGGGCCGCAGGTGATGGGCTGGATTGCCGCACAAGTGGGGCTGGAAGACTTCATCGTCACGGTGTGGACGATTGCGCGCTGGCCGGTGATCGTGATTCTGATGATGGTCGCGGTGGCGTTGATCTATTACGTGATGCCCGACGTCAAACAGGACTTCCGCTTCATCACCCCAGGTTCGGTGCTGGCTGTAGTGGTGTGGATCCTAGCCTCGTTGGGGTTTGCCTTCTACGTGAAAACCTTCGCCAACTACAACGCGATGTATGGCAGCATCGGGGCGATCATCGTGCTCTTGCTGTATTTCTATATTTCCGCGGCGGTGCTGTTGCTCGGCGCAGAAATGAATGCGGTGATTGAGCACATGTCCGCCGAAGGCAAGGACAAGGGCGAAAAGGCCCCTGGCGAGCCCGACGAATCGACCAAACAACACGTCTCGGGCCTGGGCCGCGATCATTCGCTCAAGCCGGACACTGACGAAGCGCGACCATGATTCGTGAAATTCTGAAAATGGGTGATGAGCGCCTGCTGCGCATCGCCGCGCCGGTACCACCGGAAATGTTCAACAGCGCCGAGCTCTGGCAATTGATCGATGACATGTTCCAGACCATGGAAAGCGTCGGCGGCGTTGGCTTGGCGGCGCCGCAGATCGGCGTCGACCTGCAACTGGTGATCTTCGGCTTCGAACACAGCGAGCGTTACCCGGACGCTGAAGCAGTGCCGCAGACGATCCTGATCAATCCGCTGATCACGCCGTTGAATCCGCTGATGGAAGAGGGCTTTGAAGGTTGTCTGTCGGTGCCGGGCCTGCGCGGTGCGGTGGATCGCTATCAGCAGATCCGCTACGAAGGCTTTGATCCCAAGGGCGAGCCAATCGTGCGCGTGGCCTCGGGGTTTCATGCGCGAGTGGTGCAGCATGAATGCGATCACCTGATCGGCCGGCTGTATCCGTCGCGGATCACCGATTTCAGCAAGTTCGGCTTTACCGAAGTGCTGTTCCCGGACCTTGATCCCAACGCTGACGACTGATTGTCAGAACACCATCAATCCCTGTGGGAGCGAGCCTGCTCGCGAACGCGGAGTATCAGAACCAACTTCGGCGCTGACACACCGCATTCGCGAGCAGGCTCGCTCCCACACGGATTCAGCGTATATCTGCGGGATTAAGTTCCATCGCAATCATCGGCTTGCTCCGCGCATACCGGCTCAACCGCTCGGCCATCGCCTGCGGCAGCGGCGGATCGAAGCTGAATCCGCGTCGCTCATAAAACACGCGCAGGTCCGGATGGCAGAACAGCCACACCGGCTCGTCCACTTGGGCTACCGCCGCCGCGATCAACTGCGCAGCGACGCCCTGCTCACGACACTGCGGATCAACAAACAACCCCGTCAGCCAATGCCCGCCCGCTACCGGACGCAGGCACAGCGCCGCTACAATCTCGCCGCGCTTTGCGACCCACAGCTGCGCCTCGCGCACGGCTTTCATCGACGACTGGTGGCTGCGGTAGAACTTGTTCATCAACGGCCACAACGATTCGTCGAGCTGGCTGTAGTGGATATCGGACATGGTTCGGGCTGTCGCTGCGAAAAGCGCCGATTATAAAAGAACGCGCGCCACGGGATAGGTGTATACCTGAACTCACACCCCTGTGAGTGGAGTACCGATCATGTCCAAAGGTATGGATTCAAAGAAAGCCGCGAAGAAGAAACCGGCCAAGACCGCGATTGAAAAACGTGCCGAGAAGAAAGCCAAGAAGGTCGACATCTTCGGCCATTAAGCAATCTCTACGGGAGCCCGTTTCGCGGGCTTCCGCTGCGCTGGCGAAAACGCCCGTTTTCACCACACTGTTTCCCGCGCTGAACCGTTTCTTGTGCAAAAAATGCCAGATACTGGCCGACTAGTGGCCTTGCGCCCGGCGTCGGGATGGCTATGCTTTGCAAGTAACTAACCATGTCGACCGTCATCCCAACAGGGCGGCGGTGCCAGGTTGGACCGTGATTCATGCTGCCAGAGTGCGCAATCCAAGGCACCGACACTGAACCAACAAGGAGCGTCATCTAAATGGAAGTTCTTCTACGCGTTAGGGCTGGCCCGCTTGCGGGCTATCAAGAAAAGGATGTCTTGATCAGAGCGTCGCTGCAGGGACCCTCCGATTGATCATCATTTATCACCTGACAACTTCCTCCCGTGGAGGAAGGCGTGTGCCTGTTCTGTGGAACGTAGTGATGGATCTTGCAAGACCTGAACTTTCATCAAATCAAAAGAACGCGCGGAAGGTGATACAACCATGTTCAACCTACATCACAAGGCTGACCTGCGGGAAATCGAGCGTTTCAGCTGTGCGCTGACCGAGGCCAACGCGAAAATAGAGGCCATCAGCCGCTCGATGGCGATGATCGAGTTTACCCCGGACGGCATCGTTCTCGACGCCAACGAGAACTTCTGCAAGACCATGGGCTACAGCGCCGAAGAAGTGCGCGGCAAACACCATCGGATCTTTTGTGAAGAAAGCTTCTACCGCAGCGAGGACTACGCGAAGTTGTGGCGCGACCTGGCCCGTGGTGAACCGCTCAGCGGCACTTTTCTGCGCCTGAACAAGAGCGGCCGGGAGATCTGGCTTGAAGCCAGTTACATGCCGGTGTTCGGGCCCGACAAACAGGTCAGAAGTGTGATCAAGGTCGCGGCGGACATCACCGCGCGCATCAACAAAGAACATGAAGAAGAAGCCATGCTGGCGGCGATCGGCCGTTCCATGGCGGTGATCGAGTTCACCCCCGAAGGCAATGTCATCCGCGCCAACGACAACTTCCTGCAAACCATGCAGTACGCGCATCCTGAAATTGTCGGCCAGCACCACAGCCTGTTCTGTCACCGCGCCGAAGCGGAGTCCGCCCAATACAAAGCGTTCTGGGCTTCGCTCAATCGCGGCGAATATCACTCGCACCGTTTCGAGCGCAAGAACAAGTCTGGGCAGATGGTTTACCTGGAAGCCTCGTACAACCCGCTGTTCGACGCCAAGGGCCGCCTGTACAAAGTGGTCAAGTTCGCCAGCGACATCACCCGGCAGATGACCACCCTGCAAAACGCTGCGGAATCCGCCCACAGCACCTCGGTACAAAACGACGCCTGCGCGCAGAAAGGCTCCCAGGTGGTGCAGCAAACCGTGCAGATCATCCAGGACATTTCCCGCGACTTGAACGAAGCCGCGGTGAGCATCGATGCGGTCAGCAAACAGTCGGACATCATCGGCACCATCGTCCAGACCATTCGCGGCATTGCCGACCAGACCAACCTGCTGGCGCTCAACGCAGCGATCGAAGCGGCGCGCGCCGGTGAGCATGGGCGAGGTTTTGCCGTGGTCGCCGATGAAGTGCGCAGCCTCGCCGCGCGGACCAGTCAGGCCACTCTGGAAATCGTCGATGTGGTGCGCAAGAACCATGACCTGTCGCTGAGCGCGGTATCGAGCATGCAGTCAAGCCTGAGCCGGACAGGGCTGGGCGTGGAACTGGCGAACGAGGCGGGCGAGGTGATCCTCGAGATTCAGCAGGGCTCGCGGCATGTGGTGGATGCGATCAGTCAGTTCAATGAAACCCTGCAATTGAACTGACGAACCCTACAACTGCCCCGACTGCAGGGTGGGGCAGTTTCACGCGGCTTGCTCGAGGCTTTCGTTTATTTTCTTAAATTAAAGTTGCCGCGGACCTGAGCAGTTTTTGTCCCATCTGGTGATGCCGCGGTGTACTCGAAACTGCCTTTTACAGTTTGGTTAGCGACGTCGACTTCATCGATGGTGATCTTTCCGCCAGGCGACAGTGCAGTCCAGGAACTTTTCTCCCATACCTTGGGAATGTAGTTGCCACCATTTGGCCGTGATTCGAAAATATAAGTAGTACCGGCCTCAATTGCGGCATTGATATAGATATCCGCTCCGTGGGAGGTCACGTCGTTGCGTACATTTCCAGCGATATACAGGCTATCGGAGTCCAACGACAACACACGTCGTGTGATGGACAGGCTTTCCTCTCCTTGAGCTTCCTCATTGGCAAATATAGCGATGTGCCCTATGGCCGTCGTGGCTTTGTTTTGCAGATCTTTAGACATGATTTCCTTCCTTGCTGGTGAGTGACAAAGAGCCAGCCATGCTGTCGCATGACCCGTTCCATGGTTCTTCAAGCAAAGCTCAGCGTCTACTGTCAGAAATTACAGGTTCGGTATCGTTTCCGACAAACGGTCTAAGGACGTTTGCCCTCAAATGCCGTTCAGCAGGTGTTTATCGCGAACTGCATTAGCGATGCGCCATATTCGCCCACGCCAGTTCCGCATGAGCAGGCCGAATCAGCAATGGTCAACATCACGATCAACAGGTTGCTGGCACGTCACGCTAGTAGCGCGACGTACCGTTATGCTGTTGCCGAGTCCGGCAGCGCCGAGTTCGGCAAACCGAAGAACCGGTCAAACAGCCAGTTGAACACGAACGTGTAGCACGGGATGAAAATGATCAGCGCCAGATCCAGCAGGAACGCCTGCACCAGACTGATGTTCATCCACCACGCGATCAGCGGAATCAGAAACACGATCAGCGTCAGTTGAAAGCCGACCGCATGGGCGATGCGCCGTTTCACGGTGCGGGTGCGCGAGACCTGGCGGCTTTCCCAGCGTTCGAACAGCGAGGTGTAGATGATATTCCAGGTCACCGCGATGCTGGTGATGATCACCGCGAGCGGCCCGGTGCTGCCCGGCGACGTGCCCGAGAGCAACGCCAGGCCGAGGGCCGAGAAGGTCATCCCAATCACTTCGTAGAGCGACACGTAGACCAGTTTGCGTTTCACGCCTTGCATGCAGATTTGCCTCTTTCTTGCCGAATGTTGGCCAGCAGGGCTGGCGAAGGCGGCGAAAGATAGCTTCAATAGACCTGACAGAAAAAGTCGGAAGCTTTCAGTTTTATTGATAGGTGAGGCATTTGAATTTCAGCAGCGACAGCATCGAATTGTTTCTCGCGGTGATCGAACGCGGCTCGTTCTCCGCTGCCGCGCGGCAGTTGGGCAAGGTGCCCTCCGCGGTGAGCATGGGCATTGCCAATCTTGAAGCGGAACTCGGTTACCCGTTGTTCGACCGCAGTCATCGCGAGCCGCAACCCACGGCGATGGCGCAGTCGTTGGTGCCGCACGCGCGGCTGATCGCCGAGCAGCTCAAGCAACTGCAAGTGCACGCGGTGGAGCTGTCGTTGGGACTGGAAAGCAGATTGTCGGTCGGCGTGGTCGCGGACATCGATCGACGGCGCTTGCTGGCAGCGATCAAGGTGATTGCCGAGCGGCATCCGTTGCTCGACATCGAAGTGCTGACTGCGCCGCAGGATGATGTGCTGGCGATGTTGCACACTGGCAGGGTCAGCGTGTGCCTGGCGTTCGCCGGTTTGAGCGTGAATGCGCTGGAGCGGTTTCAGTTCGTCGGCAGCGAACGCATGATCGCCACGCTGGCGGCGGACAGCCCGTTGTTGCAGGGGCGGGATGTGTTTCTCGAAGATCTGGTGCAAGTGCGGCAGATCATCGTCGCCAGCCGCGACTTGCCGATCAGCGAGACGCGGCCATTGGTGGCTGAATCCTACTGGCGTACGGACAATCTTGAGACGGCTATGGAGATGGTCGAAGCGGGATTGGGTTGGGGGAATTTTCCGCTGTCGGTGGTGCAGCCGTGGCTGGAGGCGGGACGCTTGAAGCGGCTGAATTTTCGCAACATCGAAAATGGCCTGGTGCTGCCTGTGCACGCGGTGTGGCTCAAGAGCCAGCCATTGCAGAAGGGTGCGCAGGCGTTGGTTGACCTGCTCAGCCATTGAATTTGGTAGAGATCCCCTGTGGGAGCGAGCCTGCTCGCGAAGGCATTGTGTCGGCTGCATCAATGCTGACTGACCGACCGCTTTCGCGAGCAGGCTCGCTCCCACAAGGGTTGTGTTTCAACTCAGCATTTGTGAGGGATCAGGTACTCTCGCGCACCTTCAGCTCAAACCCCATATCCTCCACCGGCCGCGCCACTTTGTTGCCCGCCATCAACGTGAGCATCTGCTCTGCCGCGCGCCGGCCGATCGCCTCACGGGGGGTGTTGATGCTGCTCAGGCGCGGCACCATGTGTTCGGACATCGGCAAATCGTTGAAACCGAGGATCGCCACCTGCTCGGGAATCTTGATGCCGTTACGCAAGGCTTCAAGCAGCGCACCCTGGGCCAGGTCATCGTTGCCAAAGAAGATCGCATCGACATCCGGATGCGTCGCCAGCAACTGCAAAAACAACTCGCCACCCAAGCCCACAGACGAAGCACGCGGTGTCAGCACTTCCAGATCCGGGTCGTAGCGGCCCGCCTTATGCAACGCCTTGCGGAAGCCCTCACCGCGCAACAACGTGCGCTGGTCCAGCTGCGCACCAATGTAAGCCAGACGTTTACGCCCGCGAGACAGAAGGTGTTCGGCGGCAGTTTCCCCCGCGCTCAACTGCGAGAAACCCACGCAATTGACTCCTGCAGCACTGTCCAGCTCCATCATGTACACGCAGGGAATGTTGCTGGCCTCGATCATCCGCCGCGAACTTTCCGTGCGATCAAAACCGGTCAACAGAAAGCCGCGCGGCTGATAAGCCATGTAGTTGCGCAGCAGATTTTCTTCTTCATCGCGCGAGTAGTGGAAGTTGCCGATCAGCACTTCGAAGCCCTTGGGCGTCAGCACCCGATGAATGGCTTCCAGGGTGTCGATGAACAGCAGGTTGGACAGCGACGGCACGAGTACCACTACCGAATGGCTCTGCGCCGAGGCCAGTGCGCGGGCGGCGGGGTTGACCACGTAGTTGAGTTCGAGCGCGGCTTTCTGCACTTTTTCCACCAGTTCGGTGGCTACCGTGCTCACCCCGCGCAAGGCGCGCGAGGCAGTGATCGGGCTGACGCCGGCCAGGCGGGCTACTTCGTTGAGGGTCGGACGGCCGGTGGTGCGGGTATTTTTATCGTTCTTGGGGGAGGTCATCGGGCGGCTTGCCAAACAAAAATCAAGGCACTAAGGTAGCGCTGTCCTGATGCAGCTGCAAATGCGTGAGCGCGGTCCTGCCTGATCTGTGCTTTTTGGCGTCGGGAACAAACCTGCTGCAACCCAAAAAAACGACAAGAAGGCGTCGGCAACTTCTGCCTGTGCACTAGAGTCATAGCTAGCAAAGGTAGCGCTGTCTGCGCGCTGAGGTGTTATATGAGTCATCCCATCACCGCCCTGGTCATCATGGGCGTTGCCGGTTGCGGCAAGACGTGCGTCAGCCAGGCCCTGTGCCAATTGAGCGGCGCCACTGCCATTGAAGGCGATACTTTTCATCCGGCCGCGAACATCGAAAAGATGAGCGCGGGGATCCCCCTGAACGACGAAGACCGCGCCGGCTGGCTCGACAGCCTGTGCGATGAACTGCGTCGCGTCGATGCCCAAGGCCAACGCCCGGTGTTGACCTGCTCCGCCCTTAAACACAGCTATCGCGAACGTCTGCGCAGTGCCTTGCCGGGCCTCGGTTTCGTGTTTCTTGAATTGACTCCGGAAGTCGCCGCCGAGCGTGTATCGCACCGCCCGGGCCACTTCATGCCGGCAACGTTGATCGAAAGCCAGTTCGCCACCCTCGAATCGCCCAAGGGCGAGCCGCTGACTCTGCCGCTCAATGCCTCGATTCACAGCGTCGAAGAGCTGGCCCTGCAGGCTCACGTCTGGTGGCAGGCCAACGGTCTGAAACAGGCGGTATGAGAATGTTGAAAAAGACAGCGCTGTCCTTCCGACTTCTGTTCAACCCGCTTTAATAACAACAACAATCCAGGAGACACCCCCCATGTTTGGCATGTCCCACGAGACGTTCCTGCTGCTCGATGCGGTGGTCACGGTAATCGGCCTGATTATCCTGATCACCAAATTCAAGATTCACCCGTTCATTGCCCTGACCATCGCCGCCGCTTTCCTCGGCCTGACTTCAGGCATGCCGATCAACACCATCATCAAGGCGTTCCAGGACGGCTTCGGTGGCGTGCTCGGTTTCGTCGGCATCATCCTCGCCCTGGGCACCATGCTCGGCAAAATGATGGCCGAATCCGGCGGCGCCGATCAGATCGCCCAGACCCTGATCCGCGCCTTCGGCAAGGACAAAGTCCAATGGGCAATGATGTTCGCCGCGTTTCTGGTGGGCATCCCGCTGTTCTTCGAAATCGGCTTCGTGCTGCTGATTCCGCTGGTGTTCATCGTTGCGCGTCGCACTGGCGTATCGATCATCAAAATCGGTATCCCGCTGCTCGCCGGCCTCTCTGCCGTGCACGGTCTGGTGCCGCCGCACCCGGGTCCGCTGCTGGCCATCGGCGTGTTCGGCGCTGACATCGGCAAGACCATTCTCTACGGTCTGATCGTCGCACTGCCGACCGCTATCATTGCCGGTCCGATCTTCGGTACTTTCATCGCCAAGCACATCCCGGGTCACCCGAATCAGGAGCTGGTCGATCAACTGGCCCGTGAAAACGATTCGGCCAACCTGCCAAGCTTCAGCATTACTCTGGTCACCGTGCTGCTGCCGGTGTTCCTGATGCTGCTGAAAACCTTCGCGGACGTGGCACTGCCGGATGGCAACTTCTTCCGCATCTGGATGGACATGATCGGCCACCCGATCTCCGCACTGCTGCTGGCGTTGCTGCTGTCGCTGTACACCTTTGGCTACAAGCAGGGCATCGGTTCCAACCAGATGCTCAAGTGGCTCGACGCAAGCCTGGCGCCTACCGCTGCGATCATTCTGATCATCGGTGCCGGCGGTGGCTTCAAGCAGATGCTGGTGACCAGCGGCGTGGGTGACGTGATCGGCCACATGGCGGTCAGCGCGCAGATCTCGCCGATCCTGCTGGCCTGGCTGGTGGCGGCGGTGATCCGTATTGCAACCGGTTCGGCGACCGTGGCGACCATCACTGGCGCTGGCATTGTGGTGCCGGTTGTCGGCATGATTCCGGGCGTCAACCGTGAGCTGCTGGTGCTGGCCACCGGCGCCGGTTCGCTGATTCTGTCCCACGTCAACGACGCCGGTTTCTGGCTGGTCAAGCAGTACTTCAACATGACCGTGGCCGAAACCTTCAAGACCTGGACCGCGATGGAAACCATCCTCTCGGTGGTCGGCCTGGGCTTTATCCTGCTGCTGTCGCTGTTCGTATAAGCGGCAGTTTGCAGGCACAAAAAAACCGCAGTGATGCGGTTTTTTTGTGGGCGTGGACTTCCTGCTTGATCGTTCCCACGCTCCGCGTGGGAATGCCTCAATGGACGCTCTGCGTCCGCTTTGAGACGCAGAGCGTCTCTGGCTGCATTCCCACGCAGAGCGTGGGAACGATCAGAGGCGTGTCAGTTATTTGGTAACCAAGCCATCCGCGCGGAACATCCCGCGAATGCCGCGTACAGCCTGACGAATACGGTCCTGGTTTTCGATCAGCGCGAAGCGCACGTGGTCATCACCGTACTCACCAAAGCCAACCCCGGGCGAGACGCAAACCTTGGCCTCGGCCAGCAATTTCTTGGCGAACTCCAGCGAACCCAGATGCGCATACGCCTGGGGAATCTTCGCCCAGACGTACATCGACGCTTTCGGATTCTCGACCATCCAGCCCAGCTCATGCAGGCCCTTGACCAGCACGTTGCGACGCTGACGATACTGCTCGGCGATGTCGCGCACGCATTGCTGATCGCCTTCCAGCGCGGCAATCGCCGCCACTTGCAGCGGGGTGAAAGTGCCGTAGTCGTGGTAGCTCTTGATCCGCGCCAGGGCGCTGACCAATTCCGGGTTGCCGACCATGAAACCGATGCGCCAGCCGGCCATGTTGTAGCTCTTGGACAGGGTAAAAAACTCCACCGCAATGTCCTTGGCCCCCGGCACCTGCATGATCGACGGGGCTTTCCAGCCGTCGTAGACGATGTCGGCATAAGCCAGGTCGTGGATGACCAACACGTCGTATTGCTTGGCGAGGGCGATCACCCGCTCGAAGAAATCCAGCTCCACGCACTGCGCGGTCGGATTGGACGGGAAACCGAGGATCATCATTTTCGGCTTGGGGATCGAGCCGCGAATGGCCCGCTCCAGCTCATCGAAGAAATCCACCCCCGGCACCAGCGGCACCGAACGCACCTGAGCGCCGGCAATCACTGCGCCGTAGATGTGAATCGGATAGCTCGGGTTCGGCACCAGTACGGTGTCGCCCTGGTCAAGGGTCGCCAGCATCAAATGCGCCAGGCCTTCCTTGGAACCGATGGTGACAATGGCTTCGCTTTCCGGGTCGATATCGACTTCGTAGCGCTGCTTGTACCAGTTGGAAATTGCCCGGCGCAGGCGCGGAATGCCTTTGGACGTCGAGTAACCGTGGGTGTCCTCACGTTGGGCGACCTGCACCAGTTTTTCGACAATGTGCGGCGGCGTGGCGCCGTCGGGATTGCCCATGCTCAGGTCGATGATGTCTTCACCACGGCGGCGAGCGGCCATTTTCAGCTCGGCGGTGATGTTGAACACGTAAGGGGGGAGTCGATCTATGCGCGCAAAGCGGCGCGGCGAACCTTGTTCGGCCATTGTTGCCTCGGATAACGTAAGCGCCCGGAACCGTCCGAGCGACGCTGGTCACTGCGGTGACCTGTGGCGGAAGATAAGGGCAGTGATGGCATACTGTCCAGCGCGGTTGTAAACATTTTATTCAAGGAAAATCGGTCAATGGAATTCACCAGCGGCTTCTTGCTGAGCCTTTCGCTGTGCCTGGATATCGGCGTAGCCAACATCGCGATGATCACCCTGGCCATGCAGCGCGGCTACTTTCAAGGCTTCGCCCTGGGCCTGGGCACCTGTGTCGGCGACCTGATCTACGCGGTGCTGGCACTGGCCGGCATGACCGTCCTGCTGCAATACGAAACCGTGCGCTGGGTCCTGTGGATTGGCGGTTCGGCGCTGCTGATCTACTTCGCGGCGAAGATGATTTATTCGGCAATTCACCACGAAGCGCTGTTGGCGGAAACGGCGGAAGTGGGGCAGAACTCCCATCGCAAGGAATTCTTTCGCGGCATCTTTCTCGCCATGTCATCGCCGAGTGCGATTCTCTGGTTTGCTGCTGTCGGCGGTACGTTGATCGCCCGGTCCGGTGGCGGTGGTCCGTTGAGTTCGGCGCTGTTTCTCGGTGGTTTTCTCTGCGCCGGGCTGCTGTGGTCGGCCGGTCTGTGCTTCGCTGCGAGCCACGGCGGCAAGCTGCTGGGCGACAAGCTACTGCGCTACTCCTATCTGGCATCGGCGGCGATCTTCTGTTATTTCGCAGTGTACGTGATCGTTTCTGGCTACAACGAGTTTGTCGGCTCGGGCGCCGTCGAGCAGTTGCACTCGCTGTAAACGTGCGAAACGGGTCGGGCTTTCTATACTCCCAGCCGAATCCACTTTTCCGTTCTGAGGAGTCGCGTCATGGATGAACAACAACGCGTCGAGATAACCGAGCCTCGCTTCGAACACGGGCAGTTCTTGCTGATTGCAGGTTTCGGTGGGCGATTCACTCAGCAAACCACCGAAGACATTCCCGCGTTGTGGGAAAAACTGATCCCGCACTTGGGAAAAATCCCCGCGCAAGTCAACGAAATAACCTACGGCGTTTGCTGCAATGCGGATGGCGAGGGCGGTTTCGAATACATCGCCGGGGTGCAGATCGACAAGCTCGACGACCTGCCGGAAAAGTACCGCTGGGTTGAAATCCAGCCGCAGAAATATGCCGTGTTCGAGCACAAGGGGTCACTGGCGCAACTCCCTGACACCTTCCAGTACATCTGGAACACTTGGCTGCCGCAGTCCGGCCACGAAGCGGCGGACGCCCCGGAATTCGAGCGCTACAGCGAGGATTACAACCCGAAACTCAATACCGGCACGCTGGAAATCTGGCTGCCGATCAGGGCCTGAGCGGCGTACTAATCGAGGCGGAGCATGTCCGCCTCGGTGGTTGTGCTTTATGCTGGCGGGCCTTGTTTCCACAGATTTTTGAGCTGCCATGAACACCGTGATCCGCAACGTCAGCGCCGCCGACCTCGACCGCTGCTACGCCATCGAAACCGTCGCCTACGAAGGCGACGAAGCCGCCACCCGTGAAAAGATCGCCACGCGCATCGCCACCTGGCCGGACGGCTTCATCGTCGCCGAGGTGGACGGCGTGGTCGCCGGTTTCATCAATTCCGGCGCGGCGTTCGACGTGCAGATGTCCGACGAAGCCTTCAAGGAACTGATCGGCCACGACCCGAAAGGCCCGAACGTGGTGATCATGTCGGTGGTCGTGCACCCGGATTACCAAGGGCAGGGCCTGGCCAAGCGCCTGCTCGCCGAATTCATCGAGCGCATGCGCGCCATGGACAAAGCGACGATTCACCTGATGTGCAAAGAGCAGCACATTGCGCTGTATGCCGGCTTCGGCTTTGCCTACATCAAACCGTCCGAGTCCGACCACGGCGGCATGGCGTGGCACGAGATGATCCTCACTCTCTAAGCCTCAATCAAAATTGTGGGAGCGAGCCTGCTCGCGAAAGCGGTATTTCAGCCAAGCAAGTGTCGACTGACACGACGCCTTCGCGAGCAGGCTCGCTCCCACAGGGTTTTGAGGTGTCTGTAGTAGCGCGGTTAGTAAAGGCTTTCGCGCACCCGTTTCGGCGCTTCCCGATCGTAGGTGTCGGCGTCGAACTGGCCGTCATTCAGGCGCTTGTGAAATGCGCCGGCAGATGGCAAGGCCGAGCGCGGCAGGTGCGTTTCGGGATTCCACGCATCCGAGCGGACAAAGGCTTTCGAGCAGTGAAAAAACGCCGCGTCCACCGTCACCAGCAACACAGTTTTCGCCGGTTTGCCATTCACCGCGAAACTCTCCAGCAACGCCGGTTCATCGCTGATCAGGGCCGTGCCATTGACCCGCAATGTTTCGCCGATCCCGGGAATGATGAACAGCAGCGACACCCGCGAATCGTGCAGCACATTGCGCAAGGTATCGATGCGGTTGTTGCCCGGGCGATCCGGCAGGGCCAACGTGTTTTGATCAATGATCCGAACAAACCCCGGCGCATCACCGCGCGGCGAGTTATCGAGGCCATCGGTCCCCACCGAGCTGACGATCACTAGCGGCGACAGGCGCACCATCGCCTGATAATCCTCGTTGAGAAAGCCGATCTGCTTGCGCACGGCGCGTTCGTGGGGCCGGCCGTAAATGGCTTCCAATGCTTCTATCGAATCGATCATCGTTTATCCCTCTACGATTTAAAAAAACAGCCCCATCCGCCGCTCGTACCCAATCCGGCCCTTGTACGCTTCGCCGCTGTCGACGTAGCCATGCCTGGCATACAGCGCAATTGCCGCCTCGTTATCAGCGTCCACCGACAATTCCAGCCCCTTGATCTCCGGCCACGCCTCGCGGGCGACAGCGGGCAGCGCTTGCAGGCACGCCTTGCCGTAACCCTTGCCCTGCGCGCGCCGATCGACCTGCAGAGCATGCAACGTGGCGCTGTGTTCATCGGCCCAGTCGGGCAACACCGGCGGGCGCTTGAGCAGCAGAAACGCCACAGGCACTTCGTCCGCCAGCAGGGCAAAACCTTTCACGCCGGGGCCGGGTTTCGACAGCAGGGTGTGCAGGGCACCGTGGATGTCGCCGGAGAATTTGATCTGCTCGGGGTGAATTTCAATCGACTCGACTTGCTCACGCTGCAAAGGGCTGAGGCTGTCGTAAGGCACGAGTTGGGCTGACACGGGAATTTCCTTTTTCCTACAAGGATTGAAGCTCGGATTCTAGCGACATTGTTGTCGGCGAAATTTTTTTGTTTGCCCTGTCGATCTGCACAAAGGGCAAACGACTAAGGGTGTCTTCACAACAAAAACCACGGAGAACACCATGAGCGCACAAAGCGAAATCCAGAGCCTGATCAACACCTATCGCGAAGCAGTAATGGCCAAGGACGTCGAAAAAGTCATGGCCCTGTACGCCGACGACATCGTCTCGTTCGATGCGATCAAGGCCCTGCAATTCAAAGGCAAAGCGGCGTACCGCGCGCACTGGGTCGAGTGCATGGAAATGTGCCCCGGCCCGCACATCTTCGAGTTCCACGAAATCGCCATCGAAAGCGCCGACAACATCGCTTTCGCCCACTGGGTGGCCAATTGCGGCGGCACCAACGACAAGGGCGAAACCCAGAGTTGCTGGATGCGTGTGACCGCCTGTTATCGGCAGGTCGGCGGGGCGTGGAAGATTGCCCATGAGCACTGGTCGGCACCGTTCGATCCGATGAGCGGCTCGACGCTGTTCGATGTAACCCCCTGATCTTCAGCCATAGTTGATCCGTTCGAATCAGGAGATCGCCATGAAATACCTATGCCTGGTCTACAGCGATGAACGCTTGCTGCACACCTCGCCTGACAGCCCGGAGGACGCTGAATGCTGGGCCTACGCCGAGTCGGTGCAGGGCAGCGGGCGGATGATCGCTGCCGAAGCGCTGGAATCGGTGGAGACCGCCACCACGGTACGCATGCGCAACGGCAAGGTGTCGATCACCGACGGGCCTTTCGCTGAAACCAAGGAGCAACTGGCCGGTTTTTACCTGATCGATGCCAAGGATCTCAACGAAGCGATTCAGGTGGCCGGCAACATTCCGGCAGCGCGGGTCGGCAGCGTTGAAGTGCGCCCGGTGCGGCAGTTGAATGTCTGACGTCAGGGCGCGGGTCGAGCAGGTCTACCGCGAGGACTCGCGGCGGATTCTGGCCACGCTGATCCGCCTGCTCGGTGATTTCGACCTCGCCGAAGAAGCCTTGCACGAGGCGTTCTTCGTCGCGGTCGAGCGCTGGCAGCGCGATGGCGTGCCGGACAACCCGCGCACCTGGCTGGTCTCCACCGGACGTTTCAAAGCCATCGATGTGCTGCGCCGGCGCGCGCGGTTCAAGGCGTCGCAACCGTTGCTGCTGGCACAACTCGATGAGCTGGAACAGGCTGACTGGAGTGGCGAAGACGTGGAAGACGATCGCTTGCGGCTGATCTTCACCTGCTGCCACCCGGCGCTGGCGGCAGATGCGCAAGTGCCGCTGACCTTGCGCGAAGTCTGCGACCTCACCACCGAGGAAATCGCCCGCGCTTTTCTCTCGGCGCCGGCGGCGATTGCCCAGCGCATCGTCCGCGCCAAGGCGAAGATCCGCGACGCGAAAATCCCTTATCAAGTGCCCACGCTGAACGAATTACCCGAGCGCCTCGACAGCGTGTTGCGGGTGATTTATCTGGTGTTCAACGAAGGCTATTCGGCCTCGGTCGGTGCCGAGCTGACCCGCGAGGATCTGACGCGCGAAGCGATTCGGCTGGGGCGCTTGTTGATGGAGTTGCTGCCGGAGCCGGAAGTCATGGGTCTGCTGGCGCTGATGCTGCTGCATGAATCACGTCGACCGGCGCGCACTTCGCCCAGCGGTGAACTGGTGTTGCTCGACGATCAGGATCGCTCGTTGTGGCACGCCGGGCTGATGGCCGAGGGCTGCGCGCTGGTCGAGCGCGCGCTGAGTACGCGGCGCTTCGGGCCATATTGCCTGCAAGCGGCGATTGCAGCGGTGCATGCGGAAGCGCCGTCGGCGGCGCAAACGGACTGGGAGCAGATTGTCGGTCTGTATGACGTATTGCTGCGCGCGGTGCCGTCGCCGGTGATCGAGCTGAACCGCGCGGTGGCGGTGGCCAAACGGGATGGAGCGTTGGCCGGGTTGTTGTTGGTTGAAGGGATTCTGGCGCGTGGCGAGTTGCAGGATTACCACTTGGTCCATTCGGCGCGGGCGGAGTTTTGCCGGCAGTTGGGTCGGGTGGAGCAGGCGCGCGCGGCGTATCAGCGGGCGCTGGAGCTGACGCGGCAGGAGCCGGAGCGGCGGTTTATTCGAGCACGTATCATGGCGCTCGAAATGCTCTGACCTTGGCGCTCTGGCTAGTGTGGGCAGCCTGTGGATTGCCCTCACCCTAACCCTCTCCCAAAGGGAGAGGGGACTGATTGGGGGATATTGGAGGGATTCACCGACTTGAACGAATTGTCTTGAATCCATAATCGATAAGGTTTTTCAGGTCGATGCATAACGCCAGACACCTCGGTCGGCCCCCTCTCCCACCGGGAGAGGGCTGGGGTGAGGGGCTTTTGATTTCAAGCGCTTATTCGAGCATCTTGCTGAGCAACCAGCTCCCCGCCGGCCCCGGCGGATACAAGCGCGACCACAACGCATCGACAAACACCGGTTTCGGCCAGCCGCGCACATTCAGCTCAATCAGCAAATCATTGGCATAACGCTGCACCAGCCACCTCGGCAGTGGTGCCCAGCCAAAACCCTTTTCCGCCATTTCCAGCAGCATCAGATAACTCGGCGCCGACCACACCCGGCCTTTGCCGCGACTGTCGTAGGGATTGACGATGGTCGCCAGCCGCAATTCGCGATGTTGCTCGAGAATCTGCTGATCGACATGCTCAAGCTTGGCCAACGGATGCTCACGGCTGACGAACAATGCAATCTCCGTGCGCTCGGCCACAGTGGAGGTCACAAGATCCGGCGGGTAGTTATCCTGCATTTCCGCGAAGGCCAGATGCGCCCGGCCGCGCTGGACCAGTTCGATCAGGTCTTCGCATTCGGCAATCAGGCATTCCAGCTCAAGCTCCGGATAACGCTGCTCGAAATCCACCAGCGCCGCCTCGAAACGATAGGACTGATAAGTGTCGGAAATCGCCACGGTCAGTTTCGGTTCCACACCTTGGGCCAATTGCCGCGCGCTCATCTCCAAGCGACTGGTGGCGGCCAGAATCGCCTCGGCTTTTTGCAGCATGACGTGGCCGGCGGGGGTGAGCGTGGGCTTGCGGCTGCTGCGGTCGAATAGCTGCAAATCCAGATCAATCTCCAGACTGGCGACCGCCGCGCTGATGGTCGACTGACTGCGCCCCAGTTTGCGCGCCGCTGCGGAAAATGAGCCTTGCGTCGCTGCCTGCACAAATGCCAACAGTACTTCCTGCGAAGCCATGAACTATCGCCTTGATCGATGGTTATTGGTTATGAAGTATCGGTATTCAGTCGGATCATGGCAACCATCGTCAAACAAGGAGTCAGGCCATGACTGCCCACAAGTCCATTACCGAACGTGTTTTCCAGGCGGTTGGTTTCGAGTTTCTTGCGATCCTGATCTGCACGCCGCTGCTCGCCTGGATCATGCAAAAGCCGCTGCTCGACATGGGCGCGGTGACCGTGTTGATCGCGCTGTTGGCGCTGGCGTGGAACGTGGTGTTCAACCGTTTTTTCGACCGTGCTCTGGCGCGGATGAATCTGCCGCACAACGCCTGGGTCCGTGTAGTGCATGCGCTGTTGTTCGAAGGTGGACTGATCGTGATGGGCGTGCCGCTGATAGCCTGGTGGCTGTCGGTCAGCCTGTGGCAGGCGTTGTTGCTCGACATTGGCGTGCTGCTGTTCTTCCTGCCGTACACCTATGTCTACCACTGGGGTTATGACGTCCTGCGCGAGCGCTTCATGGCCCGCCGCGCATATGAAAGCTGAGATAAACCTGTGGCGAGGGGATTTATCCCCGTTGGGCTGCGGAGCAGACCCGATTTTGGGGCCGCTCCGCAGCCCAGCGGGGATAAATCCCCTCGCCACGAAAAGTCTGTTGGTTGAGTTCAGAGAAACATGCCGCCAGATGCCTCGACCCGCTGACCGTTGATCCACTGTCCACCCTCCGACAGCAGCAGCGCCAGTGCACCGCCAATATCATCCGGCAGCCCTACACGACCCAGCGCAGTATTGCTGGCGACCATCGCGTTGACCGCGCTGTTGTCGCGCACCGTGCCACCGCCAAAATCGGTTTCAATCGCACCCGGCGCCAGAACGTTCACGCCAATCTGCCGCGCCCCCAGCTCTTTCGCCTGATAACGCGTCAGCACTTCCATAGCACCTTTCATCGCCGCATAAGCGCCGTAACCCGGCAGGCTGAAGCGGGTCAGGCCGCTGGAAATATTAACGATGCGCCCACCGTCATTGATCAGCGGCAGCAATTGCTGAGTCAGGAAAAACGGCCCTTTCAACTGCACGTTCATCAGCAGATCGAACTGCTCCGGGGTGGTTTCGCTGAACAGCGCATGCACGCCGACCCCGGCGTTGTTGATCAGGAAATCAAAGCGCTGACGCTCAAAGGTTTGCCCCAATACCTGTTCAACCTGCGCGGCAAACGCGGCGAAGTTTTCGCTGTGGCCGACGTCCAGTTGCAGCATCGCCGCTTTCGCGCCGAGCGCCTGCAATTCAGTGACCAGCGCTTGGGCCTCGTCGGCGCGGCTGTTGTAGGTGCCGATAATGTCAATGCCTTGCGCGGCGAGGTGCAGGGCGGCGCTGCGGCCGAGGCCACGACTGGCGCCAGTGATCAGTGCGATTTTGCGGTTCATGCTGACTTCCTCGATTGCATTGATTGGGGATGGAAGAAGTTTATTTATTCGCCCTGAGGTGATAAACACGGCAAAAGCGGAATCACTGATCGGCTCAGCCGAACAATCACCGGGGCTTGTCATGAACAAACTGGAACTGCTGCGCACCTTCGTCCGGGTCAGCGAACTGTCGAGTTTCACCCTCGCCGGTGAAAGCCTCGGCCTGCCGCGCTCCACGGTCTCCGAACAGGTGCAGGCGCTCGAAGCCTTGCTCGGCACGCGGCTGTTGCAGCGCACTACGCGCAAGGTGCAGGCCACTCAGGATGGACTGGTGCTGTACGAGCGCAGCAAAGATCTGCTCTCGCACATGGACGAGATCGAAGGGCTGTTCCGTCAGGACGAGGCTTCGCTGACCGGGCGCATCCGCGTCGATATGCCGAACATCCTCGCGCGACGCTTGATCATGCCGCGCCTGCCGGAATTCATGGATCGCCACCCGAATCTGCAGATGGAAATCAGCAGTACCGACCGGCGCGTCGATCTGCTCAGCGAGGGTTTCGACTGCGTATTGCGCATCGGCGCGCAGCCGGATCAGTCGGTGGTCGCCCGGCATCTCGGCGACTTCCCGATGGTCAATTGCGCCAGCCCGGCTTACCTGCAACGTTACGGCGTGCCGCAGACCATCGAGGATCTGGCGCAGCATCGGCTGGTGCATTACGTCGGCGTACTGGGCTCGCGTTCGGAGGGGTTCGTCTATGAGGAAAACGGCGAGGTGCGGCGCGTGGCGATGGCCGGCAGTGTCACGGTCAACAGCACCGATGCCTATGAAGCGGCGTGCCTGGGCGGCTTCGGCCTGACGCAGGTACCGCGCACCGGCATGCAGCCGCATCTGGAGAATGGCGAACTGGTGACCGTACTGCCACAACACACCGCACCGCCGATGGCGATTTCGTTGTTGTACGCGCGGCAACGGCATTTGCCGCTGCGGGTGCGGGTGTTTATGGATTGGCTCGGCGATGTCGTACGTTCAACGCTCTGACATTGAGCACATTGCCCCTGTGGGAGCGAGCCTGCTCGCGAAAGCGCCATGTCATTCAACATTGATTTATCTGACACACCGACTTCGCGATCAGGCTCGCTCCCACATTTGCCCTACGGTGGCATTGCGTTTTGCGCTCAGTAATCCCCACGCTTGCGAAACGCCCAGCGCCCGGCAATCACGGTGAACGTGGCCACCAACGCGACCAGCACCCAAAATCCGTGCGGGTCTTGGGACAGCGGCACACCGCCGACATTCATCCCAAAAAAACCGGCAATGATGTTGATCGGCAAGGCCAGGACCGTCACCACCGTCAGGGTGAACAGCGTGCGGTTGCTCTGTTCGTTGAGGTTGGCGGCGATTTCTTCCTGCAACAGTTTGATCCGTTCGCCGAGGGCGGTGAGGTCGTTGATGATCAGCGCAAACTCCTCGGTGGATTTGCGCAACTCCTTGACGTCCTCCTTCTGCAACCACGGCGGCGGACGATTGAGCAAGCGCAGCAGCGAACCCGGCTCCAGCGCCAACAGCCGTTGCAAACGCACCAGCACGCGACGGTTGGCGCCAAGTTCGGCGCGGTTGGTCGACAGGCGCGAGGAGAGCAGTTCGTCTTCGACCTGATCGACACTCAGGCTGGTCTTGCGCACGATCTGTGTCAGCACTTCGCCCTGATCGCGCAGCAGATGCACGAGCAATTCCGAGGGCGAGCGAAAGCACTCGCCGGCTTTCACCGACGAGCGCAACTTGTCCACCGAGTGCAGCGGTTGCAGGCGTGCGCTGACGATCAGTTTGCTGCGCACGCAAACCCACAGCGTCGACACGTCGGACGAGAACATGCTGCTGAGGTTGAACACCACATCGTTGACCACCGCCAGCAGCGCCGAATCGACATGCTCGATGCGCGTCGAACGCGAACCTTCGTGCAGCGCTTCGAAAAACTCCTCGGGCAATTGCAGATGACTTTTCATCCAGCGCTCGCACGCGGCATGGGCCAGGTTCAGGTGCAGCCAGAGAAATTCTTCGCTGTCACCGTCGTCCTGCAAACAGCGCAAAGCCGTCGCCGAATCGATCTCGCGCCCGCGCTCACCGGGCAGGAAGCGAAAGCCGTAGAGCAAGCCAAACAGGTCCGGGGCGCGATGGCTGATATCGAGGCTGTGGTTCATGGCGGCTCGCTGCGAGGAGGGTGTCTGGTGGGGAATTTTCAGGTTCACCTGAGCGGCATCATCGCAAGCCGATATGACCGTTTTGTGACAGTAAAGTGACTGCAAATCAACGCGTTACCGACTGTCGGAAGATTTTCAAGAAGCGCTCTGGCGCGCCGATCTCGGTTGAGTTAGGTTGCGCGCCATCGGCCCTTGGCCATGGTACGTCGACAGGGAAGTCCGGCCATTTTTCACGTCCGCTCGGGCGTGCCTCATCCCTGCTTCGAGTACCTTGCAATGTTGCAAAAATCCCTGAGAACGCAAATTCTCGCCCTGCTGAGCGGCAGTCTGCTGGCGATATTGTTGATCGCGCTGGCCTGCTTTCATTTCCTCTCCAACGGCGTGCAAAGCTATAGCCAGTTGATCGCCGGCCCGTTGCACACTTCGCAACTGATCGATGAAGCCAACCTGCAATTCAAAGTGCAGGTGCAGGAATGGAAAAACGTTCTGCTGCGCGGCAAGCAACCGGCGGATCTGGCGAAATACTGGAGCCAGTTCGAAGAGCGCCAGCGCGACGTGCAGAACATTCTCGGTGAACTGGCCGGCCAGAAAGGCATCGATGCCAATCTCAAATCCCGCATCGAACGTTTGCGCGAGGAGCATCGCCAGTTGGGCGCGGCCTACCAGAAAGGCCGCGATGCCTACGTCGCTGCCGGTGGTGATCCGAGCGCCGGCGACGCAGCGGTCAAAGGCGTTGATCGCGCCACCAGCGAGCAGATGAGCGCACTGGTCGCCGAACTGCGGGAGCAGGGCACCGCGCAATCGGCGTTGATCAGCGCCAGCGCTGAGCGCACCGTGTGGCTGGGGCTGTTGGTGATGCTCGCGTCAGGCTTGTTGATCGGTCTGCTGAGCCTGTGGCTGGTCAGCCGCAACCTGATCGAGCCGATCCGCAACCTCATCGATTACGTCACCCGCTTGAGCCGTGGCCAGTTGGCCGAACGCGTAGTCAGCGAGCGTCGCGATGAACTGGGCAACCTCGCCGCCGCAGCGAACACTCTGCGCGATTTTCTGGCGGACACCTTCACTCGCTTGCAACGCAGCGCCGGTGATCTGGACAGCGCCAGCGGCGAGTTGAACGCCATTGCCACGACCATGGCCGGCGGCACCAGCGAGCAATTCAACCGCACTGATCAAGTGGCCACGGCGATGAATGAAATGTCCGCCACGGCCCAGGAAGTCGCCCGTCACGCCGCCGATGCCGCGCGTGCTGCCGACGATGCCGATCAGTCGGCGCAGCAGGGTGAAAAGGTCATGCAAACCACCATTCACTCGATCACGCAGATGCGCGGCGAAATCGCCAACACCGCCACGGTGATCCGTCGCCTGGAAACCGACAGCGGTCGTATCGGCAAGGTGCTGGAAGTGATTCGTGGCATCGCCGAACAGACCAACCTGCTGGCGCTCAACGCAGCCATCGAAGCGGCGCGGGCGGGTGAGGCCGGGCGTGGTTTTGCCGTGGTCGCCGATGAGGTGCGCAACCTCGCTCAGCGCACGGCGGAGTCGATCATCGAGATCAACCAGATCATTCAGAACGTGCAGACCGGCGCTGTCGATGCCGCGCAGGCTATCGAGAGCGGCCAGGCGCGCAGTGATGAAAGTGTCGAGCAAGTGACCCAGGCCGGCGCGATGCTGGAGCGCATCACCTTGGCGGTTGAGGCGATTCGCGACATGAACCGGCAGATCGCCACGGCGGCAGAAGAGCAGACTTCAGTGGCCGAGGATATCTCGCGCAACCTGACTGAAATCACCGCGATTGCCAGCACCAACCTGGACAACGTGCAGCGCACCGAGAGTGCCAGTCAGAACCTGCATGGATTGTCGGGACAGTTGAATGAGGTGACGGCGCGGTTGAGTGCTTGATTGGTTTGGGTCGTGGTATGTCAGTGTTTTCGGTGTGATGGCTTGGCCCTCACCCTAGCCCTCTCCCACGGGAGAGGGGACTGACCGTGTTGATTGTTAGAGATACGTCGACCGGAAATGTCGAGGTGAACTCTGGTCTTGAAAAGCCCCCGATCTGCTCCCTTTCCCCCTCGCCCCCCTTGGGGGAGAGGGCTGGGGTGAGGGGGAATCGATTTCCCAGTCACCCCAAACCTCACGCCAAACGGCAGCCACAAAAAAGCCGCACGATCGTTAAATCGTGCGGCTCTTTAACAGCGGTCTATCAAGTGTCTTGCTTGTCGCTCAGCACTTTACCGGTGGTGGCATCAAAGTCCACGTCGAACTCTTTGCCGTCAGCAGTTTTAAGTTCAACTTCATACTCGTAACCATTGAAGTGGTTATCCAGATCGGTGTCGGTAATCGTTGCGCCCGGGTGCAGTTTCAGTGCTTCGGCGTTCATCGATTCCAGCGACTTGATCTTGCCGTCCTTGACCAGTTGCGGGATCTGGTCGATGCGAACATCAGCCTGAGCCAGGCCAGCGGTGAGGGTCAGGGCAGCGGCGGTAAACAGGGCAGTCAAAGTTTTCATCGGTTCATTCCTTGGCAGTGCGTTGAAGTGGTTGATCTGTGTAAGTGGGTTCAGATTAACCAGCGCAACTTAACTCACCCTTAAATCTCTGCTTTGCGATAAAACTGCTCTTTGTGGGAGCGAGCCTGCTCGCGAAGCAGGCGACTCGATAACAACTTAGAAACGGTTCTTCTTCAGAACCTCATCAACACTGCCAACAGCAGGACGCTTATAAAACTTCAACAGTTCACTGGCGCGGTTGGTAAAGATACCGTCGACACCCGCCGCCATGACTTTCTCGTAGTCCACCGCCTCGTCGACCGTATAAACATGCACCAGCATGCCCTGATCGTGGGTGTACTGATTCATCCACGGTTGCACCAGGTCGGAGTAGCTCTGATCTCCACCCTGAGTCAGCTTCGCCGAAGGGCCGGTGCCGATCGCGCCCTGGGCCTTGGCGTAGTCGACCCATTGCTTGAATTCCGCTTCTGACTTGGGTTCCTGCTTGCCGTAGAACACGTTTTTGTCTTTCTCGCCGGACGCGGCAAACGTCACGGCGGATTTCGGCTCGATGCTGCCTTCGCCGACCCACAACAGCAGGATCTTCGGCACTTGCGGCATTTCCTTTTCCAGCAATTGCAGGCTGTTCTTATCGAAGGTCTGCAGGATCACCTTGCCTTTGCCCTGACCGACGCCCAGCGCACTTTTCGCCAGTTTCGAACCGGCCGGGCTCAGCCAACCGCGATCCTGCAGTTTTTCCTTCAGGTCATGTTCGATGCCGGGAAACAGCTGCGGCTCTTTGGTTTCAATGTACAGGCCCGGCTTGTGCTGCGGGTTGGCGCGGGCAATGTCGATGATTTCATCGAGGGTGAGAATTTTCAGCCCGGCGTAGGACGGGCGTGCGCGGTCAGGATATTTGCTGTTGAACCAGCTGCCGGCATCGAGGGTTTTCAGTTCGGCCATGGTGAACGCGGTGGCCGGGCTGTCCTTGCGCTCGGGGAATTTGCTGGCAACGTCGGTGGTGCGTTGCAGGTTGTCGTCGTGCAGGGCGAAGAGCACGCCGTCCTTGCTGCGCTGCAAATCCATTTCCAGGTAATCGGCGCCGAGGTCACGGGCCAGTTTGTAGGCCGCAGCGGTGGATTCCGGAGCATCGAACGACGCGCCACGGTGGGCGATGACCGCCGGATGCGGAATGCCGTGGGCGGCAGCGATTGCCTTGGGCTCGGGGTGGCTGGCGGCATGCGCCTGACCGAGGCCGAACAACAGACTCAGCACCAGAGCGCTTCGGGTAAAAGTGGCAGGCATGGTCGAGTTCCTTTCGCAGGTTTTTTTCGAGACGTACCTTTTAACAATTGAAGCGCCGCAGGGCTATCGCCAGACCGACATAAACCGAGCAAAACGGAAATTTCCTGCACTTTTGTGGCGCTGTTTGCAGTACGCTTGCCCTCGGCAGACGCCCCGGCAGAGGGCGCGCCGCTGCGATGCCCTGCGTGTAAACCATCGATCATCTTTCGTGAGGTTTACCATGCGCATCACCTCCCAACTCATCTGCCATGCCGCCGACGATCTCAAAGGCTTCGTCGGCCTCAACCGCAAGACCGGCCAGTACATCGTGCGCTTCAGCGAAGATTCATTCGGCATGGACGTGGCCGACGACGGCATCATCCCGGCCAGTGAATTCGTCTGGGCGAAGGCGTCGGAAACCACCATGACCCTCAAGCGCGACTTGATTCAGCTGCTGCTCGATCAACACATCGACGACCGCATCAACATCACCGAGCCGCTGCGGGTTTACATGAGCAAGGTTGAAGTGCCGGAGATTGTGGCGGTGCGGAGTCTAATGCGGGGTTGAGGTTTGCAGTGGGGTTGCGGGCCTCTTCGCGAGCCGGCTCGCTCCCACAGGGATTTCGTGAACGCCACAGATCCAATGTGGGAGCGAGCCTGCTCACGAAGGTGGCGTTGGGGGCGCCGCCAACCTCAATGGCCGAGTGCATAACGCTCAATCCCGCAATCCGCAGGCTTCGATAAATGCGCGAACCAGCGGTGGCATTTTTCCTTTTGGGGCGGCGCGTTCCGGCTGGAACAGCGTGGCGACGAAAAACGGATGTTTTTTCAATTCGATAGCGCGCAGATCCCACGCTGAATCACGGCCTACTGCTTGTAACTGATCGCTCATCAAATGCTGTTCGAACTGCGGATTCACGCCGTAGCGGCAGCGATAGCCTTCTTCAATTTCAGACTTTTCGTACGCCTTGACGATCAACGAGCCGGGCTGGAGATGAATGACGTCGATGGCTTCAACCAGCGAGCAGCTCAGCGGCGTTAGCACAGCGCGTTCGGATTCTGGCGAGGTTTCCCCATGTTCGGCGTCGGCCCAGCCCAGCACATTGCGCGAATATTCCAGAACCGCGTGCTGGAAACCGCCACAGGTGCCGAGGAAAGGTCGCCCTTGCTCGCGGGCAAAGCGGATTGCTCTTAGCGCACCGTCTTCACTTTTATAAGGGCTGGCGGGTACACACCAGAATCCATCGAATTGAGTCAGCGCAGTGTCGGTGCCGATCTCTTCAGTGGCCAGCCACTCGAACTGCACGGTGCGTTGCAGGTGTTCGGCGACCAGGCCGAGTGCAACCGGAATCGCTTGGTGGGCGGTGACTTGGGGGTCGTAATCGCCAACCAGGGCGATGCGGACGGCGCGATTTTCCATGGGATTTCCCTGCGCTTGCTGATGGATGGCCGTCACTATAGATCGCGTGATTGCCATCCCACTATCCCGAGTTTTACTTGGTGACTGAGACTACCGCCATTACCCCGACACCCGCTCATTGGCAAACATGCTCACCGCATCCACCGCCTCACTGGCGCCGTCGCGAATCTGCAGAATCACCGTGCCGGCCTGATTGGCCAGTTCCACGCCTTCTGCGGCGCGGTCGCGGGTGCCTTGCATGCTTTTGATCGCCTGCCGTGTTTCGCTCTGGATCAGACTGATCATGGTGGAGATCTCGGCGGTGGAACCGCTGGTGCGCGCCGCCAGTTGCCGTACTTCATCGGCCACCACGGCAAAGCCGCGGCCCTGTTCACCGGCGCGCGCGGCTTCGATGGCGGCGTTGAGGGCGAGCAGGTTGGTCTGATCGGCGATCGCGCGGATGGTGTTGACGATGGCGGTGATCTGCTCGGAGCGGTCGCCCAGTTGTGCGATCAGCGTTGAGGACTGGCTGATGTCCTCGGCGATTTCGCGCATTTCGCTGGCAGCCTGTTGAATCACCTGCGTACCTTGCTCGGCGACTTTTCGCGTCGCTACCGAGATGTGATAAGCGGTGCTGGCACTGCGCGCGTCCTGCTCGTGTTGCTCGACACGGGCGGTAACGTCAGACGCGAACTTCACGACTTTGTACAAGCGCCCCGAAGCGTCGTAGACCGGGTTGTAGTTAGCCTCCAGCCAGACGATCTGACCGCGTTTATCCACGCGCTCGAACTGCCCGTGGAAGAACTCGCCCTGATTCAGGCGGCGCCAGAAATCCTGATAGGCGCCGCTGTTGACCAGCGCCGGGGTGCAGAACAGGCGGTGATGCTGGCCCTTGAGCTCTGCGAGGCTGTAACCCATGCGCGTGAGAAAATTCTGGTTGGCGGTAAGAATATTGCCGTCGAGATCGAACTCGATCACCGCCATCGCGCGATCAATCGCCTGCAGCTTGGCGTTGGCCTCGTTCTCCTGCTGCACCTTGGCGGTGACATCCATCGCGTACTTGACCACTTTGATCACCCGTCCCGACGCATCCTTGATCGGGTTGTAACTGGCCTCCAGCCAGATCGGCTGGCCTTTGCTGTTGACCCGTTCAAAGGTGCCGGACTGGAACTGACCGTTTTTCAGGCGCGACCACAGCTCAGTGTACTGGGCACTGCGACCGAACTCTGGTGTGCAGAAATGCCGGTGCGGCTGGCCGATCGCCTGGGCAGCCGTGTAACCCATGGTCTTGAGGAAATTGTCATTGGCACGCAACACCACGCCATCAAGATCGAACTCGATCACCGCCATCGAACGGTTGATCGCTTCGAGCATCGCAGCTTGGTCAAAAACGGTGTGTTGCAATTCAGCGAGGGCGGCTTTCTGGCGATTGAAGAACATGCTTGCGGTACTCGGGAAGTGGGGAAAATCAAAAGGATTCAGTCCCTATTCCTGCGCCGGCAGACCGAAATGCACAGACGGCATTCGGTGGTGACTGCTCAATGCCAGCGTTCCGTTACTGGCAGATGGCTACTTATACAAAACTTAATAAAGTTGTACAAGAAAGGAATTTTTCACGAGTTTGTATAACTTTTTACGAAATTAGTTGTACGCGGCTCGCCGCGCCAGTGATTCACCGCTGATACAGTGCCAGGAACATCTCCAGCGCCGACTCGGCAACTGCATTCTGCGCGTCTGGATCAAGGGCCGCGCGACCCAGCGAGATCTGCGGCCAGAACGCGAATGCCTTGAGCAAACCTTGTACTTGATGCGCGGCAAATTCTGGATCCACCGGTTTGAGCCGTCCGTCGGCTTGCGCCGCGCGTATCCAGACAGTCAGTCCTTCCTCGCGCTCGCCCATGCGCTCGATCATGTTCTGCGCACGTTCGGGAGAATGAATGGTTGCGGCAATCGCCACCCGGGCGAGGGTGAGAAAATTCTCGTCAGCCATCATCTGCACTTTTTCTCGCAGCATCAGGCGCAGCTGCTCATGCAGCGGTTGCTCGCGGTCGTAGCTCACCGATGGCTCGGCAATGATCCGCGCCCACAGCTGATTAAGGATCTCGGCGAACAGCTCTTCCTTGCTCGGGAAGTGGTTGTACACCGTCCGCTTCGACACCCCGGCCGTGGCGGCGATCTTGTCCATGCTGGTGATTTCGAACCCGTGGGCACGGAATTCGGCGATCGCCGCCTGGATGATGGCTTCGCGTTTGCGGTCAGTGAGGCGTTGTGGAGCGGTCATGAGCGGGCTTCGGCAGAGAGGAATGAATTTACACTCGGCAGTTTACTTGGCGTCGGCTTTGATGCAACCTAGAAACTACACCGCTCAGTGTAATGTTGCGTTAATCCTCGCACCTTACAAACCAGAGCGTTTGGCCTTTGCGTGCAGCTTGGCCATTTTCCTTTCCCGTGGAATACCGTGCAGCACACGGTTTTTCGGAGTCGTTCAGTCATGGCCAATCCAGTCTCACTCCCGGATAACACTCCCACGCCTGAAGCCTCGCGCCAGGATCAAGGGCTGTTTCGCAATCATGCGCCGGTGCAGCGCGAAGGGGTACGCAAAATGCTGCGGATCATGTGGAACATGATTTTCCACAAACCGCGCGACACCCGTCCGAGCGCCGACATTCCTGTGCAGCCGCTTACTCGCGAAGATCTGCTCGCAGCGCCCAATCACAGCGTTTACCGCTTGGGACACTCGACGCTGTTGCTGAAGATGCGCGACAAATTCTGGATCACCGACCCGGTCTTCGCCGAGCGCGCCTCGCCAGTGCAATGGGCTGGCCCGAAACGCTTCCACCAACCACCGATCAGCATTGACGAGCTGCCACCGATCGAAGCGGTGATCCTCTCCCACAATCATTACGACCATCTCGACTACGAAGCGGTGCTCAAACTCGCCGCCAAAACCACTTACTTCCTGACTCCGCTGGGCGTGGGCGACACCCTGATCAAGTGGGGCATCGACGCCAGCAAGGTGCGCCAGTACGACTGGTGGCAGGGCACCGAAATCGCCCGTATCCGCTTCGTCGCCACCCCTTCGCAGCACTTCTCCGGCCGTGGCCTGTTCGACGGCAACAGCACGCTGTGGGCGTCGTGGGTGATGATCGACGCCGACACACGAATCTTTTTCAGCGGCGACAGCGGTTACTTCGACGGCTTCAAACGCATCGGCGAACAATACGGCCCGTTCGACCTGACCCTGATGGAAACCGGCGCCTACAACGTCGAATGGCCCCACGTGCACATGCAACCGGAAGAAACCCTGCAAGCCCACATCGACCTCAAGGGCCGCTGGCTCTTCCCGATCCACAACGGCACCTTCGACCTGGCCATGCACGCCTGGCATGAACCGTTCGACCGCATCCTTGCCCTCGCGTGGGAACGCAGTATTGCGATTACCACACCGCGAATGGGGGAGGCGTTCAACCTTGCGCATCCACAACGGGGGAGTGCGTGGTGGATGGCGGTTGAAGAGGAGGGGGAGGCGCTTGCTCAGAATGCCTGACGCGTTCGCCTCAAGCGAATACCACCTCAATACGGCCCTCTTTCCGTGATCGGGGGGCCGATTTGACTACAATTTGCACATCTCGTCCGAGACGTGAAAGGCATTCCATCATTTTGGCCTCACTGATTCCGCGAAATTTGCCACGCAACATTTCGGAAAGCTTGGGTTGTGAGAGTCCCAAGATTTCTGACGCCTGAACCTGAGTGAGATGACGCGCCTTAATGATTGCGCCAATTTTCGCTGCGAGCTGCGACTTCACCTGCATTTCACTTGCATTGGGTAAGTCCAGATCGTGATAGACGTTTCCGCTACCTACTTCAATCTCCATGGTTTTCTGATCCTTTCGCATGTTCCTGGGCGGCTCGAAGTCTGTTTCTGATCAGATCAATGTCCGATTGGGCGGTTTTAATCCCGCTTTTCGACTTTTTCTGAAAGCAGTGCAAAACGTAAATTGCACTGCCAAAACGAACCGTATAAATGGCGCGGTAGGTGTCGGTGTCGAAGTCTTCTATCAACTCCAGGACACCTGCGCCTCCGAACCCTTTCAATGGCTTTGCATCTGAATACTTCAGGCCACATTGAGCCAGATCCAGTGCGTGACCAAAAACGTCTTGGACCTCTGTGGGCATCTGCTTGAGATCTTTTTTACTACTGCAGACCCACATAAGCGGCTTCCTTGCACTCATGCGAAATATACCTATTTTGGAATAATTATCAAATTGCCATTTCAGTCAGCCATCGCAAAATCCCCACGCCCCACCGATTCCCCCGCCATACCCTCCGCCCTGACACTGCGCCCCGGTGCAAACCCCGGGAAGAACACCAACCCCTGCGCTTCAAACCGATAAGCCAGTGCCAGTCTTGCGGCGTCCGCCACGTCCTGCTGCGCTTCGAACCGCTGGATATCTGCCACCGCCACTTCGGCCTCGCGCGACAGTTGTTCAACGCTCCAGCCCAGCATGGCGCGGGCCTGGACGCAGTGGGTCGGGGTGAACTGGAAAAGGGCAATGCGTTCGAGGACGTGGTTCATCGCAAGAGAGGCCATGGTGTGCTCCGGGCTCAAAAGTGCTGATTGAAAATGTACTGTGTTTTTGTACAGTTGTTTTCGGCCGGGATCAAACGCATTTTTCGAATTTGCCTAGTTCGTGGGCTCCAACCAGACGGACGGTGCCTGTCCCAGCACACGCCGAAACATCGTCGAAAACGCCGCCGGGCTCTCGTAGCCGAAGTCCAGGGCAATCCGCGTCACCGCTTCCCCCGCCGCCAACCGTGCCAACGCCTGCACGACGCACGCCTGTTGGCGCCACTGACGAAAGCTGAGCCCGGTCTGCTGCCGAAACAATCTGTTAAAGGTACGCAAGCTTATGTGTAACTGATCGGCCCAATCCTGCGGGGATTGATGGGTGTTTGGCATGTTCAGAAAGGTCTGACACAGACTGAGGAGCTTTCCTTCGGCGGGCATGGGAATGTGTAGGGCAAGGGGCGCGCTGCGTGCCAGTTCATGCAACAGCAAGTTGATAAGCACGCCGTCGCGTCCGGCCTGGTCGTACATCAGTGGCACGTCCACCGCTTCCATCAGCAAATGCCGCAGCAGCGGCGACACATTGAGCACTTGGCAGTCCGGCCCCAGATCCATGTTGCCCGGTTCGACATACACACTGCGCGTGCTCACCCCGAGCATCAACACCTCATGGGCCACGCCCGGCGGAATCCACACCGCGCGCTGGGGCGGCACCACCCAATTACCGTTCCGGGTGCTGACCTGCATCACGCCGGTGGCGCCGTAGAGCAATTGCCCACGGCGATGCGTATGAAACGGGAGTAGGTGGCCGTGGGAATAATCGGTACCGATGGCCACGACCGGGCGAGGCGTGTCATCGAGCTGATTGATCGAAATATTGCGCATCAGGCGTGTTCCAGCGATTGGCGTAAACGCGAACATTATTGGCCCAACTACTGAAGCCGGCCAGTGCATCACGCTCTAATGTCCTGGGCTCCCCCGATCCTGGACGCCCACCATGTTCTACCTCCAGCTTACACTGTTCGGTTGCCTCACCGGCATCAGCGCCGTGCTCTTCGGTTTCGGCGGCGGCTTCGTCATCGTGCCGCTGCTCTATCGCATGCTCACCGCCAGCCACGCAGCCGACGACCCCATCGCGCAATCGGCCATGCACATCGCCGTGGCCACCTCGACCTGCGTGATGATCGTCAACGCCCTGATCGCCACACGCAAACACCAGCGCGCTGGCAATCTGCTCCGGGACTACCTCTGGCCATTGGGCGGGTTTATCGGCGTGGGTGCGGTCGTCGGTGCCATCGCTGCGATGTGGGTCAGCGGCGAAGTGATCCGCTACGCCTTCATCGCCTACCTGGGCGTGACCATCGTCGATTGCCTGCTGCGCCGAGGATTTCTCACACAGTCCCAAACCACATTCCCGCGGCGACTGACCATGACGGAAACATCCGCCGGCGGCGTAGGCATCGGCGCCATCGCGACCTTCCTAGGTGTAGGAGGAAGCGTCATGACCGTTCCGCTGCTGCGCCGCTGCGGGCTGAGCATGTCGCAAGCGACCTCCATGGCCAATCCGCTCAGCGTACCGGTAGCGTCGGCCGGGACGCTGACGTACATGGCGCTTGCCGGTTTCACCGGGGCTGATTTGGGCGTTTGGTATATCGGGTATGTCGATGTGCTGGCGTTTGCAGTGCTGACGGTTGGCTCGTTGCTAGGGATCAGATTGGCTGCGCGGTGGATTGGGCGGATACCGGATAGAATGCATGCCCAAATCTATGTTGGCTTACTTATGCTAGTGATGCTGGGTATGTGGACGAGATGAGCTAATGCGGTTAACCGGGTTAATCTTGCTGAGGTCAAACAGAACACACGGGGAACGTCATGTCGATCAGTGAAAGTGACTGGAAGAAATTCAAGCAACTGCGCAAAATCGCGCTCGACCGTTTTTGCCAAGGTGTGCTCGCCGATACCAAGACAATCACACAGCACGGTGCGCTGTCGGCCCATGCCCGCTACGGCATGATCTACGGCTTGATCAATGATCGAAACCGCGACATGGCTCGCATGTTCGATGGTCTGGCTCGTTCCTCCGCGCTTTGGAAACTGACGCTCATGGTCTCGCATGATTTATTGACCCATGCGGAGTTGTCGATTCTGAGCGAGGAAGTGCAGAAGCTGACTTCTGATATTGAACGTCGGGCTTACGAAATTGAGTGGGTCGAAGAGATCGTTCGAGATGACTGACCCAATGTCACCCGCTTGCAAGAGAACCTGAATGTTGATCTTCAATTGCACCGAAGCCGCCAGTAAGTTCTTCAGC
Source organism: Pseudomonas sp. Marseille-Q5117 (assembly GCF_946901175.1). NCBI lineage: Bacteria > Pseudomonadati > Pseudomonadota > Gammaproteobacteria > Pseudomonadales > Pseudomonadaceae > Pseudomonas > Pseudomonas sp. Marseille-Q5117. Next base: position 118,366 of record NZ_CAMPPP010000004.1, on the reverse strand, counting down.
CGTGTTCATAAAGGCCAAACGATCACGCCGGTGGACACCAAGCCGCCGTCATCAGTTATTGAGGGTGATGAGCTGAACGGCGCGGACGAACAGTGGTTGGTTCATGCGATCACTGTGCAGCGCAAACATGTGTTGTTGGTCCTGCACATCAAAACCCGCTATTGCGTGATCCTGGCTGACGCGAAAAAAGCCGACGATCACGAGTTCGTTCTGCGCTTCACCGAGCGTTGGGTGAATGGCCTGATGATCAATGCCCAAAACCATGGCCTCGGACAATGGCTAGACCCCGAGGTGATGTTGGCGCGGATGCAAAAGACTTGTGAGCACCAGCGATTCTATCGGCGCGGCCATCGCAGCGCGCAAAAACACATTGATGAAATTGCCTGGTGTTTCCGCAACAAGGTCGCTGGAACAGGGTGCTTGCCACCCAATGAAGTCACGGCGATGGTTTTCGACGAACAAATGAACGACACGCCAAGAAACAGCAAGGGAGCCAAGTCCTATTACTTCCCGGACGAGGAAATGACGCTTCACTGGCTGCGCCATTATTGCTTCCTCGATGATGTCCAGCTGCATGCTGCGAAAGAGCGTCGGCGTCAAGTCGCGAGGGAAATAGCGGAGATGGAGCGCAAGGCTTTTATGGAAGAGTATGAGAGGCAGAATTCGAAGAATTGAGTCTGGCCCGTCACCATCTGCGACGCTTTTTTACGGGCAACGGCCCGCTCATTCAAGGATGAAACGATGCATCTTGGACTGTTGCGCATCAACTTGGCTTTAGCACTTGTAGCTTTATGTCTCTCACCGCGCGTCTGGGCCGAAGACAGTAGGCAAGTCTTCACCGGCACCTTGGGTAAAGCCGCGATTGTTGTTGAGCTCGATGCGCGCTACAACGAAGGACGTTACTTTTACCGAAAATACCGAACCGACCTTGCGCTGGAAACTAGTAAAGAGGGCGACGCGTTGGTGATGCTGGAAGGCGCTGCAATGGACGGTGACTCGCGCCCGACCTTGCGCTTGCTGCCCACACTCAGCGGTTGGAGCGGCGAGTGGAAGGCCCCTTCCGGAAAAACGCTAAAAGTGGACTTACAACCCGCCAGGCTTCCTGACGTTCCTGCAGATGCCGCGCCTTATCTGGCGCAACTGCACGACACACAGCCCTACGAATACCTGCGGCTTGAGGGTTTGCTGTTGAAGAAAGGCACGACCGAAACCTTCATGGGCTACACCCTGCAATGGTGGCGCGAGCCGAAGTCGGGGGCTTCGCTGTTTGAAGTGGTATCGGGTTACGCCCCGGCAGCGCAGGAACGCATCAATCAATATTTGAGGGCGCGGTTATGGAGCGAAGTGTCGCAGTATTACGGTTGTTCGGGGAGTTACGCGCAATCCGCGCAGCCGCTGTGGATGTCCTCTTCAGTCATGAGCGTGCGAGTTTCCACCGAGTATTATTGCGGCGGTGCGTATCCTGATCAAAATAATGAATCGCTGAACTTCGATACGCGGACTGGGCAACTGTTGAGCCTTGAAGATGTGCTGTGGGTGGGCCAGGGCGAGCCGCTGCATCGTGAAGAATTACCAGACGCATCTTCGGAGGAAAACTCCAATTACCGCGCCAAAGAACTCGCCCCTTGGCTCGTCGAACAATTGTCGAAGCGTTACCCTACCGAAATGAGCGTTGTCGCTGAGGGCGAAAATGATTGCGGCTATGACGAGCCAGAACCCTGGCAATTTCCTATGTGGCAGTTTGGAGAAAAAGGCGTCACCTTTTTTCCGTCCTATCCGCATGTCATGGCAGTTTGCGGATACGTCGAATGGGGCGTTCTACCCTACGGTCTGCTCAAGCAGCATCCGGGTGCCGTGAAACTGCAACTGCCCGAAAGCTAACTCTCATTCCAGCCCCGGCGCTTCACGAATAATGAAGTGATCCAGGTTCTCGATATCGGCATTGAAGACCTCGAAAGGTTTTTCGGGGTTCTTCTTGCCGGGCACCTGCTTCAGCTCCGGCGTCACCCCATAGAAGAAACAGAACAACGCCTTGTCGCTATCCACCGCATGCTTGATCTCTTCCAGAAACGCCCTGCGCTTGCGGTAGTTGTCGATCAGCTTTTTGTTCAGATAAACGCTGACCGGATATGGCTTCTTCTTGCTGTCTTCGGGCTTCTTGAACCAGACCTTGTCCTCGAAATCGATCCGAAAACTGGCACTGTGGAAGTCCTCGATCTTCTTGATCCGCCCCCAGTAAATCAGCCCCTTGTTGTCCGTCAGATACTCGATCTTCTTGAAGAACGAACTGTACGGCGCCGAATGCTCGCCGACCTTCAACGGCATGCGCTTGAGCAAATCCTTGTCAGCGAAGTTGGAAACAAAACACTCCACCGGATGCGCAAACACACTGGTCTTGTCCGGCGCCGACTCACGACTCGCCGACTCTTTACCAGCGTCCGCCGCCACCCGCACCGGATCATCCCGCAACACATCCGCCGCCCCCGCTGGCGCGACAGGCTTGCGCACATACTCACGCCGGGTCAGTAGCAACTCCGATGGGAAGTGTTCCTCACGCCCGTCATCCACCTCGCCATCCGCCGTCTCAACGCCAGACGCCGACGCCTTCAAACTCACATACGGACAACCCGCCACATGCTGCGTAGTGGGCAGATTCTTAAAGTGCGGCGTGCGCACGTAGTTCACGTTCTTGGCGTTGAACGTACCCAACTCATTGGAAGCCTCGAACGCCGAGCGACAGGCATCGTTGGGGCACTTGAAGTGTTCCTTCGCCGAGTCAAACGCCACCGTCTCATCGAAATTGAGATCGCGAACGTCATAGATCGACAACTTGTCGTCGAGGCTGAGGCAGTAGGCGAGATCGAATTTCATGGTGGGGCTCGGATCCTTGAGTGGGGGAGGGGTATTAATAGCGGGAGGCGGCGCGGGTTGCACTGATTGTTTTCGGGGTGAGGCGGAATCTGTGGGAGACAGCCTGCTGGCGACTCTCGGCATCGACTCATCACCGAATCCAGACACCCAGTCAGTAGCAAAAACTCTCCCTAGTGACAGAGCTTTATCCCTCTGGAATCAGCCTTTTCACCCTTGTATAAAGCGAAGCTGTAAACGCCACGCGATCATTTGAATGGTGACAACGACGATGGCAATTCGGACAAAGTGCTACAGCGTTCGAAACTTGATCCGAACCCTTATCTGCAAGTGGTTTGACATGGTGGACTTCAAGAAACGGCAGATCATGCATCTGAAACGGAGCCGGGTCGCCACAGCCTTCGCAATGCCCCTCGGCTTCATTTCGAACCCAAGCTCTAACCTCGGGATCGCGAACGTAAACTGTGCGAGTACTCGACGCTTTCTTTGGTTTCTTTATGCCTCTCGGCGGCTCTTTTATGTGCTTCTTCTGAATTGCAGCAGCGCGACGCTCTAGTGTTTCTTCGTCGGCTGTCGGAATAGCAGGGTCGCCCGGCTGGAAGCCGCGATTTGTGAGAGCTATTCGAATTAACTGCTCAACGTTCGAACCAACGTTTTCCGCCGGTTTGTAACCCTTAATGGGTTTCCGATCCATCGTCATCAGGACTTTGGAAATGTTCTGCATTCGGAATTCGACAGAGCCTTTTGTACGAGTCGACAAGGCTGATGCGCGTAGTTCGCGATTCTCATGTGCCTTGTTGAATTTGTGACCCGCGAGCTCTAAATCAAGCATTCTGAGATAGGTGTCAACCGCTGCCTCAATCTCAGCAACAGTCCAGTCAGTGTCTTTTTTCTTGTCGCTCATAAAATCGCCGAGGGTTGAAAACCCTCGGACGATACTGAGTGGCCATCACGGCTGTCTAGGAAAATTCCTACAGAAAATAGCGACGGATCTCTCGAGATCCGACAACCACATCGCTAACCCATCGAATGCTTCGAAGACTGAAACACCTGCGTGACCCTTCGCCACCAGGAGTTCTCTACCGAAGCTCGACGTGGATTTTGATCATTTAACAGATAAGGCATATCCCGAAGCCGAATCCAGCCCTCATCCTGCCAATGCAGCAAACTCAAAGACATTTCCGGCCAATCCAACAAACTCAACATTGGCCGATGTGAATCCCCCGAATCCTGCGCATCGCGCAATGTCGGCACTACCTCATTGGTCAACCACTCACGCAGCAACCGATTTCCCGGTACGTAGTGATAGATCAATAGCGCATACACCCCCGATTCACTGAGCATCAGATGCTGTTCTGGTTCTCGAAAGTACTCGATCCGCATGACGCGGCGTTGATCGCTATCTAGCTTGTGGACCACCCGATCATTCAGGTGAAAGCCCATCAAACGGCCAACATCCCGGGCGGAGAACCATGGCTGGTTTTCGAGTAGAAGGGCATGTAGAGAAAGGTTATGGCGAGAGAAAACAGTTACCGAGCATGGATCAGACATATCTATGACCTCTACGTTATGGATTTTGGGAGGACCTGACCCCCAACGTAGAGCGGACATAAGAAATCCCAACGAGCAGAGCAGTTACCACCGACGAATTCCACGTCTGTGTCACTGACCAAGCTTTCTACGTTGGGCGTTTCTTAGGCACCTGCCACAGAGCTTAGTAGTGCTCGCAGCAGGCTTCAATGGGAAGCGACTGTAAGTGCTGTAGGAGATTGAGCGCTGTGACGTAGGCGTAAAAAGGCTCACCGATCGCCCATAAAAAAGCCCCGATCAGATCGGGGCTTTTTTGCTTTCTCGATTCGCCGACTCAAACCGCAATCGTCAAATCATGCCAAGCGAGACTATTAGTCCCAGCTCAGAGCACCACCAGTCTGATACTCAATAACCCGCGTCTCAAAGAAATTCTTCTCTTTCTTCAAGTCCATAATCTCGCTCATCCAAGGGAACGGGTTAGTCGTCCCTGGGTACTCTTCCTTCAAACCAATCTGGCTCAAACGACGGTTAGCGATGAACTTCAGGTAGTCCTCCATCATCGCCGCGTTCATGCCCAGTACGCCGCGAGGCATGGTGTCACGCGCGTATTCGATCTCCAGCTGCGTGCCCTGCAGGATCATCTGGGTTGCTTCTTCCTTCATTTCGGCATCCCACAGGTGTGGGTTTTCGATTTTGATCTGGTTGATCACGTCGATGCCGAAGTTCAGGTGCATGGATTCGTCGCGCAGGATGTATTGGAACTGCTCGGCGACGCCGGTCATTTTGTTGCGGCGGCCCATGGAGAGGATCTGGGTGAAGCCGCAGTAGAAGAAGATGCCTTCCAGAACGCAGTAGTAGGCGATCAGGTTGCGCAGCAACTCTTTGTCGGTTTCCGGGGTGCCGGTTTCGAACTTTGGATCGGAGATCGAACGGGTGTACTTCAGGCCCCAGGCTGCTTTCTTCGCGACCGATGGGATCTCGTGGTACATGTTGAAGATTTCGCCTTCATCCATGGCCAGCGATTCGATGCAGTACTGGTAGGCGTGGGTGTGGATCGCTTCTTCGAAAGCCTGGCGCAGGATGTACTGGCGGCATTCCGGGTTGGTGATCAGGCGGTACACGGCCAGCACCAGGTTGTTGGCAACCAGGGAGTCGGCGGTGGAGAAGAAGCCGAGGTTGCGCATGACGATGCGGCGCTCGTCGTCGGTCAGGCCTTCCGGGTTTTTCCAGAGGGCGATGTCGGCGGTCATGTTGACTTCTTGCGGCATCCAGTGGTTTGCGCAACCGTCCAGATACTTCTGCCAAGCCCAGTCGTACTTGAATGGCACGAGTTGGTTGAGGTCGGCGCGGCAGTTGATCATGCGCTTTTCGTCAACGGCGACACGGGCGGAGGCGCCTTCGAGTTCGGCGAGGCCTTCGGCGACGTCGAGGGAGTTCAGTGCAGCCTTGGCGCGGGCCACGGCGGCCGAGTCGTCGGCGGTGACGGCGCGGGCTTCCAGCGCTGCGGCGCCGCCAGCGTTGTCGAGGCGGTCCATGTTGGCTTCGCTTGCGTGGCCGGCGTTGGCGCCTTTCACGGTTGCGACTTCACTGTCTTCTTTATCGAATTCGTCCCAGCTCAGCATGACGTGTCGTCTCCTGCGTGAGGGCTTGTGCCCGTGTGAAACCTGAAGGGTTGGTTTTTCACACGGCCAAACAAGCCGCGTTGGATGTCGTTTTTTGCAGCGCTGCACGCAGGCAAATAAACAGAAATTTTGACGGGTTCCGAGAGCCTCTGATGGGCGCAATCAGCGTCGGGCACTGTTGCGGGGCTTCAGAATGGCTTTTGCTCCCTGTAAGGGAATATTGCTGACCCGTATAGGGCGGCATTATAGGGAAATTTTTACCGGCGTGGTGCGGCGAATCGGCTCATGGCGAGGCCGAGGAGGGGGTGGATTTCGATCCGACCGAGGGATTACAGGGCTTTGCGCGGAATCGACCCGAGCAGATTTTTTTTCGTTAATTTTTTGGCAGGTGGTTTTTTGTTTAAAAAATAGCCAGAAAAGCAGGTTTTTCACTATATCTAGTGTTTTGCAAGCGTTTTTCACGGCTCCAGACACAACTGAGCCCGACCGAAGCCGGGCTGGAATCGACCCTCAATGTAGCGCTGAGCGCTCCGATTCGGTGCAGTCTGATTCAGTTCGTGCAGCCGTTGCCCATGATGCTGTAGCGCAAGATGTGGCGTTGACCTTTGGAGTCGTCGTATTCCATTTTTGCCGGTACAACTTCGCAGACATTTGGAATTTCGCTCATCGATACAACTTTGGCGATGTCCAGATGTGTGGAGTAAGTGTATTCCTCGATGACCGGTTGTTGCTGTGCGACATCAGTCGGGACCTCGTCTGCCATGGCGGTTGCGCACAGACTGCTGAGGGCCAGAACCAATAAAGCTTTCATTTCTAATTCACCTTTTTGAGGTCGAGTGGGGTCACGCAACCTTTTTAGGGTTGCGTGTGCAGCTTGAGTATTTGATGCGTTACTTGGAGAGCTGGATTAACGGCCTTCGTGGGGGCTGTAACGTTGTTAATCGCGGTTGCCTTGTTGGCGAGGTGAATTTTAGGGCGGTGGGATGCAGGTAAACAGGGGCGGTTTTGATAAACACTTTTGATAGATTTGGTAACAATCGATTGAGGTCTTGGTGTCCGGCCGGATGGGGTTTGCCTGACGGACCGCGTTGACTGCATCGCTGGCAAGCCAGCTCCCACATGGAATGCGGACATTTTGTAGGGGCTTGTTACTACCATCGTCGAATGGTTCTATGGCCCCCACCCGGCTACAACGGGGTCATACAAAAACAACTATTACACCGAGGTAGGAAAGATGAGTGCGGCTTCTCTGTATCCCGTTCGTCCCGAGGTTCTGGCAAACACGCTGACTGACGAGGCGACCTACAAAGCCATGTACCAGCAGTCGGTCGTCAACCCTGACGGCTTCTGGCGCGAGCAAGCCAAGCGTCTGGACTGGATCAAGCCTTTCACCACGGTGAAGCAGACGTCGTTCGACGATCACCATGTCGACATCAAGTGGTTTGCCGACGGCACACTGAACGTTTCCTACAACTGCCTCGACCGTCATCTGGCCGAGCGCGGCGATCAAGTCGCGATCATCTGGGAAGGCGACGATCCTTCCGAAAGCCGCAACATCACCTACCGCGAACTGCACGAGCAAGTGTGCAAACTGGCCAACGCCCTGCGCGGTCAGGACGTACACCGTGGCGACGTGGTGACCATTTACATGCCGATGATTCCCGAAGCCGTGGTCGCCATGCTGGCCTGCACCCGGATCGGCGCGATTCACTCGGTGGTGTTCGGCGGTTTCTCGCCGGAGGCCCTGGCCGGTCGCATCATCGACTGCCGTTCGAAAGTGGTGATCACCGCTGACGAAGGCATCCGTGCCGGCAAAAAGATTTCCCTCAAGGCCAACGTCGACGACGCGCTGACCAACCCGGAAACCAGCAGCATCCAGAAAGTCATCGTGTGCAAGCGCACCGGTGGAGACATCAAGTGGAACCAGCATCGCGACATCTGGTACGAAGACCTGATGAAGGTCGCAGGCACTGTTTGCGCGCCGAAAGAGATGGGCGCCGAAGAAGCGTTGTTCATCCTTTATACCTCCGGCTCCACCGGCAAGCCGAAGGGCGTGCAGCACACCACCGGCGGTTATCTGCTGTATGCGGCGATGACCCACGAACGCGTGTTCGACTACCGTCCGGGCGAAATCTACTGGTGCACCGCCGACGTCGGCTGGGTTACCGGCCACAGTTACATCGTCTATGGCCCGCTGGCCAACGGCGCGACCACCGTGCTGTTCGAAGGTGTGCCGAACTACCCGGACATCACCCGGGTGGCGAAGATCATCGACAAGCACAAGGTCAACATCCTCTACACCGCGCCGACCGCGATCCGCGCGATGATGGCCTCGGGTCAGGCCGCCGTGGAAGGCGCCGATGGCAGCAGCCTGCGTCTGCTCGGTTCGGTGGGCGAGCCGATCAACCCGGAAGCCTGGGACTGGTACTACAAGAATGTCGGCAAGTCGCGTTGCCCGATCGTCGATACCTGGTGGCAGACCGAGACTGGCGGCAACATGATGAGCCCGCTGCCGGGTGCTCACGCGCTGAAGCCGGGTTCGGCGGCGCGTCCGTTCTTCGGTGTGGTGCCGGCGCTGGTCGACAACCTCGGCAACATCATCGAGGGCGAGGCTGAAGGCAACCTGGTGATTCTCGATTCGTGGCCAGGTCAGGCGCGCACGCTGTATGGCGATCACGATCGTTTCGTCGATACCTACTTCAAGACCTTCCGTGGCATGTACTTCACCGGTGACGGCGCGCGTCGCGATGCCGACGGTTACTACTGGATCACCGGGCGCGTGGACGACGTGCTCAACGTCTCCGGCCACCGCATGGGTACCGCCGAGATCGAAAGCGCGATGGTCGCGCATCCGAAGGTGGCCGAAGCTGCGGTGGTGGGTGTGCCGCATGACATCAAAGGGCAGGGTATCTATGTCTATGTGACCTTGAAGAACGGCGAGGAGCCGACCGAGCAACTGCGTCTGGAGTTGAAGAACTGGGTGCGCAAGGAGATCGGCCCGATTGCTTCGCCGGACGTGATCCAGTGGGCGCCGGGGCTGCCGAAGACCCGTTCGGGCAAGATCATGCGCCGCATCCTGCGCAAGATCGCCACGGCGGAATATGACGGCTTGGGCGATATCTCGACCCTGGCGGATCCGGGTGTGGTGCAGCATTTGATTGATACGCACAAGACTATGAGTGTTGCTTAAGCGCTAGAAGCATAGGAGCCCCGTCCGGTGATGCCGGATGGGGCTTTTTTGTGCCTGGTGGATTTGTGTTGATCGGGCTGGCCTCTTCGCGAGCAGGCTCGCTCCCACAGTTTGACCGAGTCCCTTCAGACAAATGCTGATCCCTGTGGGAGCGAGCCTGCTCGCGAAGGCGATCTGTCAGACACCGCAGTAGTCAGCTGTAGGAACCCGCAACACCCCAACCAATAATTATCGATCTGCACCGTCAGACCTTTCCTGCTGTTACCCGCCACAACCCAATGTGTAACCGCCCGCGCCAAACCGGGGCGAAGGGAAACGCGGTGCGCCGTTTTAGAGCCTCCAAAGATCCGCTGAAAAATAAGACACAACGCTGCGCTTGCCGGATTAGAAGGGTTTGCGAATAATGGGCCCGCAACTTGCAATATGTATCGGTTCACTGTCTTTCGCTCTTGCATGAAATTGCAGGGCTGTCAATGAGCTCAAACCGCTTTCTCGGTGCATCTGTAATTAGTTGTCGCATTGAAGAAATATCGGCTTCGGGCCTGTCGTTAGAATGCCGATCACTCGCTCATCGTGGCTGACGTTGAAATCGCCTGCGGTTTCAACGGGAAATTTCCGCCGATGCGCAACCGATTTCCGATTCACCCATTCGCATATTGGGCTGTCGCTCACTCTGCCGTTTTTGCCCTTTACCGATGGAGTCCCAAGATGAAGAAACTTGTGCTGCTTGGCGCCCTGGCACTGTCCGTGCTGTCGCTGAATGCCGTCGCTGACGAAAAACCTGTGAAGATCGGCATCGAAGCGGCTTACCCTCCATTCGCTTCGAAAGCACCGGACGGCAGCATCGTCGGTTTCGACTACGACATCGGCAACGCGCTGTGCGAAGAGATGAAAGTCAAGTGTGTGTGGGTCGAGCAAGAGTTCGACGGTCTGATCCCGGCTCTGAAAGTACGCAAGATCGACGCCATCCTGTCGTCGATGTCGATCACCGAAGATCGCAAGAAGTCGGTCGACTTCACCAACAAGTACTACAACACCCCGGCGCGTCTGGTCATGAAGGCCGGCACTCAGGTCAGCGAAGGTCTGGCTGAGCTGAAAGGCAAGAACATCGGCGTACAGCGTGGTTCGATCCACGAGCGTTTCGCCCGCGAAGTTCTGGCTCCATTGGGCGCCGAGATCAAGCCGTACGGCTCGCAGAACGAAATCTACCTCGACGTGGCTGCCGGTCGCCTCGACGGTACCGTGGCTGACGCTACCCTGCTCGACGACGGTTTCCTGAAAACCGACGCCGGCAAAGGCTTCGCGTTCGTTGGCCCGGCCTTCACCGATGTCAAATACTTCGGCGACGGCGTAGGTATTGCGGTGCGCAAGGGCGACGCCCTGAAAGACAAGATCAACACTGCCATCGCGGCCATCCGCGAAAACGGCAAATACAAAGCAATCCAGGACAAGTACTTCGCCTTCGACATCTACGGCAAGTAAGACGTCTCTGCGACAAGTCCGAAATGGCGCAAGCAACAGAATCTCTGCGGTTTGCGCCATTTTTTCATCCCAACTTTCGAGGACCTGAATCATGTTGAAAGGCTACGGGGCTGTCATCCTCGATGGCGCATGGCTGACGCTTCAGCTCGCCTTGTCGTCCATGGCTCTGGCCATCGTTCTCGGGCTGATCGGTGTCGCGTTGCGCCTGTCGCCGGTGCGCTGGCTGGCGTGGCTGGGCGACCTGTATTCGACGGTGATCCGCGGCATTCCCGATCTGGTGCTGATCCTGCTGATCTTCTACGGCGGCCAGGACTTGCTCAACCGCGTCGCGCCGATGCTCGGCTATGACGACTACATCGACCTGAACCCGCTGGCCGCCGGTATCGGCACCCTCGGTTTCATCTTCGGTGCGTACCTCTCGGAGACCTTCCGTGGCGCGTTCATGGCGATCCCCAAGGGCCAGGCCGAAGCGGGCATGGCGTACGGCATGAGCAGTTTTCAGGTGTTCTTCCGGGTGATGGTGCCGCAGATGATTCGCTTGGCGATTCCCGGCTTCACCAACAACTGGCTGGTACTGACCAAGGCCACCGCGCTGATTTCCGTGGTCGGTCTGCAAGACATGATGTTCAAGGCCAAGCAGGCGGCGGATGCCACGCGCGAGCCTTTCACCTTCTTCCTCGCAGTGGCGGCGATGTACCTGGTGATCACCAGTGTTTCGTTGCTGGCATTGCGTCACCTTGAGAAGCGCTACTCGGTAGGCGTAAGGGCGGCTGATCTATGATCTTCGACTACAACGTCATCTGGGAGGCACTGCCGCTGTACTTCGGCGGCCTGCTGACCACCCTCAAACTGCTCGCGCTGTCGCTGTTCTTCGGTTTGCTCGCGGCGTTGCCGCTGGGGCTGATGCGCGTCTCGAAAAACCCGTTCGTCAACGGCGCCGCATGGCTGTACACCTACGTGATTCGCGGCACGCCGATGCTGGTGCAGCTGTTCCTGATCTACTACGGTCTGGCCCAGTTCGAAGCGGTACGCGAAAGCTTCCTGTGGCCGTGGCTGTCCAGCGCAACGTTCTGTGCCTGCCTGGCGTTTGCCGTGAACACCAGCGCCTACACCGCAGAAATCATTGCCGGCAGCCTCAAGGCCACGCCGAACGGTGAGATCGAAGCGGCCAAGGCCATGGGCATGTCGCGCTTCAAACTGTACAAGCGCATCCTGCTGCCGTCGGCCCTGCGCCGCGCGCTGCCGCAGTACAGCAACGAAGTGATCATGATGCTGCAGACCACCAGTCTGGCGTCGATCGTGACCCTGATCGACATCACTGGCGCGGCACGTACCGTCAATGCGCAGTTCTACCTGCCGTTCGAGGCGTACATCACCGCTGGCGTGTTCTACCTGTGCCTGACCTTCATTCTGGTCAAGCTGTTCAAACTGGCCGAGCGTCGCTGGTTGAGCTACCTCGCGCCACGGAAGCACTGATATGCAACGCATCGACCACGTATTGCCGTGGAGCCACCTGGGCAGCGAGCGCAAGGTTTCGGTTTTCCGTTTCGGTGAGGGCGAGCGCAAGGCCTACATTCAGGCCAGCCTGCACGCCGATGAACTGCCGGGCATGCGCACTGCCTGGGAGCTGAAAAAGCGCCTCGGCGAACTCGAAGCGCAAGGCTTGCTCAACGGTGTGATCGAGCTGGTGCCGGTGGCCAATCCGATCGGTCTCGGGCAATTGCTGCAAGGCAATTTCCAAGGCCGTTTCGAGGCGGGCAGCGGCAAGAATTTCAACCGTGATTTCGTCGAGCTCAGCGCGCCGGTCGCGGCGGCGCTGGGCGAAAAACTCGGTGATGATCCGCATGCCAACGTGCGCCTGATCCGCCAGGCAATGGCCGACCACCTGGCCGGCTTGCCTGAAGCGAGCAGCCAGTTGCAGGGCATGCAGCGTGTGCTGCTCAGCCACGCCTGCACCGCCGATGTGGTGCTGGATCTGCACTGCGATGCCGAAGCCGCGCTGCACATGTACGCGCTGCCGCAGCACTGGCCGCAGTGGCGTTCGCTGTCGGCACACCTGCACGTCAAGGTTGGTTTGCTCGCCGAAGATTCCGGCGGCAGCTCGTTCGATGAAGCTTGCTCGTTGCCGTGGCTGCGCCTGTCGCGGCAGTTTCCCGATGCGCAGATTCCGCTGGCGTGTCTGGCGACGACCATCGAGCTGGGCGGGCAGGCCGACACTGGCCGTGTCGAAGCCGAGGCTTATGCTGAAGGCATTCTGGCGTTCCTTGCCGAGCAAGGCCTGATCACCGGCGAGTGGCCGGACCCGGCCTTCGAACCGTGCGAAGGCATGCCGTTCGAAGGCACCGAATTGCTGTTTGCGCCACACCCCGGTGTGGTGAGTTTTTCCCGCAAGCCCGGCGAATGGGTCGAGGCGGGCGATGAGATTTTTCAAGTGATCGACCCTGTGTCCGATCGGGTCAGCACGGTATGTGCTGGTACGTCCGGGGTGCTGTTTGCCATTGAACGGCTGCGCTATGCCCAACCCGGTTTCTGGCTGGCCAAGGTGGCGGGGCGCGAAGCGCTGCGTCACGGGCGCTTGCTCAACGACTGACTGACTGTTTTTGTGAGAACCGACCGCATGTACAAACTTGAAGTCCAAGACCTGCATAAACGCTATGGCAGTCACGAAGTGCTCAAGGGCGTGTCCCTGAAAGCCGCCGCCGGCGATGTGATCAGCATCATCGGCTCCAGTGGCTCCGGCAAAAGTACTTTCCTGCGCTGCATCAACCTGCTCGAGCAGCCGCACGCCGGCAAGATCCTGCTCAACAACGAAGAGCTGAAACTGGTGGCGAACAAGGACGGCGCGCTGAAAGCCGCTGATCCGAAGCAGCTGCAACGCATGCGTTCGCGCCTGTCGATGGTGTTCCAGCATTTCAATCTGTGGTCGCACATGACCGCGATTGAAAACATCATGGAAGCGCCGGTGCACGTGCTTGGCGTACCCAAGTACGAAGCCCGGGAGAAAGCCGAGTACTACCTGAACAAGGTTGGCGTGGCCCATCGCAAAGACGCGTTCCCGGGGCACATGTCCGGTGGCGAGCAGCAGCGCGTGGCGATCGCTCGTGCGCTGGCGATGGAACCGGAAGTGATGCTGTTCGACGAACCGACCTCGGCCCTCGACCCGGAACTGGTCGGCGACGTGTTGAAAGTCATGCAGGCGCTGGCGCAGGAAGGCCGCACCATGGTCGTGGTGACCCACGAAATGGGCTTCGCCCGTGAAGTGTCGAACCAGTTGGTGTTCCTGCACAAAGGCGTCGTCGAAGAAAGCGGCAACCCGCGCGAAGTGCTGGTCAACCCGCAGTCTGAGCGCTTGCAGCAATTCCTGTCGGGTAGCCTGAAATAAATCAGGGCTGCCGTTGTGCACCAGATTAGGTCATGCTTCGCGATCTTCTGGCTGGCTCAGATCCCCTGTGGGAGCGAGCCTGCTCGCGAAAGCGGTAGAACAGCCAGCAATTATGTTGACTGGTACACCGCCTTCGCGAGCAGGCTCGCTCCCACATTCTGATCTTCACCGGTTTCAGGATTTGTGTTCATTTCCGGGCTAGCATTGGCCCATGCCTTCATCACCGTTGTTCGTTTCGGATTGCCCGCCCATGACTGCCCATCGAATTGGTTTCCTGATTTGGCCCAGCACTAAAGCGTTGACGCTGGCGCTGGCGGAGGAGGCCTTGCGTGTTGCGCAGCGGGTGCACCCGGACGTGGTTTACGAACTGTCGTTCTTGCAGGCGGAGCCGCAGAGCGAAGGGGCCTGGCAATTGCCAGGCGAACCCTGGGCCGGCAAGCTCGAGAACTTCCAGAAACTGTTCCTGCTCGCCGACGAGCCGCCGACCACCCTGGCGCCGGCGCTGAGCAGTGCGCTCAAACAACTGGTGCGTGCCGGTTGCGTGATCGGTGGTCTGTCGGCCGGTGTCTATCCGTTGGCCCAGCTCGGTTTGCTCGACGGTTATCGCGCCGCCGTGCACTGGCGCTGGCAGGACGATTTCGCTGAGCGCTTCCCGAAAGTCATCGCCACCAGTCATTTGTTCGACTGGGACCGCGATCGCCTGACCGCTTGCGGTGGCATGTCGGTGCTCGACCTGTTGCTGGCGGTGCTGGCCCGCGATCACGGTGCGGAGCTGGCCGGTGCGGTGTCGGAAGAACTGGTCGTTGAGCGCATCCGCGAGGGCGGTGAGCGTCAGCGCATTCCGTTGCAGAATCGCCTCGGCTCCAGCCATCCGAAGCTCACCCAGGCGGTGTTGCTGATGGAAGCCAACATCGAAGAGCCGCTGACTACCGACGAAATCGCCCAGCACGTGTGCGTATCCCGTCGGCAGTTGGAGCGGATCTTCAAGCAATACCTCAACCGCGTGCCGAGCCAGTACTACCTGGAATTGCGCCTGAACAAGGCCCGGCAGATGTTGATGCAGACCAGCAAGTCGATCATCCAGATCGGCCTGTCGTGTGGCTTCTCCTCGGGGCCGCACTTCTCCAGCGCCTATCGCAATTTCTTCGGTGCCACGCCGCGGGAAGATCGCAACCAGCGACGCAGCAGCAGCCCGTTCGAATTGTCATCAGTGCCGCCGGAGCGTGGCTGACGGCAGGTCAGCTATTGTCGGCCGGTGGTAACGGTCGCTCTTCGCCATCGGAAAAGTCCGAATCGACAAAGTCGTCAAGTTCGTGCCAGACGCTGGTCGATGGTACCCGTGTCTCGATTCTGTGCTCTCGACGCGCCGTGTTGTACGCGTCCAGAAGTCGCTGGCTTTCCGCTCTCAACGGATTTCCACTGAAATCGTACTCGGTCATCATGATGTCGGGACGGGACGGAAATCCCGAAGGCAAACCCTTGATTCTGTTATTGGACAAGTCGGCCTTGCGCAACCGGGTGAGCCTGAACAAGCCAGCGGGTGCCTTGGTGAGGCCGGTGTTGCGCAGGTTCAGCATCTGCAGGTCGGGAAAGTGGACCATATCCGGGACTGCCCAAAGTCGTTCATTGTTACTCAGATCCAGAGAGCCGAGGTTTTTCAGGCTGGTGAAAGCCTCGGCTGTTCGCGGCGTCAGGGCGATCTGGCAGCCTGACAGGCTCAGGCTGCTGAGGTTTTCGAGGGCAAAGATCGCCGGGGGAATACGGTTTAACTGGTAATCGCGGATATCCAGCACCCTCAGTCGGGGAAACAGTGCCAGCAGGACATCTACTGGCGGGGGCGCGTTTACCGTGGTGGTCAGGCGCAACTGGTCGATGTGATCGAAGCGTCCGGTCAGTGGCGGCAGTTCGCCGGTGAAGGACATATCGCAGATGAACTCGCCATCCAGGGCATTGACCGGGTACTGCCGCAGGCGTTTTTCGAGGCTGTCCTTGAAGCGCTGGCGCTGAGTCATTTCGGCGCGCCACGCTTCACTGTTCGGCACGCCCTGGGTAATCGCTTCATCGGGCGACGCATTGACCCAGGTATCAAGCGTGCCCAGCAACGTGGCCAGCTCGGTTTGCCGACGCAACAGCTCGGTGCGTCCGTCCGCCAATGTCCCGGGTAGACCATAGATCAGGTCGTTGGCGTCGAAACCGGACAATCGGGGATACAGCGCCTGTGCCAGATCGATGTCGGCCTGTTCGACCCAAACGCCAAAGTTGTCCGCTTTCAACAGGTAGCAAGCCTTGATCTGTTCCCGGGAGGTTGCAGACAGTGGGTTGGCGCCCACATCCACGCCACGGTTGGCAAGCGCCGTCAGGTCATCAGGCAGTTCGATAATGTTGTTGTCGCTCAGCAGCGCGTTTTGCAGATGGGGGAGTTCCTCCAGCCCGGCGGGGACTCGATCTATCCCCGTGCGGATCAGGTCGATGAAGGCCAGGTTTCGGAGTGTCGAGACATCGGGTGTCTGGCCCAATGGATTATTGAACAGATCCAGCGATGTCAGGCGGCTCAGTGTCGACAAGGTCAATTGTCCGGCAGTATCTAGGGTGATATTGCAACGGCTCAACAAGAGCGTTTCGAGTGATGGCATGCGCTCCAGCGCCTGCGGAATTCGGCCCAGTGCGAAGCCAGGCAATTCAAGTGCCTGCAGTCCAGTGAAGCCATCGAGAAAACCATCGGGAACACTCGACTGTGGATTACCCTGAATCTCCATCTGTGTTATCTGGCTGAAGTCAGCGGTCAGCTTTGGCAGCTCGCCGGCGAATGTGGCCTTGGCTCTGAAAATTTCCTCGCGCAGGTCCGGCGTATCGATACGGCTGCTGCGCCAGAGACTTTCAAGCTCTTGCCTGAATTTGTAGCGGGCATCAAGCTGCGCGGCTCTTTGCTGCGCATCCCACATTTGACCGGTTGTCGGGTCATGGCTCGGTATGCGCTCTTGCCATGCGTTGAGGTCGCCGAGCAGGCGGGTCATTTCGGCTTCCCAGCTGATCAACTGCGCCGCGCCTGCCTGCAAGGTGCCGGGCAGACGATAGATCATGTCGCTGGCCACGTGGTCGCTCAGATGCGGGAACAGTCGACGCGCCCTCGCCATGTCGTCCGCAGCGGGCATTATTCCAAAGTTGCGATTGTGCTCAGCATAGTAAGTCTTGATCCGTTCACGAGCCGCTTCAGACAACGGGTTACCAGTCAGTCGCACGCCTTCTGCTTGATTGGGGGCGAGGTTGAAGAAACCTTCCGGCAACTGGGTAATGTTGTTGTCGTTGAGGTAGAGGGTCTGCAGAGCCGGGTGTCCCGCAATGCCGTCGGGCGGTGATGTGAGGCCGCTGTTGATCAGAAAAACGTCCAGCAAGGTCGGCAACGTCTGCAGATCGGGGGCCACGGCCAGCGGGTTATTGCTCAGATCCAGACGCTTGAGCGCGGGCAGAGACGTGAGCACATCAAGTCCGGCAGTGTTGAAAGTCAGGGCGCAGCCGTCCAGGCGAAGCTCTTTGAGCTTGCGCAGGCGACCGATGAAGGACGGAATCTCTTGCAGCGCGAAATCCTTCAACTGTACAGCCTGAAGCTTGGGGAATAGTTCCACGAACGTCCCGATGCCATCGATCATGGCGTTGCCCGTCAGCCTCAGGCTTGAGACGTGACTGAAATCGGCGGTCAGGCGAGGCATTTGTCCAGCGAACTTGACGTCTGCCGCAAATAACGCGTCGCGCTTTCCGGTCTCGCTGGATGTCTGACGCCAGAAGGTTTCCAGGTCTTGCTTGAAAGCGGTTCGTGCCAAACGCTGTTGCCCGCGCTGTTTGTCCGAAATCTCACGCCCTGTGGCCGGATCTGTGGCTGGGGTTTGCAATATCCAGAGGTCGAGATCGCGCTGCATTTGCGCAAGCTCTGCCTGCCAGCGCAGCAGTTGCGCATGACTGTCGGTCAGGTTGCCGGGCAGGTCGTAGATCATGTCGCTGGCTTCTTGCTGATCCAGCCTCGGAAACAGTTCCCGAGCCAGGGCGATATCCCCCTCGTCCGCGCGCACGTCGAAGTCGTTGTGATGGCTGCGGTAGTAGGCTTTGATGTTGTCGCGCGCCGTTGCCGACAGTGGATTATCGGAAAGATAAATGCCGTCGCTGCGTTCGGCAGGCAGGGTGAAAAGGACGTCAGGTAATTGCGTGATGCGGTTACCGGTCAGGACGGCGGTGAGCAGTTTCGGGTGGCTGGCCACGCCATCCGGGACAATGCTGAGGCCGCTGTTGGACAGGTCGATGTGCGTCAGCTCGGGCAACAGGTTGAGGTCGGGCACGGTTCCTAACGGGTTATCGCTCAGATCCAGCGTACGCAAATGATTGAGCGCCAGCAGCGCCGCCTGATTTTCCGGCGTCAGCAGCACGCCGCAGTTTTTCATCTGCAGTTCGAGCAGTCTGGACAGCTTGCTCACCGGCAAAGCCAGTGGTTCGATTTCCACGTTATCCAGCTTGAGTGAAGTCAGATTGGCGAAGCGTCGCAGAAACGGCGCAATCGCCGAAATCTGTCGATTACCGGTGAGGTCCACTCCGAAAACATGCTCGAAATTTGCACTGAGCGTGGGCATGTCACCGCTGAATGCAAGCTTGGCCTTGAATGCTCCCGCGCGACTGAACGCGGACCGGCGGCGCCAGAACTGCTCAAGTTGCCGCGCAAAAGCACGCCTTGCATCAAGTTCGCGCGTTTGTTGAGCGAGGGTCAGACTTTCGCCAGTATCAGGGTGATATGTCGCAACCTGGCTGGTCCATTGGCTGAGCTCCAGATTCAACTGAGCAACCTCTGCTTCCCAGCGTGACAGTTGCGCGCGGCCCTCGACCAATGTCCCGGGCAAACGATACAGCATGGTGGTGGCTTGTTCCGCGCCGAGTTCGGGGAACAACGTGGTGGCTCGTTGCAGGTCTGCAGGTTCCGGGCGGATGCCGAAGTGTCTGCCCGTATGCTCATGGAAGCGTTTCACCCGTTCACGCGCGACGGCGC
This sequence comes from Pseudomonas sp. Marseille-Q5117, assembly GCF_946901175.1. Taxonomy (NCBI): domain Bacteria; kingdom Pseudomonadati; phylum Pseudomonadota; class Gammaproteobacteria; order Pseudomonadales; family Pseudomonadaceae; genus Pseudomonas; species Pseudomonas sp. Marseille-Q5117. The sequence continues at coordinate 99,266 of NZ_CAMPPP010000004.1, read as the reverse complement.
TCAAAGGGTTGTCAGCGAAGGTGAATCCATCGCTGAGCGAGGTGGGAAGCCTGAGAAAGGCTTCCGGCACCGCTGCGAGGCGGTTGCCATCGAACTGACCGGAAATCAGCCGCGGGTGCGTCAGTATGTCGTCGGGCAGGGTATGGATGCCGGTGTTCGACAGGTTGACGTAACGCAGCGAAGGCATCGTGTGCAGGTCGGGCGCCAGACCCAGGGCGTTGCCCTGCAGATCGAGCAGCGTGAGCTGCGGCATCGAGGCGAGTACCGATTGCGTGGTGATCGACAGGCTGAGGCCGCAGTTGCGCATTCTCAGTTCACGCAGCGAGGGCATTGAACCGAGCACTTGGGGCAGAGCCGGCAGATTCAGGTTGCGCGCATCCAGTTGTTGCAGATTTGGAAAGTGTTGCAGCAACACGTCCAGAGAACCTGGTGTAGCACTGCGATCCAGGGCAAGGGACGTGATATGGCTGAGGTCGGCCGATAGCGTCGGCAGATCGCCCATGACCGGATGCGTCAGCCGCATCGCGTGTCCTGTAGCCATCCCCTGGTGATCGAACCCGGTCGGGTATTCCCGACGCCAGCCCTGAAGTATCTGCTCCCTGAGCAGTCGGCGGTTCTGGATTTCAGCTCGTCTTTGCAGCGATGTGAGCGTAATGCCTGTTTCTGGATGGCGGACAGGCGGGGTGTTGGCCCATACATGCAGATCGTTCTGCAATTGCAGATATTCGTTCTGCAGTTGCTGGATCTGCGCTCGTGGGCCGTCCGGACTGGCCCGCATGGCTCGCGCCAGAGAGCGGATTTGCTGATCCGTCATTCTCGGATAAAGCGCCCTTATATCCTGCTCGTGGGAGCGCGGAGGGCCTTCCACCTGTTCAGAACGTTCGACCAGCGGAAAACCGTCGGTGCCCAGCAGTCGTAGCGTGTCGATGGCCGGTGGTTGAATCGGCGAGTCGTGCAGCACGACTCGCAACTCGTCGCGTTGCAGTGTGTGTTCGCGAATTGCCGCTCTGAGCATTTGACCCTGGCCGATCCCGATGCTCAGGCTGGTGCGCTCACTGTCGGGCAATGCGTACAACAGGCTCGAATAAAAATCGCTGATCGAGTGCAGCTCCTGGCCTCGGTCATCGAAGGCTTGATAACGACCGGCTTTGCGTCTGACCAATACCTTGTGTTCGGGGGCGTCCTCGCGACCAACACTGTCGAGTACCGGCCCTTCGTAGCGACTGTCGCGAATGTCGATCCGCACATCGCCGCTCCAGCCCGGCAACAGTTTCAGGCTGTGCAGGGCCAGCGAGTCGGAGTCGGGATTGTTCACCGAGTCGAGTTCCAGCCCTTCATAAGCGCGGGTCACGCGTACTTCCTGGCTGGCCAGTTGCATGAGTTCCTGCTGGCGCGGTGGCAGTTGTCCTTCGTTGATCAGCAGTAGTTCGTCGCCGGTGGCGGTGTCGAGAAGTTCGCGGGTGATGCTCGCCGGCAGCTCAGGGTTGTGAACCTTGAGCTGCTGCGCCAGCGGATCGTCGATGTGCTGCAAGGCTTGATAGCGGGATTTGAATAGCGTGCTTCTGTGGATTTTGGCGAGACCGACCAGTTGCTTGCGCAGGGTCCGGCTGCGAACGTCCAGCGGCGGCTTGGCGGTGAAGGGTTCTGCCAGCAGCGCCTTGATTTGCGCTTCGTCGAGAATGGCAAGCAGGGTCTTGAGCAGGTCGCCACCGATCAGCCGGTCCTGGTGCAGCTCGGTCAATTGCAGGCTTTCGTCTGCAGAGGATTGCCAGAGCAGATCACCGTTGCGATCCGTCAGGCGCAGGCGTTGGTTGCTCGGCCAGCGGCCATGTTCGCTGAGCAGTTGCAGTTGCGTGACCTGATCGGCGCGCAGAAATTCTTCCGCCATATCACTGTCGAGCTGGTCGATGAAGCGCTGCAACTGCTGATCGATCTTGAAGCGCTGGATGCTGTCGGCAAGCAGCGGCGGGACTTTTTCCTGATTGACATGCATCTTGCGCAGGGCATCTTCGCGGGTGCCGCTGACCTTCAGAATGGTTTCGCGCTCGGCCGGGCTGAAAGTCTCGACCGCAGGACCAATGCGTCGCAGCGCGGTTTCGCCATCCCACTCCAGCGGTTGTTCGAGTTCGGTGTGCCAGGCACCGTCACCGTTGTGCCGCACCACGGGTTGGTATGCTTCGGAGCGGGTCGGGTGTTCGATGCGGTACTGGCCGGGAACCTCGTGCTCTTTGACAGAGAAATGTGCGTCCGCAAGGGGCAGCAGTTGCTTGTCCTGATGCGCGTGCAGGCCCAGTGCATCGGGTTGCGAATCGGCTGGCGGCAGCGCCGGATGTTTGTAGCGTTCAAGATCGGGTTCCCAATAGCGAGTTTCGCCATTGGCCAGTTTCACCGGTTTGAAGCGGTCGATGAATGCCACGACTTCCCTGGGCAAGACCTTGCGAAACTCGGCGGCAGCAATCGCGCCACCGACGGCAAACATGCCCAGCTGGATCATCGACTCCACGGTGCCCATCAGGTGTCCGAAGGCTTCGGTGGTCCGCCCTTGCGCCCATTCGACGATGCCTTCGAAGGCTTCGTCGAGCATCTGATAGGCCATGTACGCCATCATCGCTTCGCCCAGCACCGGCACGAATGGCGCGACGATCAACGCGGCGGTCTGGGCGATGGTCGAGAGAATGTTGACCACTGAATCCCAGAACGCCCAGCGTGCCTTCTGATCGACGACGGCGGTCGGTACGGCGATGGTTCGGGCGTCGTTGAAGATCTTGTTCAGTTTGGCCTGATAGAAGTGCTGCCACAGATCGTCATGGAAGGGCGCCAGCGCGGTCTGCAGGTCGGGCCGCTCCACCGCTGCCTCGCGCCACGCCGGCAGAGAACTGCCGGGCTCGTGCGGGTGCCATTTGATTTCGCTGAGGCGGCTGTTGAGGGTGCTGAAGAAAAATCCGCGCTGCTCGTGATTGACGAAGCGGCTGAAGAATTGCTGGTACTCCTTCGAGCGCAACTGGCGCGTCAGTTCGACGACCATTTCCAGTGGCGAGGCGTACTCCTTGAACGGGTGCTCCGGATCATCCGGTACGTAGGCCACCACGCGGGCGGCGTTCTGCGTGATGTACAGATCCGGCGCGAAGACGACGATGCCGGTCAGTGGCGCGCACAGCATGCTGACGTCGTGACAGAGTACGGGCGCGCCGTGGGCGTAGATACCCTTCATGCCGTCAAGCAGGGCCTCGACCAGACGCACGGCATTAGCCGACACATCGCGCTTCATCAGTGCCCATTGCAGAGCGGCTTTCATCGCCGCTTTCTGGCTGGCATCGAGCTTGCCGCGCAAGACCGAAGCGACCATCGGGTCGGAGTAGCCCAGATTTTCTTCGAGGCTGGCTTTGTACTTCGCGCCGATGTCGAGTCGGCGGCAAAGTTGGGTGAATGCCGGAATACTCATTTTGCCGCTGATGGCCGGCAGAGGCTCGAATTGCCCGGTCGCTGTTGGCGCCGTGATGTAGGTTGCGTCAGCGCCGAAGGCGTCTTCGTGCGTTTCCTTTTCCTCAAAGTTATGCAGCGCGGCGTCTAGCAGCGAGACGTTCCACACGCGAGTGCCTTTGATGGGGAACTGCAACCAGGCAGAGGGGATGTACAAGCGCACGAAGGTATTGCGGACGTCCAGGTCCAGATCGAAACAGCTCTTCAGTTCGGCCTTGAGCAAGGGCTCGGCGAACGCGGCGGCGTCCTGCAGATGCTCCAGACTTTTATCCACACCACTCTGCGCGGCAAGATGCACGGCGTTGAGGTTTTTCATCAGCATATGCTGGTCGGCTGGCGCTTCCCTGACTTGCGCTGGCACCTGCGGAGTAACGTTTTTCAGTGTTTCGCGGCGTGTCGACGAGGCGGTACCCAGCCAGTCCGCAATCGCCTTTTTCAGTGGTTGATAGTGATCGTCCGCATGGAGCGCGTCGTTGCTGTCGGTCGGAGTCGTTGTTGAGTGTTCTTCAGACAAATGCATGGCCATTCCTTGGCGTTGGGAAGAACTCTCAGCAAATCAGCAAGCAAGGTTCGCCGTGCGGTACATATTCATGTCTGCGCCATGAGGCTGACTTGGTATCCTGCGCGGCCTGCCGCAAATCGGCCGCGCCCGGTAAACTGCGCCTTTGCGACGCTATATGTCGCATTGCCGTAAACCCGGGAAAATCCGGGGTTTGCGCTATAAGAAGTTGTCGCTTGGCGACAAGGCCGGGCACCCAACTGTCCTTACAATCCCCTCATCGCTCGCCAGTTCCAGGCGGGTGTTCCTCTTCAGGAGACTCCGATGTCCGTTGAGCACGCTGCGGTACAACGCGCCGATTTCGACCAGGTAATGGTTCCCAACTACGCGCCTGCCGCTTTCATTCCGGTGCGTGGCGCCGGTTCCCGGGTCTGGGATCAGGCCGGCCGCGAGCTGATCGACTTCGCTGGCGGGATTGCCGTCAACGTCCTGGGCCACGCGCATCCGGCGCTGGTCGGTGCGTTGACCGAACAGGCGAACAAGCTGTGGCACGTGTCCAACGTGTTCACCAACGAACCGGCCCTGCGTCTGGCGCACAAGCTGATCGACGCCACGTTTGCCGAGCGCGTGTTCTTCTGCAACTCCGGCGCCGAAGCCAACGAGGCCGCATTCAAGCTGGCCCGTCGCGTCGCATTCGACCGTTTCGGCTCCGAGAAGTACGAAATCATCGCCGCTCTGAACAGCTTCCACGGCCGTACCCTGTTCACCGTCAACGTCGGTGGCCAGTCGAAGTACTCCGACGGTTTCGGCCCGAAAATCACTGGCATCACCCACGTTCCCTACAACGATCTGGCCGCACTGAAAGCCGCGGTGTCCGAGAAGACCTGCGCGGTCGTGCTGGAACCGATCCAGGGCGAGGGCGGCGTACTGCCGGCCGAGCTGGCTTACCTGCAAGGTGCCCGCGAACTGTGCGACGCGAACAACGCGCTGCTGGTGTTCGACGAAGTGCAGACCGGCATGGGCCGCAGCGGCAAGCTGTTTGCCTACCAGCATTACGGCGTGACCCCGGACATCCTCACCAGCGCCAAGAGCCTGGGCGGTGGTTTCCCGATCGCGGCGATGATGACCACCGAAGCGCTGGCCAAACATCTGGTCGTCGGCACCCACGGCACCACCTACGGCGGCAACCCGCTGGCCTGCGCCGTTGCCGAAGCGGTGATCGACGTGGTGAACACCCCTGAAGTGTTGAACGGCGTGAACGCCAAGCACGACAAGTTCAAGACTCGCCTGCAACAGATCGGCGAGAAATACGGCCTGTTCACTCAGGTGCGTGGTCTCGGTCTGCTGATCGGTTGCGTGCTCAGCGAAGCGTGGAAAGGCAAGGCCAAGGACATCTTCAACGCCGCTGAACAGGAAGGCCTGATGATTCTCCAGGCAGGTCCGGACGTGATCCGTTTCGCCCCGAGCCTGGTGGTGGAAGATGCCGATATCGACGCCGGTCTCGACCGCTTCGAACGTGCCGCAGCGAAGTTGACGCAAGCCTGATGGACCTTTCGGCGCCTGGAGTTTTTCCGGCGCCGAACCAATTTTTGATACCGGGCACATTCACCTGTTGGATTGAACCTGTGGTGAGGGGATTTATCCCCGATGGGCTGCGCAGCGGCCCTGGATTTTTGGGGGTGCTTCGCCCCCCAGGGGGGATAAATCCCCTCGCCACAAGTCCCATTCCTGCATCGATCTTTATGTGGGCCCGGTTTTTTCTGTGAATATTGAAGAGAAAGGAGTGACACCATGCTGGTGATGCGCCCCGCGCAAATGGCTGATCTGGGCGAGGTACAGCGTCTGGCTGCGGACAGCCCGATTGGTGTCACTTCCTTGCCGGATGACGTGGAACGTCTGAGCGACAAGATCGCCGCGAGCGAAGCTTCGTTTGCCGCCGAAGTGAGCTTCAACGGTGAAGAGAGTTACTTCTTTGTCCTCGAAGATTCCACTACCGGCAAACTGGTCGGCTGCTCGGCCATCGTCGCTTCCGCCGGTTATTCGGAGCCGTTCTACAGCTTCCGCAACGAGACCTTCGTCCACGCCTCGCGCGAACTGAAGATCCATAACAAGATCCACGTGCTCTCGCAGTGTCACGACCTGACCGGCAACAGCTTGCTGACCAGTTTCTACGTGCAGCGCGAACTGGTCGGATCGCCCTGGGCCGAGCTCAATTCCCGAGGTCGCCTGCTGTTCGTTGCCAGCCACCCGGAGCGTTTCGCCGATTCGGTGGTGACCGAGATTGTCGGTTACAGCGATGAAAACGGTGACTCGCCGTTCTGGGATGCCATCGGGCGCAACTTCTTCGACCTCAACTACGCCGAAGCCGAACGCCTGTGCGGGCTGAAAAGCCGCACGTTCCTCGCCGAGCTGATGCCGCATTACCCGATCTACGTGCCGTTGCTGCCGGATTCCGCCCAAGAGGCGATGGGCCAGGTGCACCCGCGTGCGCAGATCACCTTCGACATCCTGATGCGCGAAGGTTTCGAGACTGATCACTACATCGACATCTTCGACGGCGGCCCGACCCTGCATGCGCGGGTTTCCGGGATCCGTTCGATCGCCCAGAGCCGCGTGGTGCCGGTGAAAATCGGCGAGCCGGTCAAAGGCGCTGGACGCCAGTACTTGGTAGCCAACGCGCAGTTGCAGGATTACCGCGCGGTGTTGCTGGAGCTGGATTACGCGCCGGGCAAACCGGTGACGCTGGATATGGAAGCAGCCGAAGCCCTGGGCGTCGGTGAAGGTGCCAGCGTGCGCCTGGTGGCGGTTTAACGCCTTAGCGAGTTTCACGGGTGGCGCGAGCGGCCCGTTTGAGGAGATAGCATGATTGTTCGTCCCGTACGCAGCAGCGATTTATCCGCGCTGATCGACCTGGCCCGCAGCACCGGCACCGGCCTGACTACCTTGCCGGCCAATGAAGAGCGCCTGACCCACCGGGTCGGCTGGGCCGAGAAGACCTTTCGCGGCGAAGCCGGGCGTGGCGATGCCGACTATCTGTTCGTGCTCGAAGACGATGACGGCCGCGTGGTGGGGATTTCCGCCATCGCCGGCGCGGTCGGCCTGCGTGAGCCCTGGTACAACTTCCGCGTCGGTCTGACGGTCAGCGCTTCGCAAGAGCTGAACATCTACCGCGAAATCCCGACGCTGTTTCTGGCCAACGACCTGACCGGCAATTCCGAGCTGTGCTCACTGTTCCTGCACGCCGATTACCGCAACGGCTTGAACGGTCGCATGCTGTCCAAGGCGCGCATGCTGTTCATCGCCGAGTTCCCGGAGCTGTTCGGCAACAAGATCATCGCTGAAATGCGCGGTGTGTCCGATGACGCCGGGCGCTCGCCGTTCTGGGAAAGCCTCGGCCGCCATTTCTTCAAGATGGAATTCAGCCAGGCCGATTACCTGACCGGCGTCGGCAACAAGGCATTCATCGCCGAACTGATGCCGAAATTCCCGCTGTACACCTGCTTCCTGTCGCCGGACGCGCGCAACGTCATCGGCCAGGTGCACCCGGACACCGAGCCGGCACTGGCGATGCTCAAAAGCGAAGGCTTCAGCTACCAGGGTTACGTCGACATCTTCGACGCCGGCCCGGCCATCGAATGCGAAACCAGCAAGATCCGCGCGGTGCGTGACAGCGAAGCGCTGGTGCTGGCCGTCGGCACGCCGGGCGATGACGCCACGCCGTTCATCATCCACAACCGCAAGCGCGAGGATTGCCGCATCACGGCTGCCCCAGCGCGTCTGGCTGCGGGCACCCTGGTGGTCGATCCGCAGACCGCGAAACGTCTTCAACTCAGCGCCGGCGATCAGGTTCGCGCCGTGGCGTTGTCCGCTGCACGGGAGTCGAAATAATGAATTCGCTATACATCGCAGGTGAGTGGCTGGCCGGTCAGGGCGAAGCCTTTCAATCTTTGAACCCGATGACCCAGCAAGTGCTGTGGGCGGGCGAGGGCGCCACTGCCGCGCAGGTCGAATCGGCGGTTCAGGCTGCTCGCCAGGCGTTTCCTCAGTGGGCACGTCGCACCCTCGAGGAGCGCATCAGCGTCCTCGAAGCTTTTGCTGCTGCGTTGAAAAACCACGCTGACGAACTGGCTCGCACCATCGGCGAAGAAACCGGCAAACCGCTTTGGGAAGCCGCGACCGAAGTGACCAGCATGGTCAACAAGATCGCGATTTCGGTGCAAAGCTACCGCGAGCGCACCGGCGAGAAGAGCGGCCCATTGGGCGACGCCACCGCCGTATTGCGCCACAAGCCGCACGGCGTGGTCGCGGTGTTTGGTCCTTACAACTTCCCCGGCCACCTGCCCAACGGTCATATCGTCCCGGCGCTGCTGGCCGGTAACAGTGTGCTGTTCAAGCCCAGCGAACTGACGCCGAAAGTCGCCGAGCTGACGGTCAAGTGCTGGATCGAAGCCGGTCTGCCGGCAGGCGTGTTGAACCTGCTGCAAGGCGCGCGGGAAACCGGTATCGCTCTGGCGGCGAACCCGGGTATCGACGGTCTGTTCTTCACTGGTTCGAGCCGCACCGGCAATCACCTGCACCAGCAATTCGCCGGGCGTCCGGACAAGATTCTGGCGCTGGAGATGGGCGGCAACAACCCGCTGGTGGTCGATCAGGTCGCTGATCTGGACGCGGCGGTGTACACGATCATTCAGTCGGCGTTCATTTCCGCCGGCCAGCGCTGCACCTGCGCCCGGCGTCTGCTGGTGCCGCAAGGCGCGTGGGGCGACAGCCTGCTCAAGCGTCTGGTGGAAGTCAGTTCGACCATTGAAGTCGGTGCCTTCGATCAGCAACCGGCACCGTTCATGGGCTCGGTGATTTCCCTCGGCGCGGCGAAAGCGCTGATGGATGCGCAGGAGCAACTGCTGGCCAACGGCGCGGTGGCGCTGCTGGAAATGACTCAGCCACAAGCGCAGTCGGCTTTGCTGACCCCGGGCATTGTCGATGTGACGGCCGTAGCCGAGCGTCCGGACGAAGAACTGTTCGGGCCGCTGCTGCAAGTGATCCGCTATGCCGATTTCGGCGCGGCGATCACTGAAGCCAACAACACCGCTTATGGACTGGCCGCCGGTTTGCTCTCCGATTCCGAAGCGCGATACCAGCAGTTCTGGCTGGAAAGCCGCGCCGGCATCGTCAACTGGAACAAACAGCTGACCGGCGCCGCGAGCAGCGCGCCGTTCGGCGGCGTCGGCGCCTCGGGCAACCACCGCGCCAGCGCCTACTACGCAGCGGATTACTGCGCATACCCGGTGGCGTCGCTGGAAACCCCGAGCCTGATGCTGCCATCGGCTCTGACGCCCGGCGTGAAAATGGCGTGATGCCCATTCGCGAGCAGGCTCGCTCCCACATAGGAATGCATTTCCCTGTGGGAGCGAGCCTGCTCGCGAAGGCCGCACCGCGGTCTTACCTAATTGTTACTCGATGCCTATAACAACAGATTCTCGTGGAGCCTCGCTGATGAAATCCTATGAAGTCAATTTTGACGGTCTAGTGGGGCCGACCCATAACTACGGTGGTCTGTCCTACGGCAACGTCGCCTCGCAGAGCAACAGTCAGCAATCCTCGAATCCGAAGGAAGCGGCGCTGCAAGGTCTGGCCAAAATGAAAGCGCTGACGGACATGGGCTTTCAGCAAGGCGTGCTGGCTCCGCAGGAGCGTCCCGACGTGGCCGCGCTGCGCCGTCTGGGCTTCAGTGGCACTGACGCGCAGGTGATCGAGCGCGCCGCCAAGGAAGCGATGCCGCTGCTGGTCGCCAGTTGCTCGGCGTCGAGCATGTGGGTGGCCAACGCCGCCACGGTAAGCCCAAGTGCCGACACCGCTGACGGCCGCGTGCACTTCACCGCTGCCAACCTCAATTGCAAATACCACCGCAGCATCGAACACCCGACCACCAGTCGCGTGCTCGGCGCGATGTTCGCCAATCAACAGCACTTCGCCCATCACGCCGCTTTGCCGGCAGTGGCGCAGTTCGGCGACGAGGGCGCGGCCAACCACACGCGTTTCTGCCGTGAGTACGGCGAAGCGGGCGTCGAGTTCTTCGTGTTCGGCCGCAGCGCCTTCGACAATCGCTTCCCGGCGCCGCAGAAATACCCGGCACGCCAGACCCTCGAAGCCTCGCAAGCCGTGGCGCGTCTGCACGGTCTGCGTGACGAAGGCGTGGTCTACGCGCAGCAGAATCCCAACGTCATCGATCAGGGCGTGTTCCATAACGACGTGATCGCCGTGGGCAACGGTGAAGTGCTGTTCTATCACGAGGACGCGTTCCTCGAGACCGACAAGATGCTCGCCGAACTGCAAGGCAAACTGGCCAAGGTCGGCGGCAACTTCCAGTCTGTTTGCGTGCCGCGTTCGGCGGTCACCGTGGATGACGCGGTGCGTTCGTACCTGTTCAACAGCCAGTTGCTCTCGCGCCCTGACGGTTCGATGCTGCTGATCGTGCCGCAGGAATGCCAGGCGAACGAACGCGTCTGGACTTATCTGCAGAGCCTGACCAGTTCCGGCGGGCTGATCCGCGAAGTGAAGGTCTTCGATCTCAAGCAAAGCATGCAGAACGGCGGTGGCCCGGCATGCCTGCGTCTGCGCGTGGCGCTGAATGAAACCGAACTGGCGGCGGTCAACCCAGGGGTTATCATGACGGCCCCGTTGTACGGTTCGTTGACCGCATGGGTTGAAAAGCACTATCGCGACCGCCTGAGCGAAACCGATCTGGCGGACCCGCAGTTGCTGCTTGAATGCCGGACGGCACTGGATGAACTGACGCAAATCCTTAAACTGGGCGCGGTTTATCCCTTCCAGATCAATTGATCGCCAGCGCGCTGCCTGAACGCGGCGCGCGGCGTGTCACCCAAGAGAGTAAAAACATGAGCGATTCCCTGCAGCTGATCCTTGAAGACACCGACGGCACGCAATTGCAAACCTCGTGCACCCGCGTTGCGGTCATGTGGCAAGGCAAAGAGCTGTGGATCCAGCAGGACGGCCGTGGCCAGCTGCTGATCGGCGTCGACGTCGAGGAAGGTGACGAAGAGTACGCCAACCTGCTGCTGCGCCCATTGGCGACTAATCTGGTAAGTCTGCAACTGGAAATGGAACCGGCTGACCTCGGCGCTGACGAGGATCACGTGCACGGCCCGGATTGCAACCACGACCACTAAGGAAACCGCTCTATGCTCGCCCTCGGCAAACTGCTTGAACTGACCCTCGCCGGCCGCGAACCGGCGGAGAAGACTCAACTGACTGTCGAAGGCGTGCGCATGCGCTGGTTGAGCGAAGGGGCGCTGGAAGTGCGGCCCCCGGAAGCGCGCGACAATGGCCTGGACCTGCTGCTGTCGGCAGGCATCCATGGCAACGAAACGGCACCGATCGAGTTGCTTGATCGGCTGCTGCACGACATCGCACGCGGCGATCTCAAGCCGCGCGCACGCATTCTGTTCCTGTTCGGCAACCCGGAAGCGATTCGCAAGGGCGAGCGTTTCGTCGAGCAGGATGTCAATCGGCTGTTCAACGGCCGCCACGAACAAAGCAGCGGCTCGGAAGCGTTGCGCGCCTGTGAGCTGGAACGGCTGGCGGCGAGTTTCTTCAGCAAGCCCGAGCGCCAGCGTCTGCACTACGACCTGCACACCGCGATTCGTGGGTCGAAGATCGAACAGTTCGCCTTGTACCCGTGGAAGGAAGGGCGCCAGCATTCCCGTCGCGAACTGGCGCGCCTGCGCGCCGCCGGCATGGAAGCAGTGCTGTTGCAGAACAAGCCATCCATCGTCTTCAGTTCGTACACCTACGACAAACTCGACGCCGAGGCTTTCACCCTGGAACTGGGCAAGGCGCGGCCGTTCGGGCAGAACGACGGCGTTAACGTTTCACTGCTGGAAACCCGTCTGAAGCAGATCATCGAAGGCACTGAGCCGGAGACAGAAGAAGAGCTGGACGGTTTGCAGCTGTTCAGCGTGGCGCGGGAAATCATCAAGCACAGCGATGCGTTCCGCCTGAACCTGCCGGCGGACATCGAGAACTTTTCCGAGCTGGAACCGGGTTATGTGCTGGCCGAAGACCTGGCCAATACCCGCTGGGTGATCGAAGAGCAGGGCGCGCGGATCATTTTCCCCAACCCCAAGGTCAAGAACGGCCTGCGCGCTGGCATCCTCATCGTCCCGAGCACCGACGAAAACCTCGCCTGACGTGCCGGTTAACGCAAACAACTGTGGGAGCGAGCCTGCTCGCGAATGCTGACTGTCTGCCAACATCTATGGAGGCTGACACAGCGCCTTCGCGAGCAGGCTCGCTCCCACAGTTGAATCCGGGTGGGGCTTGAGTCCCCACCCGGCCTGGTGCAGTCAGACCGCTACAGCGCGCGGCTCGGTTCGACGCAACGCGCGAATCTTCTGCAACGTATCGGCGCAAGTCCGCGCTGCTTCCTGACCCTTGTGCACAAAGTGCTCGAAGAAGAACTTCTGATGCTCTTCGCCCGAATGGAAGTGGTGCGGGGTCAGCGACACCGAGAACACCGGCACTTCGGTTTCCAACTGCACCTGCATCAGGCCGCTGACCACCGATTGCGCAACGAACTCGTGGCGATAAATGCCGCCGTCCACCACCAGGGCGGCGGCGACGATGCCGGCGTAACGGCCGGACTTGGCCAGCAGCTTGGCGTGCAGCGGCATTTCAAAGGCGCCGCCGACTTCGAAGAAATCGATGTCCGATTCCTGATAACCCTGCACCAGCATTTCAGCGACGAAGCCTTTGCGGCTCTGGTCGACGATTTCCTTGTGCCAGCAGGCCTGGATGAACGCGACGCGCTCGCCCTGTGGGTGTTTGCTTTTGCTGTCGATTGCGGTGGGTTGCATGTTCTGACTCCTGTTTGTGTGAAAAACAGGGCGTTATGAATCGAAAGGGATGCAAGGGTGCGAACGCAGGCACGGATGCACGCGGACGGCCCTTTGGCGTCGATCCCGTTCTCTCTTCATCCGGACTATGACCGTCGGCCCCGGGATCACACCGGGTCTGCTGACCTTGCCGACGCACCCGACTCAAGTCGTGTGCAACGCCAAGCGCTCGCGGGCTATGCGCATTGCGCGCAATTACCGCCGGTGGGGAATTGCACCCCGCCCTGAGAACGTTTGTGCCGCCCATAGGCGGGCGGCGGCAAGTTTGTAACACATATTTCCCGGCCATGCACATGACACTGTGGGAGCGAGCCTGCTCGCGAAAGCGGCTTCACATTCAACGCATATGCTGACTGTTACTGCGCTTTCGCGAGCAGGCTCGCTCCCACATGGATTGTGCTTTTTCCTGAGGGCGGTGATTTTTCCTCGGTCGAGGGTTGATTAATCTGCGCGATGACCGCAGTAATTCCACTTCACAAGGGGATTTCCCCATCTGACCAGAGGCCAGGTTCATGAGCGTTATCGATCTTCGCAGCGACACCGTCACCCAACCGACTCCCGCCATGCTCGATGCGATGACCGCAGCCGATACCGGCGACGACGTGTATGGCGAAGATCCGACGGTCAATCACCTCGAGGCCGAGCTGGCCAAACGCCTGGGCTTTGCTGCTGCGCTGTTCGTGCCGACCGGGACCATGAGCAACCTGCTCGGCCTGATGGCGCATTGCGAACGGGGCGACGAGTACATCGTCGGTCAGCAGGCGCACACCTATAAGTACGAAGGTGGCGGGGCGGCGGTGCTCGGTTCGATTCAGCCGCAGCCGCTGGAAGTGCAGGCCGACGGTTCACTGGATCTGGATCAGGTTGCGGCCGCGATCAAACCGGACGATTTCCATTTCGCCCGCACGCGTTTGCTGGCGCTGGAAAACACCATGCAGGGCAAAGTGCTGCCGCTGGAATATCTGGCGCGCGCGCGACGCTTTACGCAGGAGCATGGCCTGCAATTGCACCTGGACGGCGCGCGGTTGTACAACGCGGCGGTCAAGCTCGGCGTCGATGCCCGGGAGATCACCCAGCATTTCGATTCGGTGTCGGTGTGCCTGTCCAAAGGCCTCGGCGCGCCGGTCGGCTCGGTGCTGTGCGGGTCCGAGCAACTGATCGGCAAGGCGCGGCGTTTGCGCAAAATGGTCGGTGGCGGCATGCGTCAGGCCGGGTTGCTCGCGGCGGCTGGCTTGTACGCGCTGGATCATCACGTCGAACGGCTGGCGGATGACCATGCCAACGCGCAGTTGCTCGCCGAGGGGCTGCGTGAGGCCGGTTTCGTCGTCGAACCCGTGCAAACCAACATGGTTTATGTGCAGATGGGTGACAAGGCCGCAGCACTCAAGGACTTTGCCGGCGAACGCGGGATCAGGCTCAGCGCCGCTGCGCGCTTGCGCATGGTCACGCACATGGACGTCAGCCGCGCGCAAATCGAACAAGTGATCGCGACATTCGTCGAGTTTTCACGCAAGTGACTGCGTCAGCCGTCCAATTGACCGTTTCTATCGTATAAACACGCTGTACCCCGCGCGCAGGGCCGATATAATGCGGCCCTTTGCCGTCGCTTCGTCTCACGACGTTTCGAACAGGCCTTTGGCCGCAGCCTCCGTGGAAGAACCTAATGAAAAGCGCAGAAATCCGTGAAGCCTTCCTTCGCTTCTTCGAAGAGCAAGGCCACACCCGTGTAGCCTCCAGCTCTTTGATTCCGGGCAACGACCCAACCCTGCTGTTCACCAACGCGGGGATGAACCAGTTCAAGGACTGCTTCCTGGGCCAGGAAAAACGTGCGTACACCCGTGCCACCAGCAGCCAGAAATGCGTGCGCGCCGGCGGCAAGAACAGTGACCTGGAAAACGTCGGTTATACCGCGCGTCACCACACGTTCTTCGAAATGCTCGGTAACTTCAGCTTCGGCGACTACTTCAAGCACGACGCGATCACCTTCGCCTGGACCTTCCTCACTGGCGTGCTCAAGCTGCCGAAGGAAAAGCTCTGGGTCACCGTCTACGCCACCGACGACGAAGCGTATGACATCTGGACACAGAAAATCGGTGTGCCAGCCGAGCGCATGATCCGCATCGGCGACAACAAGGGCGCGCCGTACGCTTCCGACAACTTCTGGACCATGGGTGATACCGGCCCGTGCGGCCCGTGCACCGAGATTTTCTACGACCACGGCGAGCACATCTGGGGCGGCCCGCCGGGCTCGCCGGAAGAAGATGGCGACCGCTACATCGAAATCTGGAACAACGTGTTCATGCAGTTCAACCGCACCGCCGATGGCGTGTTGCATCCGTTGCCAGCGCCGTCGGTGGACACCGGCATGGGCCTGGAGCGGATCAGTGCGGTGATGCAGCACGTCAACTCCAACTACGACATCGACCTGTTCAAGAACCTGCTCAAGGCTTCGGCTGAAGCGATCGGCTGCGAAAACGGCGATCAGTCGTCGCTCAAAGTCGTCTCCGACCACATCCGTTCCTGCGGTTTCCTGATCGCCGACGGCGTGCTGCCTTCCAACGAAGGTCGCGGTTACGTGCTGCGCCGGATCATCCGTCGCGCCTGCCGTCACGGCAACAAGCTCGGCGCCACCGGCAGCTTCTTCTACAAGATCGTCGCGGCGCTGGTTGCCGAGATGGGCGAAGCCTTCCCGGAACTGAAGAAGCAGCAAAGCAATATCGAGCGCGTGCTCAAGGCTGAAGAAGAGCAGTTCTCCAAGACCCTGGAGCACGGCCTGAAAATCCTCGAGCAGGATCTGGCCGAGCTCAAAGGCACCGTGGTGCCAGGCGACGTGGTGTTCAAACTCTACGACACCTACGGTTTCCCGATGGACCTGACCGCCGACATCGCCCGCGAGCGCGGCCTGACCGTCGACGAAGCCGGTTTCGAACGTGAGATGGAAGCGCAGCGTGTTCGCGCGCGTTCGGCCAGCTCGTTCGGTCTGGACTACAACACTCTGGTCAAGGTCGACGTGGCCACCGAGTTCACCGGTTACGCCGCCACCAGCGGCTCGGCGAAAATCGTTGCCATCTATAAGGATGGTCAGTCGGTCGACGTGCTGAGCGAAGGTCAGGAAGGCGTGATCGTGCTCAACCAGACGCCGTTCTACGCCGAGTCCGGTGGCCAGATCGGCGACTGCGGTTTCATTCAGGCCGGCAGCAGCCGCTTCGACGTGCGCGACACCACCAAGACCGGCGGCGCATTCCTGCACCACGGTGTGCTGGCCTCGGGCAGCCTGACCATTGGCGCACCGGTGGAAACCCACGTCGACGCCGAAGTGCGTCACGCCACCGCGCTGAACCACTCGGCTACGCACTTGCTGCACGCCGCGCTGCGTCAGGTGCTCGGTGAGCATGTGCAGCAGAAAGGTTCGTTGGTCGACAGTCAGCGCCTGCGTTTCGACTTCAGCCACTTCGAAGCGATCAAGCCAGAACAGATCAAGCAGCTGGAAGACATCGTCAACGCCGAGATTCGCAAGAACTCCGCCGTTGAAACCGAAGAAACCGACATCGAAACCGCGAAGAACAAAGGCGCCATGGCGCTGTTCGGCGAGAAGTACGGCGACAGCGTGCGCGTGCTGAGCATGGGCGACTTCTCGGTTGAACTGTGCGGCGGTATCCACGCCAACCGTACCGGCGACATCGGCCTGCTGAAAATCATCAGCGAAGGCGGTGTGGCATCGGGCGTGCGTCGTATCGAGGCAGTCACCGGTGCTGCGGCGCTGGCTTACTTGAACGCGGCGGAAGAACAACTCAAGGAAGCGGCCAGCCTGGTCAAGGGCAGCCGCGACAACCTGATCGACAAGCTCTCGGCGGTACTGGAGCGCAACCGTCTGCTGGAGAAACAACTCGAGCAGTTGCAGGCCAAGGCAGCCAGCGCTGCGGGCGACGATCTGTCGGCCTCGGCGGGGGACGTCAAGGGTGTGAAGGTTTTGGCCGCCCGTCTGGACGGTCAGGATGGCAAGGCGCTGCTGGCGCTGGTCGATCAGCTGAAAAACAAACTCGGCCGCGCAGTGATCCTGCTCGGCGGTGTCCATGAGGAAAAGGTCGTACTGGTTGCAGGCGTAACCAAGGACCTGACTGGCCAACTCAAAGCCGGTGATTTGATGAAACAGGCTGCTGCGGCAGTGGGCGGGAAGGGCGGTGGTCGTCCGGATATGGCGCAGGGCGGCGGTGTCGATGCCGCTGCGCTGGATGGCGCGCTGGCGCTGACCGTTCCATTCGTCGAGCAGGCTTTATAAGACGGCTCGCCAGGCCCGCAGTCTAGTGGCGGGTCTGGCGACTGTTCGAAAGATTATTGGGCGCCCTTCATGGGCAGAGGCGGCTTTGAAATGGCTTTGATCGTACAGAAATTTGGAGGCACCTCGGTCGGCACTGTCGAGAGAATCGAGCAGGTCGCCGACAAGGTTAAGAAATTCCGCGATGCCGGCGATGACCTGGTGGTTGTGCTGTCTGCAATGAGCGGCGAAACCAACCGTCTGATCGATCTGGCCAAGCAAATCAGTGGCGAGGCGCAACCGGTTCCGCGCGAACTGGACGTGATCGTGTCCACCGGTGAGCAGGTGACGATTGCCCTGTTGGCCATGGCGCTGATCAAGCGCGGTGTGCCGGCGGTGTCGTACACCGGTAATCAGGTACGGATCCTGACTGACAGTGCGCACAATAAAGCGCGTATCTTGCAGATTGATGACCAGAAGATTCGCGGTGATCTGAAGGCTGGTCGCGTGGTGGTTGTCGCCGGTTTCCAGGGCGTCGATGAGCACGGCAACATCACCACCCTCGGTCGCGGCGGTTCCGATACCACCGGCGTGGCACTGGCGGCGGCCTTGAAGGCGGATGAATGCCAGATCTACACCGACGTCGACGGTGTCTACACCACCGACCCGCGTGTGGTGCCGGTCGCTCAGCGTCTGGACAAGATCACCTTCGAAGAGATGCTGGAAATGGCCAGCCTCGGTTCCAAGGTGTTGCAGATCCGTGCGGTGGAATTCGCCGGCAAGTACAACGTTCCGCTGCGCGTACTGCACAGCTTCAAGGAGGGTCCGGGCACCCTCATTACTATTGATGAAGAGGAAACCATGGAACAGCCGATCATTTCCGGCATCGCTTTCAACCGCGATGAAGCCAAGCTGACCATCCGTGGCGTGCCAGACACCCCGGGCGTGGCGTTCAAGATTCTCGGCCCGATCAGTGCCGCGAACATCGAAGTCGACATGATCGTGCAGAACGTCGCGCACGATAACACCACCGACTTCACCTTCACCGTGCACCGCAACGACTACCAGGCCGCACAGACCGTGCTGGAAAACACCGCTCGCGAGATCGGTGCCCGTGAAGTCGTCGGCGACACCAAAATTGCCAAGGTCTCGATCGTCGGCGTCGGCATGCGTTCCCACGCAGGCGTGGCCAGCCGCATGTTCGAATCCCTGGCGAAAGAAAGCATCAACATCCAGATGATCTCGACTTCGGAAATCAAGGTGTCCGTAGTGATCGAAGAGAAGTACCTGGAACTGGCCGTGCGCGCGCTGCACACGGCTTTCGAACTGGATGCTCCGGCCCGTCAGGGCGAGTAATCCGCTTCTGTGAAGGGCGCGGTCTGACCGCGCCCTTTATTTTTGAATGGCGCGAGCCCCGGAACTGTTCTTTTGCTCGCGCTGGTCAATACTCAGGCATGTAGGGCTACGATCGCTGCGGTTGTAGGTCGGGTGCCTTTTTTTTGCAGACTGTTGTCCCTGAAATGAATGGCGTAAGGAGAAAGGTATGCTGATTCTGACTCGTCGGTGCGCGGAAAGCCTGATTATCGGTGACGGCGAAATCACCGTGACCGTGCTCGGCGTCAAAGGAAACCAGGTGCGTATCGGCGTCAACGCTCCGAAAGAGGTTGCGGTGCACCGTGAGGAAATTTACCTGCGTATAAAGAAAGAGAAGGACGAAGAACCAAGCCATTAATTTTTATCGATTTTTATGTTTGCAAACGGGGAAGAAGCTGGTTAATATACGCCCCGTGTTGCGGAGAGCTGGCCGAGTGGCCGAAGGCGCTCCCCTGCTAAGGGAGTACACCTCAAAAGGGTGTCGGGGGTTCGAATCCCCCGTTCTCCGCCATTATTTGCTTAGTACGTCGTAATCTGGCTTCTTCTGTAAGTTGTTGAAATTACTAGAAAAAGTGTTTGACATAGAGATTAGACGGCCTATAATGCGCGGCAACAAATGCACTCGTAGCTCAGCTGGATAGAGTACTCGGCTACGAACCGAGCGGTCACAGGTTCGAATCCTGTCGAGTGCACCATATACCAAGAAGCCCGCGTTTAACGCGGGCTTTTTGCTGTCCGGGATTTGGCTTTTCCCTTCACGCAGCCTCGTTCATCAAAATCAATTTGAGCACTGCGGCCTCGCTTGAGGTCGTAACGATAGCTCGTTGTCGATGTGCGCGTGTTGATCTTGTCGGGCTTGCCCAGTGCGCTTTCGACGTCCCGCTGGCTCATGCCGGCAATCACTCGCCGATTGATGATCGCTTCGCGCCGCTGCCTGTTATCGATCAGGTTTCCACATTTGTGTTCGGTGCCGCCGACGATGCCCGGTTCGCGCCCGCTGTCTTTCATGCCGGAAACAGCTTCGTGATTGAACTCCGGCATGATTGCGACCCAGCCAGGTGAGTAGGGATGAACCTCCTGAATTGAGAGCTGCTCCCCGGTTGCGCAGCTCATCGACGTGAATGTGACGCTGCCGTCACCGGCCTGGCAACGATGAAGTGTGGTGGCGTTGGCAGGCGTGAAGTGGAGCAGGGCGGTCAGTAGATATAGCGCGGGTTTTGCCGGCATTCGATGTCCTCCATGACGATCTAAGCTCAAGGGTAGTCGCTGCTTTTTGCATTGCCGGTGTGTTTTCTTTTCAAGATGAGTCGTCGCATTTGCACGGGTCAGGCAGGTGCTCAGGTTTGTTTCGCAAGCGCTTGTTTCAGCCGTGATTTTTTCAACGTTTTAAACCGTCAGGCGTGTATCATTGCGCCCGTCAGCCCCGCCGGGGCTTATGGAAAACCTCCATGGACTTACCCAGTAGTTGTTCAGTAAACCGTTTCACCAATCATGAATTGACTGATTGATCCTTCCGGCGTGCCCCGCTGCTGGGAGTGGAGTTCGCCTATGTCCGAAATCGAAGTAAAGAAAACACAGGAAAGCCTGCAGGACCGCCTGGCTCAGGTCGTCGAGTTGCTGCAGCGCCAACGTGTCGTTGAAGACCTGACTCATCGCCAGGAAGGTCCGCACCACGACCGCGTGGAAAACCTGGTTCACCGGCAAAACCTCGTCGAGCTGCAACGCAAGCTCGATGATCTGCACTCCGCCGACGTCGCCTACATTCTCGAAGCCTTGCCGCTGGACGATCGTCTGACGCTCTGGCAACTGGTCAAGGCCGATCGCGACGGCGACATTCTTCTTGAAGTATCCGATTCCGTCCGTGAGACGCTGATCGCCGACATGGACGATCACGAGCTCCTGGCTGCGGCCAAGGACATGGACGCCGACGAACTCGCTGACCTGGCCTCCGAGCTGCCGCGCGACGTTGTCCATGAGCTGATGGAAAGTCTGGATAACCAGCAGCGCGAACGCGTGCGCTCGGCCCTCTCCTATGACGAGGATCAGGTCGGAGCGCTGATGGACTTCGAGATGGTGACGATCCGTGAGGACGTCAGCCTTGAAGTGGTTCTGCGTTACCTGCGTCGCCTCAAAGAGCTTCCCGGTCACACCGACAAACTGTTCGTGGTCGATTACGACGGCGTGCTCAAGGGCGTGCTGCCGATCAAGCGCCTGCTGGTCAACGATCCGGAGAAGCAGGTGGCCGAAGTGATGGCCAGCGATCCGGTGAGTTTCCACCCGGACGAAGATGCCTACGACGCCGCTCAGGCATTCGAGCGTTACGACTTGATCTCGGCGCCGGTGGTCGACAAGAACGGCAAACTGATCGGCCGTCTGACCATCGACGAAATGGTCGACCTGATCCGTGAGGAAAGCGAAAGCGAAGTCCTCAACATGGCCGGTCTGCGCGAAGAGGAAGATATCTTCGCCTCGGTGTGGAAGTCCCTGCGTAACCGTTGGGCGTGGCTGGCGGTGAACCTGATCACTGCGTTCGTGGCATCGCGGGTTATCGGTCTGTTTGAGGGCTCCATCGAGAAATTGGTAGCACTGGCGGCGCTGATGCCGATCGTGGCGGGTATCGGTGGCAACTCCGGTAACCAGACCATCACCATGATCGTGCGCGCCATGGCGCTGGATCAGGTCAGCACCGGCAACACCTCGCGCTTGATGCGCAAAGAACTGGCGGTCGGTTTGATCAACGGTCTGGTCTGGGGCGGGGTGATCGGTGTGGTCGCGTACATGCTCTACGGCAGTTGGTCACTCGGCGTGGTAATGACGGCGGCGATGACGCTCAATCTGTTGCTGGCGGCGTTGATGGGCGTGTTGATCCCGATGACGCTGGCGAAAATGGGTCGCGATCCGGCGATGGGCGCCAGCGTCATGATCACGGCAATGACCGACAGCGGTGGCTTCTTTATCTTCCTCGGGTTGGCGACAATCTTCCTGCTCTGATCTTGTGCAATGAAAAGCCCGTCAAATCGACGGGCTTTTTTGTGCCTGCCACACTCAATTGCCAAGCGGCCATCTGTCATATTTCGGGCAAAAAAAAGCCAGCAATCATGCTGGCTTCAATATGTTCGGTATAACTCAGGACGCGTCTGCGGCCATTTCTGCGTCGTGTGCGATCAGCGACACCAGGGCGTTCTGCTGACGGTGCGACAGCTGACGGAAGCGTTGCAACAGCTCGCGCTCGTGCAGCGACAGCTCCGGGCTGTCCAGGCGCATGCTCAGCTCTTCGCCCAGTGCGCCTTCCTGAATAAGACTCTGCTCAAGGCGCGCAATGATCTCGGAGTTCATGCTGCGATGATGATTGCGAGCCACCTCGGCAATGCGTTCACGCATTCCGTCTGGCAGACGTACGACAAACTTGTCAGCCGTACGGCTGGAATAAATTGCCTGTTTCAATGGGCGCATATATTTAACCGGTTAGTTCAGGGGAGCGGTTCTCGGGATTGGCCGCAGGATGTGTGGTAGGACAAGCATCCGGACCAATTGGTTCAACCTGAATTGTTAAGAGGCCGGCATCATGCCTCAAAATTGCCAGATCATTGGCGTCAATTCTGTGACAAATATTGAGCCGGGTAAAGGCGTAATGCCAGCACCAGTTGTCAGAAATGCGGACTGGTTGGAAAACTTTCCATCCTTCCGTATCGCTGCCCGCTTTCGAATGCATATCCGTTGATGCCCGAAGACTTCGGAACGTGCATGCTATGCGGCTCGCTATTCTTGATCCCTATGTGTACAGGATAGTGGCAATTTGCCGATTTACTAGAGGCAGGACCCGTCGGAGGGCGTTTTCGGGATGGATGGCAAGCTTTTTTACCTGATGGGGCCGTCCGGTTCGGGCAAGGACAGCCTGATTGATGCATCACGTGGGCCACTGCGGGCGTTGAACTGTGAAGTAATGCGCCGGGTGATTACCCGCTCGGCGGAGTCCGTCGGCGAAGATGCAATTGGCGTGACGCCTGAAGAGTTCGAGCGGCGACAGCACGCCGGCGCTTTTTCCTTGGCCTGGCAAGCCAACGGCCTCTCCTACGGCATTCCAAGGGAAATGGATGAATGGTTGCAAGCGGGCCGGCACGTACTGGTTAACGGGTCAAGAGCGAACCTGCGTCAAGCAATGGAGAGGTATCCAACCCTGGTGCCGATTCTGCTGACAGTCAACGATGATGTCCTGCGCAAGCGCTTGCTCAGCCGAGGCCGGGAAACCTCTGGGCAGATCGATGCGAGGCTGGCTCGCAACGCACTGTTCAAAGACCGAAGATCCAGCGACAGCCCCGTTCATCAGATCGACAATTCTGCTGATCTTGCTGCAGCTGTCTCTGCATTACTCGAGGTGATCCGGCTCAACGCAGAACCGGATCGAACTTGATCTTGCGCCCTGCAATCAGCGCCAGCACGAACAGCACCGCAAACACGCCACAGCCAACCAGAGGCAAGGTGACTTCCGTCTCCTCGAACAGCGCCAGGTGGGTAACGCCACTCAGTAAAGCGAGGATCAGAAATCCTGTCGCCGATTTGGACATGTTGTACTCCTGAAGATATTTCAAAAAACCAGACGTTCGGTGATTGGCGCCGAGGCTTGCTCAGGCTCGCTGACCATTTGTGTAGAAGCGTCGCTGCGTTCACTCAACACTGCCCACTGCGGCGCTTTCTGCACTTGCAGGTAATGCGGCATGCGCTGCGCCACTGGCTGCTCAACGTCAGCCTTGGGAAAAAAATGCGATCCGAGCAAGAAAGCCAATGCCGCTGCGTTTGCAAGCAAGAGGGTGCTGTTCATGGCACGACGCTCCAAATTGTTCTTTTTGATAGAACAGGCATAGCAGCCGCCGTGCCAACAGTGTAACGGCTGATAAGTCCTTTAAAAACAAGGGTTTGGTATGTTTTTTCCGGCGACGCTGATTGCAATCTGCAATGACCGCATTTCCGCGTAGTGCAATTTGCCCGGTAAAAGTTCCCGCAATCTTCCAGGGCGTTTGCCTACACTTAAAAAGCCCTACGGACGACATGACAAAACAGGGGCCGGCCGTTAACATGCACGCCGTCTGTCGCGCCGCATACAGCCCGCGTCAATCAGTGTCTCAGTAGCTCAATTGGATAGAGCATCCCCCTCCTAAGGGGAAGGTTGCAGGTTCGAACCCCGCCTGGGACACCACCTCTTCAAAAACGAAAAGCCCCGCCTCACTTGATTGTGTGGCGGGGCTTTTTGCGTTGGAGCGCTGGCGAGCTCTACAGCAACTCCGAGCGGCGCAACGCCTCGATGGTTTCAATCAGGTCGTCGTACGCCACCGGTTTGCCCAGATGCTGATCGAATCCGGCTTCACGGGACTTCTGCATGTCGCTCTGAGTGCCATAACCGGTGAGGGCGATCGCCGGTACGTTTTTCACCAGTGGCAGCTTGCGCAGGGCAGCCATCAGTTCATAGCCGGTCATGACCGGCATGCCGAGGTCTGAGATGATCAGATCGAAGCGCGTGCTCTCAGCGGCTTTCAGCGCTGCCACCGGATGATCGAAGGCCGTTACGTCGGCGTCTTCCATCTCCAGCAGCAGCTTCAAGGTCTCCAGCACTTCCGGCGAGTCGTCGACCAGCAGAATGCTCAAGCCATCGAGCTTGCCGGAAACCGGTTCAACCTCGGCTGTTGCAGCGGTTTCTTCGACATCAGTCGACAGCGGCAGGCGAACGGTAAAGGTACAACCGGCGCCCAGCCCCGGCGAAGCAACCTTCACCGTGCCGTGCTGGGCTTCGGTCAGTTGCCGCACCAGTGACAGGCCGATGCCCAAGCCTTCACGTTGATGGTTGGTGTGCTGTTTTTCTGCCTGGCCGAACAGATCGAAGACGTGTTCGAGGTTTTCCGCAGCGATGCCGACGCCGTTATCCTTGACGTCCAGTTGCGCCATTTTCCCGCTCTTGCTGGCGATCAACTCAATGCGCCCGCTCGGTGGGGTGAACTTCAGCGCATTGTTGACCAGATTCCAGATGATCTGCTCGACCCGTGTCGGGTCGGCATGAATGATCAACGGTGCTTCAGGCAATTGCAGGTCGATGCGCGTGGCGTGCTGCTCATTGAGCACTACCGTGTGTATGTCACGCAGAACCGCGCTCAGATCGACACGCGCCAATTGCAGTTTGAGCTTGCCGGTGCGCACCCGTGCTACATCAAGCAGGTCGTCGATGATCCGCGCCTGACTGTTCACCGCATCGCAAATGGTATTGACCGCTTTGGTCGCCGGTCCGGCGGTGCGGATCATTGGCAAACGGCGCAACAGTTCGGCGTTGAGCTGGATCAGGTTGAGCGGGTGCTTGAGTTCGTGGGACATGACCGCGAAGAACTCATCACGCAGGGACACCGTATTGCGCGTCTGCGCCAGTTCCTTGCTCTGTTCATCCTGCTGGCGCTTGTGCCCGGTCAGGTCGCGGGCGATTTTCACATAGCCTTGCAAGCGATCGCCGCTGAGCAGGGTGACCTCGCCGCTGCAGAAGAAACGGCTGCCATCCTTGCGCACATGCCAACGCTCATCCTCCGAGCGGCCGTGCTGGCGGGCGGTGGACAATTCGCTTTCAGCCATGCCGGCAGCACGGTCTTCGGCTGTGAAGATGAAATCGTAGTACTGACCTTCGGCCTCGTTTTTGCTGTGGCCAAAGATCAGTTCAGCGCCTTTGTTCCAACTGGTGATCGCACCCATTTCATCGAGGATGATAATCGCGTAATCACGCGTACTCTCAGCGACCAGACGCATGCGTTCTTCGCCCAGGCGCAGCTCTTCCTCGGCTTCGCGGCGTTTGCTGATGTCGATGAAGGTCAACACGGTGCCGTCGATGTGGTCTTCGCTGGAGCGATAAGGCAGCAAGCGGGCGATGTACCAGCGGTTATCGGTACTGTTGACCTCGCGTTCGATCATGTTCAGCGATTCGAACACTTGCGCCGCGTCCTCGGTCATCGCCGGGTAATTCAGGCGATGAGTGATATCCAGCAGTGAACGGCCGGTGTCTACCGGCAGCATGCTGAAGATGTCGGTGGCGCGCGGCGTGAACCATTTGATGCGCATGCTGCGATCGACAAACACCGTAGCGATGTCGGTAGAAGCGATCAGATTAGTCAGATAATCGTTGATCTTGTCGGTTTCTTCGACTTTGGTCTTCAGCTCGTAGTTGACCGTCAACAGCTCTTCATTGATTGACTGCAACTCTTCCTTGCTGGTCTCGAGCTCTTCTGTGGCCGAGCGCAGTTCTTCGTTGATCGCCTGCATCTCCTCGTTGGAAGCCTTGAGCTCTTCGCTGGAGATTTCCGACTGTTCGATGGTGTCCTGCAAATGCAATTTGGTGCGTTGCAGCTCACGTTCGAGGTTGGAGAGCACTTGGCTTTCAGTCTGCAGCACGGTGGTCAGCGCATGCTCGTGCGCGTCGATCTCCGTTTCATCGAAGGTCACCAGCACGCACTCGCTGTCGAAGTCGTCGTCCTTGTACGGCTGCGCAATCAGCGTGATGCGGTATTGGCGCTCCTCGCGCTTGAGCAGCACTTCACGCGAGCGCACGGTGAGGTTGCTTTGCTGCACCTGGAACAGCGTCGTGCGGATTTCCAGGCGCAACTCCGGCAGGATCAGCGTCAGCAAGTTGCGTGACAGCTCGCCGCCGACATGCCGCAGGAAGCGCCCGGCGGCTTCGCTCATGTGAAGGATATCGGCATTGGTGTCGACGATAATGCTCGGCGGGGCGAAGCGTTCTATGGCGCGGCGGTGGATATCGGCAAACGACAGCTTGACGGGCTCTATGGCTTTCGATGGCGGTCGGGAAACGCTGGTGCGCATGTAACCGCCACGCGGCATGGTCGGAGTGCGGCGGCTGTTCGCGGTACCGGTCTTGGCGCGGAAGATGCGGTTGCGCTTGTCCACGGGCGCGAACAGTTCGTGGCAGGCATCGGCGCTTTCCGAAGTGCCGAGAAACAGGAAACCACCCGGTCGCAGGGCGAAGTGGAACATCTGCAGGATTTCCCGCTGCACCTCGCGATCCAGGTAAATCAGCAGATTGCGGCAAACGATCAGGTCGATCTGCGAGAACGGCGGATCGGACAACAGGCTGTGCTTGGCAAACAGCACTTTCTCGCGGATTTCCTTGCGAATCCGGTAATGCTCATTGTCCTTGACGAAATAATGCCGCAGGCGTGTTGGCGGTACGTCGGTGACGATGGCTTGCGGATAGGTGCCGGCGCGGCCGGTGGTGATCGCGCGTTCGTCGATATCGGTGGCGAACACTTGCAGGTTGGCCTTGCTGCTTTGTACCTGCATCTGATCATCGAGCAGGATCGCCAGGCTGTAGGCTTCTTCGCCGGTCGAGCAGCCGGCAGACCAGACGCGCAGCTCTTCTTTTTCCGACGAGTCGGCAACCGATTGCACCAGTTGCGGCAGCACATCGCGCTCAAGGGCTTCGAAGGCTTCGCGGTCACGGAAGAAATTGGTCACGCCGATCAGCATGTCGCCGAGCAAGGCCTTGGCTTCTTCCGGGGTATTTTGCAGGTAGTTGTAGTAAGCGCTGAGGTCAGACTGGCTGGTGACCTGCATGCGCCGCTCGATGCGGCGCAGCACGGTGGCGCGCTTGTAGTGTTTGAAATCGTGACCGGTGCTGCTGCGCAGGTACAACAGGATTTCATGCAGGCGTTGTTCGGCGATCGACGCTTCGTGTTCGTTTGCAGGCTTCAAGGCTTTCAAGTCGGGATCATTGGCGCTGGGTAATTTGATGTTCTGAGAGTTGCGCCACAGCTCCATCAGTTTCTGCGGCATCTCGACCACTGGCAGCACCAGATCGACCATGCGCGTCTCGATGGCGGCGCGCGGCATGCCGTCGAACTCGGCGTCTTCCGGCACTTGTACCAGCGTCACGCCACCCTGTTCCTTGATTCGCGACAAGCCCACCGCACCATCGGAACCGGTGCCTGAAAGCACCAGGCAAAAAGCCCGCTCGCGATGCACATCGGCCAGATCGCGGAAGAACAGGTCGATGGCCGTGTGGCGCACCTGCGGCGAACCGGCCGTGCTGACCCGCAGATAACCGTCGTTCATCGACAGCGAATGCGTTGGCGAGATCACGTACACACAGTTCTTTTCGATCGGCACCGGCTGCGTCACTTGCAGCACCGGCATGCGCGTCGATTCCTGAATGATCTGGTCGGCGATGCTCTGGTGATCGGGCGAGAGGTGCAGAATGATCACGAACGCCATGCCGCTGTCCTTCGGCATATGCTCGAAAAACAGCTTGATCGCTTGCAGGCCGCCCGCCGAGGCGCCGATGCCCACCACCGGGAAATTCAGGTGGCTGGGGGTCACATCCTTGCGCTCGGGCGCAGAGGGCGAGGCAGGGGTTTTCGAGGTCATCATTTCGGCCTTTTTTTGTGGCGGTACAAGCGTATCGCGGACGTCCGGGGGCGCAGGTAATTGAGCAGAATAAACCTCATTTGCGGATCTGCCTTCATTTTTGCAAGACAAACGCCTTGTCTGAGCTTGTGACATTCCTGAAGCGGCGAGCGTGCCGATTATTTTGCCGGTGTGATGATCGGTGGTCAGTCGTCGTTGATTTCGACTTTGCCAAGGCTTCCGCTGACCTCGGTTACATGCCGACGGCCGAAGACTTCGTAGGTAGTCCCGCTGGCCTCTACGCCCGGCTTGCGCACGGCCAGTTGGGCGAATAACCCAGTCTTTTCGCTGTAACTGCCGAACCAGTCAATCAGCGCCCCGATGTAGCATTCGCCGCCGATCATTACCGGCAAATCGGTGATCTTTTCGATGGTGTAGTGCCCTGGACCGTAGCTGTAGTAATCGTCTTCGCCGGCGCCCGTCGGAGGAATGGGGCAAAGGGGCGCGTCAGGGTTTGAGCCCGATGCGACTTTCATTGCCTGAGTGATGGCGTGGTCGAGTGCCGCGCGCAAATCCGCTTCGAGCTCATAGGTGCTGGTGTCGTCTTCTTTATGTTGCGTAGTTGGCACTTGCAGCGAGTAAGCGTAACGCACAGACACCGTCGGTACCTGACGGTTGATCTTCAGCGGATTGAGCAGGTACAGATTATCGACGCCATAGGCGCCGTTTCGGTAAGCGGCGTAAATTCTGTGGTGAAGCCTGATCCAGCTGATTGCCTGATTGGCGCCACGGTCGTTGGTGTAGAACAGCGAACTTTCCGGCTCGACCGATCTTTTGACAAACCGCTCGCCCGTTCGGCGCCAGGTTTCCACGTAGGTGAACAAGCCGGTGCCGCCTGCGTATGTGTCGACGATAAGGTCGCGCTGGCCATCATTGTCCAGATCCAGCAGTGCGTACGACGTCCGTCCGGTCTCGGCGGCGCCTCCGATGCTTGAGCCTTTCAATGCTTGCCACTCATCCTCGCTCACGCCTTTGGGACGGGACTTGGGGAAGTTGGTTTGCTCGCCGTAACTGTCGACTGGATCGCCCGCGAACGATGTCTGCGAAGACTCGAAAGTCCGTGCGGCCAAGGCGCGCTCCAGCGCAAATTCCGGGTGGTTTTTGCTCTCGGCACGAATGCTTTCCTGCAGATCGTTCATCGCCTGAAGATCCACGGCGTCCGGCTGCCACATTGCCGCTTGCGTCCACTGTGCCTGTAATGCCTGCAGGCGCTGGCGGTAGCTGCCATCCAGGCAAGCGACATCGTCTGCGCAGGCGTTGCGGGTTTTTAGCCAGGCGCGCTGGGTGCGCTTGAGCTCAGGTTGCGTCGCTGTGGCAGTTGTCATCAGTTGGCGATACAGCGTGCCCATCTGCGCGTCGAGCTCATAAAGCGGTTTATTCGCGCAAATCGTGTTTTCCACGTCGTTCGCCGCTTTGGTGCAGTCCATTGCCGCCGCACTCATTGGCTGGATAAACAGCAGCAAAAAGGCCGACAGGATGTAGCGTCCCTTGATGTACACGATTCAGTCCCTATGAAAATCCTTGAGCAGGCGCGCAGAGTAATACTCCAGGCAACATTCTTGAAGCGCCACCCTCAGGCCCGGGCATTTTTGGCCGATAACCCGAACGGTGAGTTCAGACTCCAGCGAAATCGCTTGATGGCGCATGGCCTCCAGCTATCATCTGCGCGCCTGAAATCGCCTCGGTTCGTTTTCTTCAATTGCCTGGAAATCTTCGATGTCGTCGTATCACCAAAAAAGCTTTCTGATCGTCGATGATTTTTCCGATTTCCGCAGTTCCGTGCGTTCGATGTTGCGTGAGCTCGGCGTCAAGGATGTCGATACTGCCGACACTGGCGAGCAGGCGCTGAAGATGTGCTCGCAGAAGTCCTACGATTTCATTCTTCAGGACTTCCACCTCGGCGACGGCAAGAAGAACGGCCAGCAGGTGCTCGAAGACCTGATGTCGGAAAAGCTCATCAGCCACGAAGCCGTTTTCGTCATGGTCACCGCCGAGACCAGTCAGGCGATGGTGCTCAGTGCGCTGGAGCATGAGCCGGATGCCTACCTGACCAAGCCGTTCAACCGTTCCGGACTGGCCCAGCGCCTTGAGCGTCTGGAGCAACGCAAGACCTTGCTCAAACCGATTCTGCAGGCCCTCGATCGCGGTAAGCCGGTCGAGGTGCTCAACGCCTGTATTGCGTTGTGCAAACAGGACATCCGCTATTCGCCGCTGTGCCTGCGCTACCGCGCCGACGCCCTGCGCGACATGAATCAGAACGAAGCGCTGGAGCGACTCTACGACGGCATCATTGCCGACCGTCCGTTGCCGTGGGCCTTCGCTGGATTGGGCAAGTTGCTGTTCAAACGCGGGCAGGTGTCGCAGGCCAAGGAAGTCTATGAAAAAGCCTTGAAAGTCTTCCCGATGATGCCGGCGCTGTATGACGGCATGGCCGATGTGCTGGTGGCCGAAGGCGACAGCAAAGGCGCGCAGGGAGTGCTGGAAGAAGCGATTCGCCTGTCGCCGCTGGCAGTGCGTCGTCAGGCCTTGCTCGGCAAACTGGCGATGGCCAACGAAGATTTCGAAACCGCCTCGCGTGCTTACCGTCAGGCCGTGGCGCAGGGCGCGCAGTCGCGTTTCAAGGACCCGGAAAGCAATCTCGGCCTGGCGCACGCGCTGATCAGCAAGGGCAGCGATCGCGGCCTCGACACGCGCACGCGGCTGGAGATCAACACTACGCTCAGTGCCGTGGCCAAGGAGAACCCGAGCGATCCCGGCCTGCAAATCCGTGCGCGGCTGATGAAAGCCACCAGCCTGTTGCTCAACGACGCCGAAACCGCCGACAAGCTCACCGAACAAGCACTGATGCGCCTTGATGGCATGGAGCAATTCATGAGCCCCGAGGCGGCATTGCTGGTGGCCAAGCAGTTGCAAATGCTCGGTCAGGCCGAGGCGGGCACTTCGATGCTCAAGAGCTGCGCGGAGATCTACGGTGATGATCCGGCGGTGATGAAAGACATCGCCAAGCTCACCGACGATCCGACCATTCTCAGCTCGAGTAACGCTGCAGCCGATCTCAACCGCCAGGGCGTGCGTGTGTACAAGACCGGCAATCTGGTCGAGGCCCGCGAGGTGTTCCGCAAGGCGCTCAAGCTGCAACCGAAAAACATCAGTATTGCGCTGAACCTGGCCCAGTCGCTGTTGCATGGCACCGACACCAGTGTGCCGTCGGCGGAGCTGGAAGAATGTCGGGCCTGCCTGAAACTGGTGGGCCTGATGCCCGACACCGACGCGCGGTTTGCGCGTTATCAGAAGCTGAAAAGCAAGGCGTTTGGCGAATGAACCCAATTGATCCGGCGCTGGATTTTTCCACGGTGATTGCCTCCACCGTCCACGACATGAAGAACTCCCTGGCCATGCTGATGCAGGCGCACAGCCAATGGCTGGCGCGTTTGCCGAAAGAGTTGCGCGAAGGCTCGGAGCAGGGCGTGATCGACTTCGAGTTCGCCCACCTCAATGGCATGCTGGTGCAGTTGCTCGGGCTGTACAAACTCGGCGTCAATCAGTTGCCGCTGCAGCCGGCGTATCACGAACTCGACGATTTCATCGAGGCGCAACTGGCCGCGCATCAGGAAGTGTTCGCCAGTCGCGGCATCATCGCCACTTATGAGGTCGATCCGTTGAGCCCGCTGGGTTTCTTCGATCGTGAGCTGATCGCTTCGGTGCTCGGCAACTGCATCAACAATGCGATCCGTTACGCCCGCGAGTCGCTGCTGATCACCGTCAGCGACGAAGCCGGGCAACTGGTGCTGAGCATCAATGACGATGGCGACGGCTATCCGGCGCAGATGCTCGAGCGTCAGGCCGATTATGTCCAGGGCATCAATCACAGCAGCGGCAGCACCGGGCTGGGACTGTATTTCGCCAATCGCATCGCCGCGCTGCACCAGCGCAACGGCGTGGAAGGGCGCACCGAAATCAGCAACGGCGGGCCGCTGGGTGGTGGGGTGTTCAGCCTCTATCTGCCATGACAGGCTTTTTGTTTGACGCTGCTTGATATTCCGAACAGCCGCAGCCTATTTTGTCCGGGTCGCCGTTCGCGGCTCGCACAACAACAAGGATTGCGTCATGACAACCGATGGCCAGGGTTCACTCGCGCAGCGATTGACCGGCATTGATGAGATTGAATGTGTCACCCCGGATCTGAACGGTGTGCCACGGGGCAAGGTGATGACCGCCGAGGGTTTTCTCGAAGGGCGGCGTTTGCAGTTGGCGCGGGGTGTGCTGCTGCAATGCATCATGGGCGGCTATCCGCCGGCGCGGTTCTACGGCAGCGATGACGGCGATCTGGCGCTGGTTGCCGATCCTGCGCAGATTCACCGTTTGCCCTGGAGCGACGAGCCGCGCGCCATGGCGATTTGCGACGCTGACGAACTGAGCGGGGAGAGCTCCAGTCTCTCGACCCGGGGCCAGCTCAAAGCGGTCATCGCCCGTTACGCCGCGCACGGTCTGGCGCCGGTGGTGGCGACCGAACTGGAATTTTTTGTCTTCGCACCCAATACCGATCCGACTCAGCCGTCCCGCCCGCCGGTCGGCCTCGACGGCCGTCGCGAGGACGGCCAGTCGGCCTTCAGCGTCAGTTCCAACAACGGTCTGCGGCCGTTCTTCAGCGAAGTGTATAAATGCATGGCCGCCCTCGGCCTGCCGCGCGACACCTTCATGCATGAGATGGGCGTCAGCCAGTTCGAGATCAATCTGCTGCACGGCGATCCGCTGCTGCTGGCCGATCAGACGTTCTTGTTCAAGCACCTGCTCAAGGAGGTCGCGCTCAAGCATGGCCTGAGCGTGGTGTGCATGGCCAAACCGCTGGCGCACACACCGGGCAGTTCGATGCATATTCACCAGAGCATCGTTGAAATCGGCAGCGGCAAGAATGTCTTTACCGACTCGAACGGCGAGCCGACGGCGATGTTCCGCCACTTCATCGGCGGGCAACAGGCAGGCCTCGCCGATTTCACCGCACTGTTTGCGCCCAACGTGAATTCCTATCAGCGCCTGTGTCATCCGTACGCGTCGCCGAACAATGCCTGCTGGTCCCATGACAATCGCGCCGCCGGCTTGCGTATTCCCGCCAGCTCGCCGGTCGCACGTCGGGTCGAAAACCGTTTGCCGGGCGCCGACGCCAACCCTTATCTGGCGATCGCCGCCAGTCTGGCTGCGGGTTTGCACGGCATCGAACAGGAACTGGAGCCGAGCGCGGCAATCCAGGGTGAGTTCGCCGTGCCGGATAATCTGGCCTTGCCGTGTACCTTGCACGCCGCGCTGGAGCGTCTGAAACGTAGCCAGTTGGCGAGGGAACTGTTCGGGTCGGAGTTCATCGAAGGCTACATCGCTTCGAAGACCATGGAGTTGACCAGTTTCTTTGATGAAATCACTCCCTGGGAGCGCCGTGTGCTGGCCGCCCAGGCCTGACGTATCGCTGCTGCCGGGCAGTCGTTCTGACTGCCCGGTATTTACTGCAAGGAGCCGCTCGGAACGCCGATGCGCCAAATCTGGAAATCCTTTCGAGCACTGTATTTCGCCTCGCTGATGATGTTGATCGGCTCAGGTCTTCTCTCTACTTATCTGGCTTTGCGTCTGGCCGCCGACAATGTCGATGGTTTGTGGGTCGGTGCGCTGATGGCGGCCAACTATTTCGGTCTGGTGCTGGGCGGCAAGATCGGCCATCGCCTGATTGCCCGGGTCGGGCATATCCGTGCCTACTCGGCGTGTGCCGGGATCGTCGGCGCGGCGGTGCTCGGCCATGGGCTGGTGGACTGGCTGCCGGCGTGGCTGGTGCTGCGGACGATCGTCGGTCTGGGCATGATGTGCCAGTACATGGTCATCGAGAGCTGGCTCAACGAGCAGGCCGAGGCTAAGCAGCGCGGCCTGGTGTTCAGCGGTTACATGATCGCGTCGTATCTGGGCCTGGTGCTCGGCCAACTGATTCTGGTCATGCACCCCGGCCTGGGGCTGGAACTGCTGATGCTGGTGGCGCTGTGCTTTGCCCTGTGTCTGGTGCCGGTGACGCTGACCCGACGGATTCACCCGGCGCCATTGCATCCGGCGCCGATGGAACCGCGCTTCTTCATCAAACGCGTGCCGCAGTCGTTGAGCACGGTGCTTGGCGCCGGTCTGATCATCGGTTCGTTTTATGGTCTGGCGCCGCTGTATGCCTCGCAGCAGGGGTTGTCGACCGAGCAGGTCGGTCTGTTCATGGGTAGCTGCATTTTTGCCGGCTTGCTGGTGCAGTGGCCGTTGGGCTGGTTGTCCGACCGTTATGACCGCGCATTGCTGATTCGCTGCTTTGCCGGGTTTCTGGCGGTGGCGGCGTTGCCGTTGGCGATCATGCCGCAGGTGCCGCTGGAGGTGTTGTTCGTCGTTGGTTTCTTCTGTTCGCTGGTGCAGTTCTGCCTTTATCCGCTGGCGGTGGCGTTTTCCAACGACCACGTCGAAGGCGATCGCCGCGTGTCGCTGACCGCCATGCTGCTGGTGACTTACGGCGTCGGCGCGAGCATTGGGCCGCTGCTCGCGGGCGTGCTGATGAAGTTTCTCGGCAGTCAGAGCCTGTATGCGTTCTTCAGTTTCTTTGCGTTGGTGCTGGTCTGGCGGATTCGTCCGAAAGCTGTCACCAACCTGCACCAGGTCGACGACGCACCGCTGCATCACGTGGCAATGCCGGACAGCATGTCGAGCTCGCCGCTGGTGGCGGCGCTTGACCCGCGTGTCGATGAGCAGGTGGTGCAGGAGCAGATGGTCCAAGACCCGGCGCCGGTCACTCCTGAGCCTGAGCCCGAAGCGCAGCCGGAAGCAGTCGTTGAAACTGAACTGGGCAGCGGCAATGACGACAAGCCTGCGCCGGATATCAGCGGTGGCAGGCCCTGAACCGAAGGTAAACATCGGCGCATAAAAAAGGGCAGTCCTGTGCGGGGCTGCCCTTTTTTTTGATCGCTGCGACTCAGAGATCGTCTTTGTCGAAACGCCGTGCTTCACGCTGCAACTGATAAACAAAACGCTCGACGTTGCGCGCAGCCTGGCCACTGATGTTGTGGAAACGCAGACCGGCGAAGGTGATGTTGAGTTTTTCTTCGAAATGCAGATAGCGCAGTTCGACCGATGTTGGCTGGTTGCCGAACAGCGGCGGGGCGATCAGGCGATCGTAGACCTGGCCCAGTTGCAGGCGATCAGTGATGTCGCCTTCGAAGCGGAATTTGCAGCCAGTGGCGGAGATGTCCAGCAGCTTGCCGTGCAGAGGAACCTTGAGCTTTTCGCCGCCCAGTTCAACGCTGACCAGGTCGGTAAGTTTCAACGCAGCGCGGAAGGCGTTACGGCGCTGGTGATAGACCACTTCGCTCGGCAGGTCGCCGGTGTAGAAACGGTCGCCGTCGGATTCTTCGATGTTCAGTGTGCCGTTGCATTCCCAGGCGATGCGTACGCCGTCATGGAAGCCTTCGACCTTGAACGGCTCGCCAGCCTGGAGGAAGCGCTCTCCATCGCGCGGGATCATTTCGTCCAGCGCAATCGTTGCGGTTTCGCGGTCGACCTTGATCAGGTAACTCTGAAAACGCTGGCTGCGTTCATGGAAGGTAATGATCAGCGGATCGTGGCTGTCTTGCAGCTGGCGCAGGTTGCTGGAGATTTCCAGTGGCGTGGTGAGCACCTTCGGAGGCTGCGGAGCATCATCCGCGCTTAGGGTGTTGGACACGGTTCTTTAATCTCCAGACAAAATAAGACTACGACTGGCCAGTATTTTGCCAGCATGTTGCGCAAGTGGATAGTGCAGGGCCAGCGAATGGCTCATGCCTGGCTGAGCGTTCGCGGCTTGACCGGTTTTGCAAAGGCCCCGCTGGCGTCGTACAGCGCTGGCGGCTCACCGCCGGTGAGGATCTTCAGCTGGTTGGCCGTAGTCGCCTGCTGGATCTGGATCGACTGGCCGTTCTTGATGTTGGCTGCCTGGCATTGGGCGATCAGCGCGGTCAGGGCATCGCCCTGGGTCAGCAACTGGTTGCCAATACTCGACTGGCTGGCCAGTTGCTCAAGACCTGTGCGATCAGTCGGCAGGTTGAGGCTGGCGAGGATTTCGCTGCGCTTGCGGCCATGCTGCTCGAGCAGAATGATCAACGCTTGCTTGGTCGCCAGAATTTCTTCCAGCAACGGCATGTCGCGACCATGCAAAGCGAGGGATTCGGTTTGCAATAACTCCAGCAATTGTTGCGCTGGAGCAAAGTCGTCGTTGATCAGTTGCAATAAGTTAGTGTCGTGCATGGCTGGCCTTGGGGTTTAAGCGTCCAAAAGCCTGGCGCCGGCAAAAGCCTAGCGCTGGGCTTCGAAGTTGAGCAGTTTGCTGGCTACACGGTTGCTGTCGACTTTATAGCTGCCATCGGCAATCGCGGCTTTCAACTCGGCCACACGGGCTTTGTCGACAGCAGGCTGATCGCGCAGCTTGTCAGTGACCTTCTGCAACTGTTGAGCCTCATTGCTGAGGTGTACCGACTCCCCGCTTTTGGCGACATTGGCCTGTTCGGCCTGGGTATTCAGCGGCGCGGAGGGGCTGGTTTCAGCGCTTTCCTTGGCGTTGCTGGTACGTGTGCTGCCGGTTAGTGACGAGGAACTGTTCAATCGGTTGAAATCGATAACCATGATAAAAAACCTCTGGGAATTTGGACGCTTGCCATGTTTTCGGCTATCCCCTGAAAAACTTTAGGCCCAATCAACCATAAGCTTGCATGCGCCGTTGCGAGACCTGCTGCGGCACAGTTTAGGGAAGCGACGGGATCGGCGCCAGTTTTCTCCACGAGGCTTTTACATGGCCACTTCGACCTGTCCCGGCGCAATCACCTGTGCCTTGATAACTCTTTGAGAATTAAGGTTTTTTACTCGAATCTGTTCTTTCATGCCGCCATTGGAGAGCGCTTCTCCCGGCATGCGTACCGCAAGGGTGCCGCTGCGCGCAGTGATCACCACCTGGTCACCCTTGCGCACCACTTCGGCCTGTTCCAGATGCACCAGTGTGATGACCTGATCGGCGACCGTTGGTCGGGTAAGTTTCTGCCCGATCGCTTCGTCGACCGAGGTCAGGAAACCCTGGTTGATCGTGCTGACGTCGCGCTCGCGCAAGGTCACATCCTGCGGCTCGATAATGCCGGCGCGTTTCAGCGGACGAGTGGTCGTCACGATCTCGCGAAACAGGCGGACTTGAGCGGGTACGAACACCGTCCAGGGCGAACTGCCTTCGCAGCGAACCTTCACCGTGACGCGGCCCAGCGGGCGTGCCGGGCTCTCCAGCGTGGCTGTCAATTCCTTGTCGCACATGGGCATGCGCATGCGCGGGTCGAGCTGGTTGACTTCGATTTCGTAGCGGCCTTCGGTTTGACTGGAAGCCAAATAGTCTTCTACGGTGAATTCAAGAAAGCCCTGAGTCACGCCGATAAGCATATCAGGCAAGGTAACCGCATCTGCATGGGCAGGACTGCCAGCAAGCAAGCAGCAAACGGCGGACACCGCGCAAAGCCCTTTGCGAAGGGAGGATGTCAGGCGTCGGGAAAATGTCGTTTGAGCGTTCATACGAGTTAAAAAGCAAGCGCCGTGCCGTTTAGCAATGAATGTGCGTCGCAACAACACTTGGCGTTGGTGTAGGAGTCTGGGCATGGCTGGTGTAATGGATTCGGTGAACCAGCGCACGCAACTGGTAGGGCAGAATCGCCTCGAGCTGCTGTTGTTCCGTCTCGACGGGCCGCAGCTCTATGGGATCAACGTGTTCAAGGTACGGGAAGTGTTGCAATGCCCGTCCCTGACGTTGATGCCCAAATCCAGTCCTGTCGTGTGCGGGGTAGCGAATATACGGGGAGCGACTATTCCGATCCTGGATCTGGCAATGGCAACGGGCTCCGGTGCGTTGAAAGACAAGAACAGTCCGTTCGTGATCATCACGGAGTACAACACCAAGACCCAGGGTTTCCTGGTCCGCTCGGTGGAGCGCATCGTCAACATGAACTGGGAAGAGATCCATCCGCCACCCAAGGGTACCGGTCGCGATCACTACCTGACCGCTGTGACCCGGGTCGACAATCAGTTGGTCGAAATCATCGACGTCGAGAAGGTACTGGCCGAAGTCGCGCCGACGCCGGAAGCGATTTCGGTGGGCGTGGTCGATGTCGAGACGCAGACCAAGGCATTGTCGCTGCGGGTGCTGACGGTCGATGACTCGTCGGTGGCGCGCAAGCAGGTCACCCGTTGTCTACAGACCATCGGTGTCGAAGTGGTGGCGCTGAACGACGGCAAGCAGGCGCTGGATTACCTGCGCAAGCTGGTCGACGAGGGCAAGAAGCCGGAAGAAGAGTTCCTGATGATGATTTCCGACATCGAGATGCCGGAGATGGACGGGTACACCCTGACGGCGGAAATCCGCGGCGACGCACGCATGCAAAAGCTCCATATCATCCTGCATACTTCGTTGTCGGGGGTATTCAATCAGGCGATGGTGAAGAAAGTCGGTGCTGATGACTTCCTGGCCAAATTCCGTCCTGATGACCTCGCATCCCGGGTAGTCGACCGGATCAAAGCAGCAGATATCAGCTAGGGGCCTTCTGCCCCTGGCGGTCAACACGATTTAAGAGGCGGCATCATTGTCTACGGGTAATTTGGATTTCGAACAGTTCCGGGTCTTCCTGGAAAAAGCCTGTGGCATTCTGCTCGGTGAAAACAAGCAGTATCTGGTCTCGAGCCGTCTCAACAAACTGATGGAGCAGCAAGGCATCAAGTCCCTGGGTGAGCTGGTACAGCGCATCCAGACCCAGCCGCGCAGCGGTTTGCGCGAGCAGGTGGTCGATGCCATGACGACCAACGAAACCCTGTGGTTTCGCGACACCTATCCGTTTGAAGTCTTGAAGAACAAGGTACTGCCGGAAGCGATCAAGGCCAGCCCCAACCAGCGTCTGCGGATCTGGTCGGCGGCCTGCTCGTCGGGACAGGAACCGTACTCGCTGTCGATGTCGATCGACGAGTTCGAGCGCAGCAACCTGGGTCAGTTGAAGATGGGCGTGCAGATCGTTGCCACCGATCTGTCGGGCCTGATGCTCAACAACTGCAAGACCGGCGAGTACGACAGCCTGGCGATCGGTCGCGGTCTGTCGCCGGAACGCCTGCAACGCTACTTCGACCCGAAAGGGCCGGGGCGCTGGGTGGTCAAGGCGCCGATCAAGAGCCGGGTGGAATTCCGCTCCTTCAACCTGCTCGACAGTTACGCAGCGCTGGGCAAGTTCGACATCGTGTTCTGCCGCAACGTGTTGATCTACTTCTCTGCCGAAGTGAAGAAGGACATTCTGCTGCGCATTCACAGCACGTTGAAGCCGGGTGGGTACCTGTTCCTTGGCGCTTCGGAAGCGCTGAACGGTTTGCCGGATCATTACCAGATGGTTCAGTGCAGCCCGGGGATTATTTACAAGGCGAAGTAATCGGTTTGCGGCGGTACAAAAAACGGGAGGCCCCAAAAGGCCTGCCGTTTTTTTGTGCCCGAATTATTGTCCACGAACACCACAACCCCCTGTGGGAGCGAGCCTGCTCGCGAAGCGGTCTGTCCGTAAGACAGTTGGCGCCTGACACGCCGCCTTCGCGAGCAGGCTCGCTCCCACAGGGATCTGCGCTGACATGGCAAGGACGGCAAGCGGCAGAAAAGCGGCATCCGGCGGTAACCGGTTGCCGCTTTTCTGGCATTGCCGCTTTGCCTGTCCGGCGCAAAGCCCCGGAATACGGGGGTTCTTCCATTTGGCACGGCGCTTGCTAAAGCTCAGATACGAAAAACCGGTCACCTGAAGGTTCCCGACATGAGCATCAGCTTCGACAAAGCGCTGGGCATTCACGAAAAGGCACTGGGCTTCCGCGCCCAGCGTGCCGAAGTGCTGGCCAACAACATCGCCAACGCCGACACCCCGAACTACAAGGCGCGGGATCTGGATTTCTCCAAAGTGCTCGAAGCACAGACCGAGAAGACCAAGACCGGCGGCCACTTTGCCCTGAACATGACCAACAGCCGGCACATCGAGGCTGAAGGGCTGGGCAACGGCGACGAGTCGCTGATGTATCGCACGCCGATGCAGCCTTCGATCGACCAGAACACCGTCGACGCTCAACTGGAACAGTCGAACTACGCGGAAAACGCCGTCGGCTTCCAGGCCAGCTTCACCCTGCTCAACAGCAAATTCAAAGGGCTGGTGTCAGCCCTGCGCGGAGAGTAATCCATGTCCCTGTCCAGCGTTTTCAACATTGCCGGCAGCGGCATGAGCGCGCAGACCACGCGTCTGAACACCGTGGCGTCGAACATCGCCAACGCCGAAACCGTTTCGTCGAGCATCGACCAGACCTACCGCGCGCGTCATCCGGTGTTCGCCACCATGTTCCAGGGCGGCCAGGCCGGCGGCAGCAATTCGCTGTTCCAGAACCAGGACGCGGCCGGGCAGGGCGTGCAGGTACTCGGCGTTGTCGAAGACCAGAGCAACCTCGAAGCGCGCTACGAGCCGAACCATCCGGCCGCCGACGCCAAGGGCTACGTCTACTACCCGAACGTCAACGTGGTGGAAGAAATGGCTGACATGATTTCCGCGAGCCGCTCGTTCCAGACCAACGCGGAAATGATGAACACCGCCAAAACCATGATGCAGAAGGTACTGACCCTCGGTCAGTAATAAGGGGCGACTGCCATGAGCGTTACGGATACCACCAGCAGCCTGAGCATGAACGACATCCTGGCCAACTCATCGAAGAAGGCCAGCAGCACTACGTCAGGCGGCATCGCTTCGGCGACCAACAGTGCCACCGGCGGCCAGGCGCTGGGCAAGGATGCTTTCCTGCAATTGCTGGTCACCCAGCTGAAAAACCAGAACCCGCTCGACCCGCAGGACAACAGCGCTTTCGTCGCGCAGTTGGCGCAGTTCAGCAGCCTTGAAGGCATCACCACGCTGAACTCCACCGTCAGCGGCCTTGCCGGCAACTACAACTCGTCGCAGGCGCTGCAAGCGTCGTCGCTGGTCGGTCGCAACGTGATCGTGCAGACCAATACCGCCCAGCTCGATGACCCGAGCAAAGGCCTGACCGGTTCGGTCACCGTGCCTTCGTCGATTGCCGGCGGCACCGTGACCATCACCGACAAGGACGGCAAAACCGTGCGCACCATCGACCTGGGCAGCCGCGCCGCCGGCGATGCCAGCTTCACTTGGGACGGCAAGGACACCGCGGGCACCGTGGTTCCGGTCGGCACTTACACATTCAAGGCCAACGCACCGATCAACGGCACCGCGACGGACCTGGCGACTTATCTGCCAGCGACCGTCAACAGCGTGACGATCAGCCAGACCGGTGGCGAGCTGATGCTCAACCTGGCCGGCAAGGGCACCGTTGCCCTGTCCAAAGTACAAACCATTGGTATATAGAGCCGACTAACCCGGCACGAAGGAGTGGAACATGTCTTTTAACATCGGCCTTAGCGGTCTCTATGCCGCCAACAAACAACTCGACGTAACCGGCAACAACATCGCCAACGTCGCTACCGCCGGTTTCAAATCCTCGCGGGCAGAATTCGCAGACGTGTACTCGGCCACTCGTTTGGGTACCGGTACCAAAGTGATCGGCAACGGCGTGCGCCTGGCCAATGTGTCCCAGCAGTTCACCCAGGGTGACATCAACAACACTGGCAACGTGCTGGACATGGGGATCAACG
Source organism: Pseudomonas sp. Marseille-Q5117 (assembly GCF_946901175.1). Lineage (NCBI taxonomy): Bacteria > Pseudomonadati > Pseudomonadota > Gammaproteobacteria > Pseudomonadales > Pseudomonadaceae > Pseudomonas > Pseudomonas sp. Marseille-Q5117. The sequence goes on along the minus strand of NZ_CAMPPP010000004.1, from coordinate 57,573 downwards.
GTTCCGGCTTCTTCACCATGAGCAACAACGGCTCGATCTCGTACACCCGTGCCGGTACGTTCAAGGTCGACGACCAAGGTTTCATTACCAATACCGACTACACCTCGCGTCTGCAGGGTTACGGTGTGGATGCCAATGGCAAGATCATCAACGGTGTGCTGACCGATTTGAAGATCGATACTTCGAACCTCGCGCCGAAATCCACTTCGGCGGTGACCTCGAGCATCAACCTGAATTCGTCGGCACCGAAAATCATCGATACTGGCGCCACTGCCGTCGTGTTCGATCCTTCCAAGCCTGAGACTTACACCAAGTCCTTCAGCACGCCGATCTATGACACTCAGGGCAACTCGCACGTCATGGATCAGTACATGGTCAAGACCGGCGACAACGTCTGGAAGGTCTACACTCTGGTTGATGGTCGCAACCCGGACGCTACCGGTACCAACCCTGTCACCACGCCGCCGGTGGCTTCGACGCTGACGTTCGACAGTTCAGGCAAACTGGTTCAGGTGAGCACGCCTAACCCGGCTGATCCGACTAACCCGATCATTAGCAGCGATCTCACGTTGAAAAACTGGGTGCCGGGCACCGTGACCAATGGCAACTTCACGCCTAATGGCGCAGCGGCGAACCCGAATGGCGTGACCATTTCCATGGCCAGCACCACCCAATACAACGCCGACACCTCACGCACGATCCCGACTCAGGATGGTTACGCTACCGGCCAGATCACCAACCTGACCATCGACGGCACCGGTACCCTGTTCGCTAACTTCAGCAACAACCAGAACAAGGCCATCGGCCAGGTCGCATTGGCCAGCTTCACTAACGAGCAAGGTCTGCAAGCTGTCGGCGGCACCAGCTGGAAGGAAACCTTTGCTTCGGGTATCCCGGGTTATGACGCTCCGGAAACCGGCACGCTGGGCTCCATTCAATCCAACTCGCTGGAGGAGTCGAACGTCAATCTGACCAATGAGCTGGTTGATCTGATCAAAGGCCAGAGCAACTATCAGGCGAACGCCAAGACCATTTCGACGCAGAGCACGATTATGCAGACCATTATTCAGATGACCTGACATTGATGTTTTGTAAAAAGCTGTAACGCAAAGCCCCTCTTTGAGGGGCTTTCTTGTTTAATGCGCAGCACCGGGCCAGTCATGCTTGACGAACCCGTCTCCTCGAGCCGGTTCATTTGCCTGCTCGCGCAAATCCGGGCCCCAATGAGCGGCTGGCCCAACTGCTGACAAGGACGCAACGATTCATGGTTTTTTCCTCTCGCTTGCGAATTGCGTTCGGAACGCTGTTCGTGACTGCTCTTCTGGTCTGGGTCTCGTGGGGTAATCAATGGGGCGCCGCGCCAAAGAAATACCTGACCGCGACCGTCGTCATCGAAGACATTGAAGAAACCGTGTTGGCCAGCGGTACGGTCAAACCTTTCCAGCAAGTGAGCGTCGGTGCGCAAGTCAATGGACAACTCCAGAGCCTGAAGGCGGGGCTGGGCGATACGGTGCACCGAGGTCAGTTGCTGGCTGAAATCGACCCGTTGCTACCTCAGAATGAACTGCTCAAAGCGCGAGCCGCATTGCTCAGTGTGCGGGCGCAGTACAAGGCCCGACAGGCGATGATTCGCCAGTACCAATTGGACTTTCGTCGCAAGCAAAGCCTGGTGGCCAGTGAAGCTGGGTCGCGTGCCGATCTCGAAATAGCCGAGGCGCAACTACAAAGCTCGCGCGCGGAATTGGCTTCCTTGGCGGCACAGATTTCCCAGGCAGAGATTGAAATCAGGATCGCCGAAGTCAATTTGGGCTACACGCGTATCAGCGCACCGATGGACGGGGAGGTCATCGCCGTAGTCACCAGACAAGGCCAGACGGTCGTGTCAGCACAGAGTGTTCCGACATTGCTGATTCTTGCCCGGCTGGACCGTATGACGGTCGAGGCTCGGATATCGGAAGCCGATGTAGTTCGAGTCAAGCCTGGTCAAACGGTGTCGTTCAATATTCTGGGCGATCCAGACCGACGCTTCACAAGCCATATTCGTGCAGTTGAACCGGCGCCCGAGTCCATTGCCCGGCAGGAGCAGTCGCAGGGAGCGAGCGGCTCGACTGGCGGCGGTGCAGACGCAGCGGTTTATTACAATGCGCTGTTTGACGTGCCGAATGACGACCGTTCGTTACGTCCCTCGATGACGGCACAGGTCAGTGTTCTGCTTGAATCAGCACAGAAAGCCACCACGGTCTCGGTGGCCGCGCTGGGTCGGCGCGCCGCTGACGGCCGCTACGAAGTGCGCCGAATGACAGGGGGCCAGCCGCAGACAGTGCTGGTCACAACCGGATTACGCAATGACCTTAACGTTCAGGTGCTGGAAGGGCTCAAGGAGCATGACGAGGTTGTCATCGGCGAAGAGCCGGAGCCGCAATGAACAGCTTTAACGAGCCCGAGCGCTCTGCGTCAGATCCGATGAAAGAAGCACGCTCTGTCATACCGCTGTTACGCTTGGAGGACGTGCAGCGTTGGTTCGCTGATGGCGAGGCGAGGACGCAAGTACTGCGTAATGTGAATCTGACCATTGGTGCCGGTGAAATGGTGGCCATCATCGGGCCGTCCGGTTCCGGCAAGTCCAGTCTGATGAACATTCTCGGATGTCTGGACCGCCCCTCTGCCGGTCGCTACTGCATCAATGGCGCCGACGTCTTCTCAATGAGCAGCGATGAGCTGGCGACGTTGCGACGCGAGCACTTCGGCTTCATTTTTCAACGTTTTCATTTGCTCTCGCATCTGAGTGCGGCAGCCAATGTGCAGGTCCCGGCGATTTACGCCGATCAGCCATCTACCCTGCATCGGCAACGAGCCGAAGAGCTGTTGCAGCGGCTTGGATTAGGGCAGCGGATGCAGTATCTGCCAGCGCAGCTTTCCGGTGGTCAGCAGCAACGAGTCAGCATTGCCCGTGCATTGATCAACGGCGGCCCTGTGATTCTGGCCGACGAACCTACCGGTTCGCTGGACTCGCGCAGTGGTGAAGAGGTAATGGCGATCCTGCGCGAGCTGCATCGCAGCGGTCATACGATCATCATCGTGACCCATGACTTGCAAGTGGCGCAGTGCACCGATCGCATCATCGAAATTCGTGACGGCGAGATCGTCGCAGATCAGGTGAATGCTGGCCGCAAACTTGTTCAGAGGCCGTCCGGCGAGCGCGCAAGCAAATCGCAGGATCAGCAGCGCGAGCCAGTGGCGGCGGTGCAATGGCGACGTTTGCGCGAAGCCTTCAAGATAGCTTGGGCTGCCTTGTGCAGTCATCGCATGCGCACGTTGTTGACCATGTTGGGGATCATCATCGGCATTGCCTCGGTGGTTTCGGTAGTGGCGCTGGGGCAGGGTGCTCAGACTCGAGTATTACGCGACATCAGTACCATGGGCACGAATACAGTCGATGTGTATCCAGGCAAGGACTGGGGTGACGAGCAGGCGAACTCGATACGAACATTGCAGCCAGTAGACTTGCAGATCATTCAGGCGCAGCGCTGGGTCGACAGCGTTTCACCGATGGTCAATGCCAGTCGGACGATCCGCTACCGCAACGTGCATGTCAGCGGCACCGTCAATGGTGTTGGTCAGGATTATTTCCAGGTGATGGGCATCCGCATGGTTCGAGGGGTAGTGTTCAGTGCCAGCGATGCAGTGCGTCGCGGTCAGACTGTGATCATTGATCACAACACTAGAAAACGATTGTTCAAGGACTGGGAGGAAGCGCTGGGCCAAGTGATTCTGGTGGGCGGGCTGCCTTGCACGATAGTCGGAGTCATGGAAAATCGCGATGACGGTTTTTCAGGACCGAGCCTTCAGGTTTATCTGCCCTACACGACGGTGATGAGTCGTTTGCTTGGGCAGAGCCATTTCAGTTCCATCAAGGTTCGGCTCAAGGATCAAGTTGTCAGCGCCGCGGCGGAACAAGCGCTGCAGACGCTATTGGTGGCGCGGCATGGGCGCGCCGATTTTTTCCTCAGTTCCAGCGACAGCATCCTGAAAATCGTACAGAAAACCACAGATACCCTGACCCTGCTGATTTCCGCCGTGGCGTTGATTTCGCTCATGGTGGGAGGTATCGGCGTGATGAATATCATGCTGGTATCGGTTACTGAGCGAACCCGGGAAATAGGCCTGCGCATGGCCGTCGGCGCACGGCGTGCGGACATCTTGCAGCAATTTCTGATCGAGGCGGTGCTGGTGTGCCTGCTGGGGGGGCTGCTAGGCGTCCTGTTGTCCTTGCTGGTCAGTCAGGTATTTGGCTATTTCGTGCAGACGATCGTGATGGAGTTCACTGCGCTGGCGATGATTTCAGCCTGTCTGTGCTCGCTTCTGGTGGGCGTTCTGTTCGGCTATATCCCGGCGCGCAATGCCGCCAGACTTGATCCGATTCAGGCGTTGTCCCGCGAATGACGCGCATCAACTTCAACAGTGCCTGGGCATTGCTGTTGCCTCTTTGCCTGGGCGGCTGTGGCACTTTGTTGCACAGCGATTATCGGCAGCCGGAAGTCCAGACACCCGCTTTCTGGTTCGGTGACATCGCGCACGAACGCTCATTGGTTACCAAGGCGCGATGGTGGGAAATTTTTTCCGATCAGTGCCTGAGCACGTTGATCGACGACGCACTGGTGCGTAATAACGATTTGGCTGTTGCTGGCCTGAGGGTGCGCCAGGCCACACTTCAGGCAGGACTTACAGGCACTGATATCGCGCCGGATCTTGATGTGGGGGCGGGGGCGGATTGGAGTCGTGGCCTTCATCGCGGCAATTCAAGTCAGCGTCGATTTTCAACCTCTTCATCGGTGCGTTATGAGATCGACTTGTGGGGGCGACTGGCGAGCGCGCGCGATGCTGCACAATGGGCATTACTGGCGACTGACTTTGATCGACGCGCCAGTTCTCTGAGCCTGGTCGGTAACACCGCGCGCTTGTATTGGCGAATTGGTCTCTTCAATGAACTGGCCAGTTCGGCGCGGGAAAGTATCCGCTACGCCGAGCAAACTTTGCATTTGGTGCAGGCCCAACATCGAGTTGGCGCGGCAACTGGGTTGGAAGAGGCGCAAGCCGAACAGGTGTTGGCCACTCAGCGTGCTGTGCTTAGCGATTATCTGCAGCAACTTGAAGTGGCGCGCAATGCGCTGGCTATCATTTTCAATCAGGCGCCCGAGCATCGCTTTTCCGAACTTGAAAAATTACCATCGTCGCCCTTGCCTGATGTACCGGCAGGCTTGCCTGCCGAATTGATTGCTCGGCGCCCCGATCTGCAAGCTGCGGAATGGAGGTTGCGGCAAGCGCTGTCAAACTATGATGCAACGCGTGCCAGCTTCTACCCAACTTTCTCGCTCACCGGCAATTTGACAACTGGCGCAAGTCAGCAGTTACGCCAAGTACTCAGTAATCCGGTTGGCTTATTGGGCGTTGGCATTAGCTTGCCGTTCGTTCAATGGAATGTTCGAAAGTACACAGTTGGCCTGTCTGAAGTGGACTATCAGGTAGCGGTTATCGAATTTCGGCAAGGACTCTATAGCGCTTTGGCGGAAGTCGAAGATGCGCTGTCGGCACAAGTTCAGCTAGCTGAGCAGGGAAGGCGACGTGAGCAGGCACTGGCGGCGGCAACCCAAGCCGAAGGATTGGCCGAGATTCGGTATCGCAGCGGGCAGACGGGTATAAAAGAGTGGCTGGATCTGCAAGAAAGTCGTCGGGCGGCGCAAATTTCTCTAGCACAGAATCGCTTCGAGCGTCTTCAGGCCCAAATGACGTTGCACCTGGCGCTAGGTGGAGGCTTTGCGCCTTGAGCGTTTGCCTAAACTTTATCAATGGAAGTTTTATCGTTAAGGAAGATGCCGTGATGGCGCGTTTGGATTAACCACTTTGCTTTTTTAGTTGATCCATTTATGCAACTATCGTTGTATGTTTTTTTGTGCCTGGTTGCACGGTTTTTAAGTATTTAATAGTTAGATAGTTACGTTGTTCTGATCTTTTGAGTGTTGTTATTGATTGCGCGGTGGCGTAAGGTTCGCCCTCTTTCGTCGAGTCTTTTGATGATTGATAAGTGCTGGGTTTCGGCACTTCTAATATCGTTTCTGCTTGAGTCGGCAAGATGCTTGTCTTGCGCTGTTCGTGTTGGAGACATTCACGTGAAATGGAGATCGTTATGTCGCTGCGTATGGGTTTTGGTCTGACTTTGGCCGCAAGTTTGTTGCTGGGTGCTGTAATCGCTCAGGCGGCACCGGCTTCCTGGTGGTTGTATGAGTCGGCTTCGACCGGCCGCACTATGTGCAGCAATGTCCCGCAAGCCAGCGGCTGGGTCCGCGTGGCAGGTCCTTTCAATAACGGCGGTTGCCGCCGTTAAGCACTGTTAAAGACTCTTTCAGTTGAGGAGTCTTTTTGCCGGTTCGTTAGAGCCGCAGTGTTTCAGGAAAAAAGAAAACCCCCGACAAACAGCAAGTCTGTCGGGGGTTTTCTTTTTTCTCGAGATATCAGGCGTCTCGCAACGCCTGAATCAGCTCAGCTTATTGGCAAGCTTCGCAATCCGGCTCGTCAATCGCGCAGGCCTTTGGCACTGGCGCCGGACCTGCCGGAGCGGCCAGAACCGAATCGTCGCCGTGGTTGCCGCCGCTGGAAACAGCGTTCAGTTTACCGGTGTTGATGGTCGACTTCTCGGTGCTGGTCGCGGCCAGGGCACGGAGGTAGTAGGTGGTTTTCAGACCGCGGTACCAGGCCATGCGGTAGGTCACGTCGAGCTTCTTGCCCGATGCGCCGGCGATGTACAGGTTCAGCGACTGGGCCTGGTCGATCCACTTCTGACGACGGCTGGCGGCGTCAACGATCCACTTGGTGTCCACTTCGAACGCGGTCGCGTAGAGCTCTTTGAGTTCTTGCGGGATGCGCTCGATCTGCTGCACCGAACCGTCGTAGTACTTCAGGTCGTTGATCATGACCGAGTCCCACAGACCGCGAGCCTTCAGGTCGCGAACCAGGTACGGGTTGATCACGGTGAATTCGCCCGACAGGTTCGATTTCACGTACAGGTTCTGGTAGGTCGGTTCGATCGACTGCGAGACGCCAGTGATGTTGGCGATGGTCGCGGTCGGTGCGATGGCCATGATGTTCGAGTTACGGATGCCTTTCTGTACACGGGCGCGAACCGGTGCCCAGTCGAGGGTTTCCTTCAGGTCGACGTCGATGTACTTCTCGCCACGCTGTTCGATCAGGATCTGTTGCGAATCCAGTGGCAGGATGCCCTTGGACCACAGCGAACCGTTGAACGTCTCGTAGGCGCCGCGCTCGTCGGCCAGGTCGCAGGAAGCCTGGATCGCGTAGTAGCTGACCGCTTCCATCGACTTGTCGGCGAACTCGACGGCAGCGTCGGAGCCGTAGGCGATGTGCTGCAGGTACAGAGCGTCCTGGAAGCCCATGATGCCCAGACCGACCGGACGGTGGCGGAAGTTGGAGTTCTTCGCTTGCGGCACCGAGTAGTAGTTGATGTCGATCACGTTATCGAGCATGCGCACGGCGGTGTTCACGGTGCGTTGCAGCTTGGCGGTATCGAGCTTGCCGTCGACGATGTGGTTCGGCAGGTTGATCGAGCCCAGGTTGCAAACGGCGATTTCGTCCTTGTTGGTGTTCAAGGTGATCTCGGTGCACAGGTTCGAGCTGTGGACCACGCCGACGTGCTGTTGCGGGCTGCGCAGGTTGCACGGGTCTTTGAAAGTCAGCCATGGGTGGCCGGTTTCGAACAGCATGGACAGCATCTTGCGCCACAGGTCTTTGGCCTGGATGGTCTTGAACAGCTTGACCTTGCCCGGGTACTCGGTCAGCGCTTCGTAGTACTCGTAGCGCTCTTCGAAGGCCTTACCGGTCAGGTCGTGCAGGTCCGGTACTTCGGATGGCGAGAACAGGGTCCACTTGCCGTCATCGAAGACGCGCTTCATGAACAGGTCAGGGATCCAGTTGGCAGTGTTCATGTCGTGGGTACGACGACGATCATCACCGGTGTTCTTGCGCAGCTCGATGAACTCTTCGATGTCCATGTGCCAGGTTTCCAGGTAGGCACACACCGCGCCTTTGCGCTTGCCACCCTGGTTCACGGCCACGGCGGTGTCGTTCACCACTTTGAGGAACGGCACAACGCCTTGCGACTTGCCGTTGGTGCCCTTGATGTACGAACCCAGCGCACGAACCGGCGTCCAGTCGTTGCCCAGGCCGCCGGCAAATTTCGACAGCATGGCGTTGTCGTGGATCGCGTGATAGATGCCCGACAGGTCGTCCGGCACGGTGGTCAGGTAGCAGCTCGACAGCTGTGGACGCAGGGTACCGGCGTTGAACAGGGTCGGGGTCGAAGCCATGTAGTCGAACGAGGACAGCAGGTTGTAGAACTCGATCGCACGGTCTTCTTTCTGCTTCTCTTCGATCGCCAGGCCCATGGCCACGCGCATGAAGAAGATCTGCGGCAGTTCGAAACGCACGCCATCCTTGTGGATGAAGTAGCGGTCGTACAGGGTCTGCAGGCCCAGGTAGGTGAATTGCTGATCGCGCTCGTGGTTGATCGCCTTGCCCAGTTTTTCCAGGTCGAAGGTGGCCAGCACAGGGTTCAGCAGTTCGAACTCGATACCTTTGGCGATGTACGCCGGCAGAGCCTTGGCGTACAGGTCGGCCATTTCGTGATGGGTGGCGCTTTCGGCGACTTCGAGGAAGTTCAGGCCTTCGGCACGCAGGGTGTCCATCAGCAGGCGGGCGGTGACGAACGAGTAGTTCGGCTCGCGCTCGACCAGGGTGCGGGCGGTCATCACCAGTGCGGTGTTGACGTCGGTCAGGGCCACGCCGTCGTACAGGTTCTTCAGGGTTTCGCGCTGGATCAGGTCGCCGTCGACTTCTTCCAGGCCTTCGCAGGCTTCGGTGACGATGGTGTTCAGGCGGCCCATGTCCAGCGGCGCGAGGCTGCCGTCGGCGCGGGTGATGCGGATCGACGGGTGCGCGTTGACTGCTGCTTCGGCAGGAGCGTGCGCTGCGCGCTCTTTCGAACGGCCGTCACGGTAGATCACGTAGTCACGGGCGACTTTCTGCTCGCCGGCACGCATCAGGGCCAGTTCGACCTGGTCCTGGATTTCTTCGATGTGGATGGTGCCGCCCGATGGCATGCGACGCTTGAAGGTCGCGGTGACCTGCTCGGTCAGGCGCGCAACGGTGTCGTGGATTCGCGACGAGGCGGCAGCGGTGCCGCCTTCAACTGCGAGGAACGCTTTGGTGATAGCGACGGTGATCTTGTCATCGGTGTAAGGAACGACAGTGCCATTACGCTTGATCACGCGCAGCTGGCCAGGCGCGGTGGCTGCCAGATCCGAAGTCGAATCGGCGGCCTGCGGCAAGGTGCCCTGCGGGTTCTCGCGAGTTGTGTCGGTTTGCATGGGGGGTGGTCTCCACATTCTCTATGTTTGTTTGGCACCGTCATGGTGCTCACCGTTCTGTACCGAAGCACTGCAACCGACGGGCGTCGGCATTAAAAACTTCGGAACAGTAGGAAAAAGGCTGCAACGCCGCATCCTTGCCGAAGTTTTGGTTACGAGCCGAAGCTCGCCACCGGATTCCTTCGCGGGTGGCAGTCATGACTGCAACACCCATACCGTTTTGTCCGTTTCGGACCAAATAAAACGGTGCCATCCGCCAGTGCGGTTTGGGCTTGAAAAAACTCGCTTGTTCTACCGGAAACTGGCCATAAAGCACTTGAGTTTCAGGTCTGAAATGTGGTTGGGCGTTTTAGGTGAAAACCCTATATGTAGGGTCTCTGTTTTCGCCGTGCTACAAGATAATGCGTTTCAGGGGGGGATTGCAACGTACTACCTGTGGATAAGCCTGTGCGTAATTTGTGTAAGAAACAGCGAAAACGCGTGTAGGCCGCGAACTTGCTGAGCCAGACCGTTTGTCACTGTTTTTTTGCCTGGAAAAACGCTTCAGCGGTTTTTTAAGGGCGCGAACCCTATCACAGAATTCCGCCTTGTCCGAACGCATTTACCGACTTGTTTTCCGGGTGAGCGGCGTTTATACAATCGCTGGGTGCATGGGCATTTTTATCCTCCTGAAACATGACAGATGATCGGGAGGTACACGCAGGATTGTGGGAGCGAGCCTGCTCGCGAATCGGTTGACCACTGAGCTGGTGCAACAGACGCTTTCGCGAGCAGGCTCGCTCCCACAGGTTTTGTCCGTGTCAGGCGATTGTCTTTCTTCTTTTAATAAAAACAGCAAGCAGAGGTCACCGGTGGAGCAACAAACCTGGCAGGTATTGATCGTCGAGGATGACCAGCGACTGGCCGAGCTCACCCGCGATTACCTGCAAGCCAATGGCCTGCGCGTGGAGATCGAAGGCAACGGCGCGCTGGCGGCGGCGCGGATCATCAAGGAGCAGCCGGATCTGGTGATCCTCGATCTGATGCTGCCCGGCGAGGATGGCCTGAGCATCTGCCGCAAGGTGCGCAGCCAGTACGACGGGCCGATCCTGATGCTCACCGCGCGCACCGATGACGCTGATCAGATCCACGGCCTCGACCTCGGTGCCGACGACTACGTATGCAAACCGGTGCGTCCGCGCTTGTTGCTGGCGCGGATCCAGGCTTTGCTGCGCCGCAGTGACACACCGGAGCCGGTCGCGGAAAAATCCCGGCGTTTGCAATTCGGTCCACTGGTGGTCGACAACGCGTTACGTGAAGCCTGGCTGAGCGACAACGGCATCGAGCTGACCAGCGCCGAGTTCGACCTGCTGTGGCTGCTGGTGTCCAACGCCGGGCGGATTCTTTCCCGGGAAGAAATCTTCACTGCATTGCGCGGCATCGGCTACGACGGCCAGGACCGCTCGATCGACGTGCGCATCTCGCGCATCCGTCCGAAAATCGGCGATGACCCCGATCATCCGCGCCTGATCAAGACCATCCGCAGCAAAGGCTACCTGTTCGTCCCGGAAGCCTGCGCAGACCTGGCGCTGTGAATTCGATCTTCCTGCGCATCTACGGCGGCATGTGCGCCGCGCTGATTCTGGTGGCGGTACTCGGCGTGCTGGCGCTGAACCTGCTCAATCAGGTGCGCAGCGAGCAATACCGCGAGCGCCTGGCCCACGGCACTTTCTCGCTGATGGCCGATAATCTGCAACCGATGAACCAGACCGAACGCCATCGCGCGTTGCTGGTGTGGGAGCGGCTGCTCGGTATTCCGCTGACGCTGAAGAAATTCGCCGAAACCGACCTCGATCTGGCCCAGCGCACCCGTGTGTTGCGAGGTCAGGCGCTGGTCGAGCAGACCGGGCCACACGCGGCCAAGGTCTATCGGCTGATCAGCGAAAAAGAGCAAATGATGCTGGTGGGCGAGGTGCAGCAAATCAGCGAGCAACTGGCCCGGGCGACCATTTACCTGCTGGCCGATGAACTGGTGCGGGTACCGGTCGGCGAACAGCCCAAGCGTCTGGCGCAGATAAAGCAGGAAAAAGGCTTCGGCTTCGATCTGCGTCTGGTCACGGTAAATGACGCCGACATGGACGAAGACCAGAGCCGCCGCGTGGCCGAGGGCGATACGGTGATGGCGCTGGGCAAGGGCGGCGATTCGATCCGCGTCTTCGCCGGCATGGTCGGCACGCCGTGGGTGCTGGAAATCGGCCCGCTGTATCAGATGAATCCGTACCCGCCGGAATGGCTGGTATTGATTGCCGCGCTGGGCCTGACCCTGATCGGCCTTATCGTTTATCTGTTGGTGCGTCAGCTCGAGCGACGTTTGCGCGGCCTCGAAGCGGCGGCCACGCGCATCGCCAAGGGCAGCCTGGAAACCCGTGTGCCGGCGCGCGGTGCCGACTCGGTTGGGCGGCTGGCGTCGGCGTTCAATGGCATGGCCGAGCACTTGCAGCAGTTGCTGGCGATCCAGCGTGAACTGGTGCGCGCGGTGTCTCATGAGCTGCGCACGCCGGTGGCGCGGCTGCGTTTCGGTCTGGAGATGATCGGCACGGCGACCACCCCGCAGGCACTGGAGAAATACCGCGAAGGCATGGATCACGACATCGAAGACCTCGATAAACTGGTCGACGAGATGCTCACTTACGCACGACTGGAGCAGGGCTCGCCGGCGCTGACTTTCCAGCGCATCGATCTGGATGCGCTGGTCAATCAGGTGATCGCAGAATTGGCGCCGCTGCGCGCCGAGGTCACGGTGCAGCGCGGTTTGTGTTTGTCATCGGCCGACAACGACGGCGCGTGGGTCGAGGCCGAGCCGCGTTATCTGCATCGGGCGCTGCAGAATCTGGTGGGCAACGCGATGCGCCATGCGCATTCGCAGGTGACGGTGAGTTATCAGGTCGGCCAGTTGCGTTGCCGGATCGACGTCGAGGACGACGGGCCGGGCGTGCCGGAAGTGGCATGGGAACGGATCTTCACGCCGTTTCTGCGCTTGGACGATAGCCGCACGCGGGCCTCGGGCGGGCATGGTCTGGGACTGTCGATTGTGCGACGGATCATTCACTGGCACGACGGCCGGGCGATCATTGGCAAGAGCAAGAGCCTGGGTGGGGCGTGTTTCAGTCTGAGCTGGCCGAGGAATCAGGAGCGCCGGTAGGATGTGTGGTGGCAGGGCTGGCCCCATCGCTGGCAAGCCAGCTCCCACAGGTTTTGCAGGTGTACATTGTATCTGCGTTCACCGCGAATACTGTGGGAGCTGGCTTGCCAGCGATGAGGACCATGCAGGCAATGCAAGACTTCAGGCTTGAATGCTGACCAGACTCAACAACTGCCCATCCTGCACTGCAAACTGCGCCTCCAGCTCCGATCCGTTGCGCCATTCGCTGGACAAATCAGTCAGCAACCGCAGCCTGACCTGACCCGCCGCAGTCCATTCCAGCACTTCGGCATGCTCGAAATAAAAGCGCTGCTGCACGATCGGGTACAGCGCTTTGAATAAACTCTCTTTCACCGAAAACGTCAGGGTCACCCGCAGCGCCAATTGCTCCTGCGAGCCTGCCGCCATGCGCTGCAATTCCGCCGGGGTGAGAATTTCCCCGGCCAGACGTTCGGCGCGCTCGTGGCTCAACAGGTTTTCCAGATCCATGCCCAAGCCGCGCCAGTGCTGTTTGTTGGCGACAATCGCCGCCGCACGGCCAGTGCTGTGGGTGATCGAACCGCAGATGTGCGCCGGCCAAACCGGCGCGCGGTCTTCGCCAATCGGCGGGACGATATTCAGGCCTTCGAGTTGTTGCAGCGCGGCCCGCGCGCAGATGCGTCCAGCGAGAAACTCGGCCTGGCGCTTGGCCACCGAGCGCTGAATGCTCGGCGGCGCCGGCACAGCGCTGCGCTGGAAGTCATCGCCAAGCAGGCGTGCCGGGTCGAAGTGGGTACTGAGCAGCACGGTATCGACCAGGACCGTCGGCAACGGCCAATGGCTGTCGAGCGCAGTGCAGCAGGCGGGCAGGGCGGGGGTGGTATGCATGGCGGGCATTTTGCCGGTTAGTCGGGGCGAGGTCGAGATCGGCGGTGAAGCCTTCGCGAGCAGGCTCGCTCCCACAAGGGATCTTCTGGGCGACAGATATCCGGTGTGGGAGCGAGCCTGCTCGCGAAAGCCGCGCCTCGGTCTTTACTGACTCAACCGAAAATCTTCTTGAAGAACGCCTGCATATCCGCCCACGACTTTTCATCCGCCGCCTTGTTGTAACCAATGTCCGGCCCGCCATGCTCGCCATGGCTCAGGCGATCGGCATCCGGGTTGCTGAAACCATGCTTGGCGCCATCCAGACTGACGAACTGGTAGTCCGCCCCGGCCTTGTCCATCTCCGACTTGAACGCGGTGACGTGGTCCTGAGTGACCATGCTGTCCAGCGCACCGTGCTCGACGAGGATTTTCGCCTTGACGCTGCCCGGAGTCGCCGGGGTCTTGGTTGCCAGCGCGCCATGGAAACTCACCACGCCGGCCAGCGGCACACCCTGACGCGCCGCATTCAGCACCACGGCGCCACCGAAGCAATAGCCGATGGCGGCGATCCTGTTCGGGTCGGTCTGCTTTTGCTTCTTCAACAGATCGAGCCCGGCGGCGAAGCGCTTGCTCGCCGCATCGGCGTCCTTGGTCGCTGCCTGCATGAACGCCATGGCGTCTTTCGGGTGCTCGGTGTTTTTGCCGTCGCCGTACATATCGATGGCCAGCGCGCTGTAGCCGAGTTCGGCGAGATCCCGCGCGCGGCGCTTGGCGTAATCGTTCAGCCCCCACCATTCGTGGACCACGACAACGCCGGGGCGTGGGCCTTTGATCGCGTCGTCATAGGCGTAGTAGCCGATCAGTTGGCTGCCGTCGGCGCTTTGGTAGGGAATTTCTTCAGTCTTGATCGCAGCCTGGGTGAAGCTGCTGACTGCCAGCAAAGTGAGGGCGAGGAACAGGCGCATGGTCGGGTCTCCTTATTGAAAGTGGTCAGAACAGCCTAGTCGATCCGGTTCAGGTCAGGTTCAGAGACGGTTCAGGGGCCGTACAGGGGCGGCTCAGTAACCTTGCGCCATACCCAAACAGCACTGTGAAAGAGGAAATACCCATGACTCGTATCAACAAACTGCTGCTGGCTTTTACCCTGTTAGGCTCCAGCATCGCGGCGAACGCCGACGACACCAGCAACTTCGCCGGCCTGACGTTCGGCCAGACCAGCGACAAGATCGACAAGTCCCACGCGCTCAACAACAATCTCGGCAACCCCAACGTCACCGGGGCCATCGACGGCAACAACACCTACGGCATGCGCCTCGGTCAGCAAAACAGCCAGGGCCGCTACTACGCCACCTACGACAACGTCTCCGGCTCGCACAATGGCGTTAAACTGCGCCAGGAAAATCTGCTCGGCAGCTATGACCTGTTCTACCCGGTGGGCGGCAGCACCAAGTTGTTCGGTGGCGCCACGGCCGGTCTGACCAAGCTGACGCAGGATTCGCCAGGTTTCAGCCGTGACAGCGATATCGGTTACGCCATCGGTGGCCAGGTGGGTGTGTTGCAGCAAGTTTCGCAGAACACCTCGATAGAACTCGGTTACCGTTACCTGCGCAGCAACGCCAGCACCGAAATGAAAGAGAGCGGCGGCAGCAAACAGGGCTCGCTGGACTTGACCAGCAGCGCGCAGACCTACCTGTCGGCCAACTACTATTTCTAAGCGGTTGCCGCCGATTGAAGTGTGGGAGCGAGCCTGCTCGAAAGGGGTGTATCAGCCGACATTTGCTTGGCTGATCCACCGGATTCGCGAGCAGGCTCGCTCCCACAGGTAGTTGCCTGGAGAGTTCAAGTGATAGGGAGAAAGGCATGAAACTGTTGGTCGTCGAAGACGAGGCGCTGTTGCGTCATCACCTGCAAACCCGCCTGACGGAAAGCGGTCATGTGGTCGAGTCCGTGGCCAATGCCGAGGAGGCGCTGTACCAGACCGGTCAGTACAACTTCGATCTGGCGGTGATCGATCTCGGCCTGCCGGGCATGGGCGGCCTCGACCTGATCCGCCAGTTGCGCTCGGGCGGCAAGACCTTCCCGATCCTGATCCTCACCGCGCGCGGCAACTGGCAGGACAAGGTCGAAGGGCTCGCCGCCGGTGCCGACGATTACGTGGTCAAGCCGTTCCAGTTCGAAGAGCTCGATGCGCGCCTGAACGCATTGCTGCGCCGCTCCAGCGGCTTCACCCAGTCGACCATCGTCGCCGGGCCGTTGCTGCTCGACCTCAATCGCAAACAGGCCAGCCTCGATGAGCAACCGCTGGCGCTGACTGCTTACGAATACCGCATCCTCGAATACCTCATGCGCCACCATCAGCAGGTGGTGCCCAAGGATCGCTTGATGGAGCAGCTCTATCCGGACGATGACGAGCGCGATCCGAATGTCATCGAAGTGCTGGTCGGCCGTCTGCGCCGCAAGCTCGAAGGCCCGGCCGGGTTCAAGCCGATCGACACCGTGCGCGGCCTTGGCTACCTGTTCAATGAGCGCTGCACTTGATCCGTTCTCTTCGCGTTCGCTTGATGCTCGCCGCCACCACGTTGGCGGTGTTGTTCATGCTCGCTTTGTTGCCGGCGATGCAGGGCGCGTTCAGCCTTGCCTTGCAGGACTCGATCGAACAACGCCTGGCCTCCGACGTCACCACATTGATCTCCGCCGCACGGGTGGAGAACGGTCGGCTGGTGATGCCGTCGCAATTGCCCGACGAGCGTTTCAACCTCACCGATTTCCGCTTGCTCGGCTATATCTACGACCGCGACGGCAAACTGGTGTGGCGCTCGAAAGCCACCCAGGAAGAACAGATCAACTACAAACCGCGCTACGACGGCCTCGGCAACGAGTTCGCGCGGATTCGTGAAGCCAGCGGTCAGGAGTTCTTCGTCTACGACGTCGAAGTCAAATTGCTCGGCGGCAAAAGCGCAGCGTTCAGCATCGTCGCTCTGCAACCGGTGCGCGAATACGAAACCACCCTCGAAGGCCTGCGCGAAAATCTCTATCTAGGCTTCGGCGCGGCATTGCTGGTCTTGCTGGCGCTGCTCTGGATCGGCCTGACCTGGGGCCTCAAGGCCTTGCGCCGCTTGAGCCAGGAACTCGACGAAATCGAAGGCGGTACCCGCGAAAGCCTGACGGAAAAACACCCGCGTGAACTGCTGCGCCTGACCGGCTCGCTCAACCGCTTGCTGCTCAGCGAACGCCAGCAACGCAGCCGCTACCGCGACTCCCTGGACGACCTCGCCCACAGCCTGAAAACCCCGTTGGCGGTACTGCAAGGCGTCAGCGAAGACATGGCCCAGCGCCCGGAAGACCGCGATCAGGCCTGGGTGCTGCAAAGTCAGATCGAACGCATGAGCCAGCAGATCAGCTACCAATTGCAACGGGCCAGCCTGCGCAAAAGCGGCCTGGTGCGCCATCAGGTGCGCCTGCAACCAGTGCTCAAAAGCCTCTGCGACACGCTGGACAAGGTCTACCGCGACAAACACGTGCGCGTGACCTTTGATCTGCCCGAGCACTGCTACGTGCCGATCGAGCAGGGCGCCTTGCTGGAAATGCTCGGCAACCTGCTGGAAAACGCCTACCGCCTGTGCCTCGGCGAAGTGCGGGTCAGCGTGCGCGAGTCCTTGGCCGGGATCGAATTGTGCGTCGAGGATGATGGCCCGGGCGTGCCACTCGATCAGCGTGCGCGGATTCTTGAGCGTGGCGAACGCCTGGATGCCCAGCATCCCGGGCAGGGCATCGGGCTGGCGGTGGTCAAGGACATCATCGAAAGCTACAACGCGCGTTTGGCTTTGGGTGATTCACCGATGGGCGGGGCGGCGTTCAGGATTCATTTTCCTGCGGTGTGAAGGTTGGCAGTGCCAGCCTCTTCGCGAGCAGGCTCGCTCCCACCTTGAAACGCATTCTCCTGTGGGAGCGAGCCTGCTCGCGAAGGCGTCTGACTTCACAACTCCTGCGCCCGATAAGCCCCCGGTGTCAGCCCCGTCCATTTCTTGAACGCCCGGTGAAACGCCGAAGGCTCAGAGAACCCGAGCTGCTCGGCAATCTGCTGCAACGACAGATCCGCGCGGCCCAGATGGTAGATGGCGATATCCCGCCGCAGTTGATCTTTCAGCTCCTGAAAACTGGTGCCTTCCTCGCGCAAATGCCGGCGCAAGGTCTGCGGGCTGATATGCAGATGCGCCGCAACCGCTTCCAGATCAGGCCAGTGCGCAGCGTCGCGGCTGAGCAAGCGGCGCAGGCGGCTGCTCAGGCTGTCGCCGTCGTCCGGGCGCGAGAGCAGGTCGGCGGGGGAGCGTTCGAGAAAATGCTTGAGCGTGCGTTCGTCCTGCAACAGCGGCATGGCCAGGTAGCGACTGTGAAACAGCAGGCTGCTCTGCTCGGCATCAAAGGTCAGCGGGCAGGGGAACAGCAGATCGTATTCGCCGCCGTGCTCGGGGCGCGGATAGCTGAAAGTCGCTTGCTCCAGGCGAATGCGCTGGCCGATCAGCCAACTGCCGAGGCGGTGCCAGATCACCAATAGACTCTCGCTGAGAAAGTGATCCGGGTCCCACCACTGCGCGTCGTCCAGGCTCAAACGCACCCATTCGTCTTCACGGCGCAGGGTCAGGCATGGGGCGTCGGGGAACAGGCTGTAGAACAACAAGCCACGTTGCAGAGCCTTCTCCAGATTGCGGCAGTGAATCGAGGCGTGGCACATCATGGCGAAGCTGCCGGGCTTGCTCGGGGCGTTACCGAAACCCAGGTATTCGTCGTCCAGCGCCAGCCACAAGCCCTGAATCAGCCGGGTGAACTGCTCCGGGGCAATCCGCGCGCGGGGCTCGTCGAGCAATTCCGCGCTGATCCCAAGTTGCTGCAACAGGCCTGAATAATCCAGGCCGCGCCGGCGTGCACCGCCAAGGGCGGCACGGGCGAAATGGCTGGCGATGGTGCGTTCGCGCATAAGCGGCAATCCTTGTTCAGGCACCGATCGTAACGGCGGGCCGGCAACGCAACAAGGCGGATTTCCGCCAAATTGCAGGACGCCGAACGCTCAGTTGGCGGAAATCCGCCATGCCTCAAGTCACTGATTGGTGACAGGAAAATCCCGCAGCCCCTGATATCAAAAGGCTTGCTGCCATTCGCACCAATCTGGCACGACGTTTGCGATACAAGCGACAGAAGCGTGCATTTCTCCGCCCGGAAAGATGCCGTTCCAACAACAAATCCCTCCAGTGCAGGAGGGTTCGCAATTAAGGTTCAGCGCTCGACAGATGGATGTTGCCGCTGGACGCTTGAGGAAACCTGCAATGACGACTCGTCAGCCACTGTACAAATCCCTGTATTTCCAGGTGATCGTTGCCATCGCCATCGGCATCCTGCTTGGTCACTTCTATCCGCAGACCGGTGTGGCCCTCAAGCCACTGGGTGACGGCTTCATCAAGCTGATCAAAATGGTCATCGCCCCGATCATCTTCTGTACTGTTGTCAGCGGCATCGCCGGCATGCAGAACATGAAGTCGGTGGGCAAGACCGGCGGCTACGCGCTGCTGTACTTCGAAATCGTTTCCACCATTGCCCTGCTGATCGGTCTGGTCGTGGTCAACGTTGTGCAGCCGGGCGCCGGCATGCACATCGACGTCACCACCCTCGACGCCTCGAAAATCGCCACCTACGTGACGGCCAGTAAAGACCAGAGCATTGTCGGTTTCCTCCTCAATGTGATCCCGAACACCATCGTTGGCGCGTTCGCCACCGGTGACATCTTGCAAGTGCTGATGTTCTCGGTGATCTTCGGCTACGCCCTGCATCGCCTGGGTTCGTACGGTCGTCCGCTGCTGGACATGATCGATCGCTTCGCCCACGTGATGTTCAACATCATCAACATGATCATGAAACTGGCGCCGCTGGGTGCTTTCGGTGCCATGGCGTTCACCATCGGTGCCTACGGTGTCGGCTCGCTGGTGCAACTGGGCCAGTTGATGATCTGCTTCTACATCACCTGCGTCCTGTTCGTCGTGCTGGTGCTGGGTGCGATCTGCCGGGCTCACGGTTTCAGCGTGTTCAAGCTGGTGCGCTACATCCGTGAAGAACTGTTGATCGTACTGGGCACCTCTTCGTCGGAATCGGCACTGCCACGCATGCTGATCAAGATGGAGCGTCTGGGCGCGAAGAAATCGGTTGTTGGTCTGGTGATCCCGACCGGTTACTCGTTCAACCTCGACGGTACTTCGATCTACCTGACCATGGCCGCCGTGTTCATCGCCCAGGCGACCGATACGCACATGGACATCACCCACCAGATCACTCTGCTGCTGGTACTGCTGCTGTCCTCCAAAGGCGCGGCGGGTGTGACCGGTTCGGGCTTCATCGTGCTGGCCGCGACACTGTCGGCAGTAGGTCACCTGCCGGTTGCCGGTCTGGCGCTGATCCTCGGTATCGACCGCTTCATGTCCGAAGCCCGCGCCCTGACCAACCTGGTCGGTAACGCGGTAGCGACCATCGTCGTGGCCAAGTGGGTCAAGGAACTGGACACCGATCAACTGCAGACCGAGCTGGCTTCCGGTGGTCGCGGTATCTCCGACGAGCGTGAAGAAGACGACCTGGGTGTGGCTGAAGGCCCAATCCCGAGCAATGTGAAGTAAATACAAGAACTGCGCATCAGTACGATGTGAAGTTGTAAAAAATCCCTTGTGGTGAGGGATTTACCCCCGATGAACCGCACAGCGGCCTCTTCTTCCAATTCCAGAGAAGGGGCCGCTTCGCGACCCATCGGGGATAAATCCCCTCGCCACAGGGGTTTTTTCTTGCCCAGGATTTGAGCGCAACGGTCACACCTGCTGACATTTGCGGTGATTGCCGCATCGACAATGGCTGCCTAGGCTGAGTGCATCGCCCAAGGAGTTCGCCCATGTCTGCACCGCTGGCCTCACTGAAGATTCTCGATTTCTCCACCTTGCTGCCGGGGCCGTTCGCCTCGTTGCTGCTGGCGGACATGGGCGCCGAGGTGCTGCGCATCGAATCGCCAACCCGTATGGATCTGCTGCGGGTGCTGCCGCCGCATGATGGCGCGGTATCGGCCAGCCACGCCTATCTGAACCGCAACAAGCGCAGCCTGGCGCTGGATCTGAAACAGCCCGAAGCGCTGCAGATCATCAAGCAACTGCTGGGCGAGTACGACATCGTGCTCGAGCAGTTTCGCCCCGGGGTGATGGATCGTCTGGGCCTGGGTTATGAGGCATTGAAGGCGATCAATCCAAAGCTGATTTATGTGTCGATCAGCGGTTACGGCCAGAGCGGGCCGTACAAGGAACGCGCCGGGCATGACATCAACTATCTCGCGCTGGCGGGACTCGCCAGCTACACCGGGCGCGCCGACAGCGGGCCGTTGCCGCTGGGCATGCAGGTGGCGGACGTGGCGGGCGGCTCGCTACACGGAGTGATCGGCTTGCTGGCTGCGGTGATCGCCCGCCAGCAAACCGGGCAGGGCACCCATCTGGATGTGAGCATGACCGATTGCGCGTTCAGCCTGAACGCCATGGCCGGCGCGAGTTATCTGGCCTGCGGCGCGGAACCGGGCCGGGAAGACCAGATGCTCAATGGCGGCAGCTTTTACGATTATTACCGCACCCGGGATGGGCGCTGGATGTCGGTGGGCAGTCTGGAGCCGGCCTTCATGCAGCAAATGTGCACGGCGCTGGGCCGGCCGGAACTGGCCGCGCAAGGGTTGTCGCCCAAGCCTGAGCAACAACAGGCCTTGAAAGAGGCATTGCGCGTCGAATTCGAACGGCATGATTTTGCAGAACTGTGTGAGTTGTTCGCCGGGGTCGATGCCTGTGTCGAGCCGGTACTGAGTCTGGGCGAGGCGCTGCGCCATCCGCAGTTGCAGGCGCGGGATCTGGTAACGCAGGTGCCGCGCGGAGATGGCACGACGCAGGCGCAGATGGTCTGTCCGTTGAAATTTTCTGAGGCGTTGCCGGCGCCAAGGCATGTTGGGGCGGGGTTGGGGCAGCATACGGAGGAGGTGTTGGGGGAGTTGGGGTTGAGTGCTGAGCGGATCGCCGAGTTGCGTTCGGCCAAGGTGATTCTGTAGCGCCCATGCCGCCGCCTTCGCGAGCAGGCTCGCTCCCACATTGGAATGCATTCCCCTGTGGGAGAATTGCCGAGTTGCGTTCGGCCAGGGTGATTCTGTAGCGCTCATGCCGCCGCCTTCGCGAGCAGGCTCGCTCCCACATTGAAATGCATTCCCCTGTGGGAGAATTGCCGAGTTGCGTTCGGCCAGGGTGATTCTGTAGCGCTCATGCCGCCGCCTGCGGGCAGGCTCGCTCCCACATTGAAATGCATTCCCTGTGGGAGCGAGCCTGCTCGCGAAGGGGCCAGTCAGGGCACCGCAGAACTGACTATTCCACCCGCATCTCACCACTGAACACCAGCGTACTGCGGCAGCGCCGGCACAGATACCGCCGCCCTTGCCGCACCAGACCATGGCGCTGGGCGGTAAACGGGAAATCACTGTCGGGGCACGGGCATTTGTAGATATAGCGGGTCACGCTGCGCCGCTTGATTTCATAGGTGTGGCAGCGATCCGGCGGCAATTCGTAGACGCCGCGCATGATCAGTTGCCACTCCTCGCCATGGGGCTGGATGCGGTCGCCGAACAGTTGATGAGCGATCAGGTGAGCGACTTCGTGTGCCACGGTCTGCTTGAGGAAGTGCTCGGTGTTTTCCCGGTACAGCTGCGGGTTGAAGCGCAGCAGGTTCTCGTGCAGATGCGCGACACCGGCTTTCTGCCCGCGCAGCTTGAGGCTGACGACGGGGCGTTTGAAGGAGCGTTTGAAAAAGGATTCAGCGAGTTGGTAACAATCTTCGACGCGGGTATTGAGTTGCTCGGGCATGCTTGATGGATCTCCAGAGACGCCGAGTATGCCGCAACCCCGGCGACTTGCGAATCGCTGACCTGCCGAATGGTCGTCGCCCGAACGAGAAGGCCGCCTTGCGGCGGCCTGTATTGGCAGATGTTGTTTTTCTCAGGGAGGAAACAGGTCAGTTGGTATAGACCGGGCCGACACCCAGGCCCCAGACAATCACGGTGAACGCCATGATCGCCACCAGCACCACCAGGCCGACGGCGAGCACCGAGCTGGAAAACAGAAAACCTTCATCCGAAGGGATGTTCATGAAGGTCGGCAGGCCGACATACAACAGATACACCGTGTAGCAGATGGCCGCTGTGCCGACGATCATCCCCAGCCACATGTGCGGATACAGTGCCGCCAGACCGCCGACGAACAACGGTGTCGCGGTGTATGTGGCAAAGGCCACGCAACGGGCCAGGCTTGGATTGGCGTCATAGGTGCGCGCCATCCAGTGCACGAAGGCGCCCATCACCGCGACCCCGCCGAGCATCGCCAGGTACGACATGATGGTCATCCACAAGGCGCTTTCGAACGTGAGCATCACCGGCGCGCGATTGCCGATCACCCAACCGACCTGGGTCGTGCCGATGAACGCCGACACAGCGGGGATCGCCGCCAGAATCAGCGTGTGCGTCAGGTACATGTGGCTGATGCTTTCCTCTTGGTCGCCACGGATCTCCTTCCATTCCTGATCGGGGTGGGTAAACAGTCCCACTACGTGATGGATCATGCCATTCACTCCTCTTGTCATTGCCATCGCCCCCCAACGGAGCGCCTACGGGCCAAGATGGCCGAGCAAATACAGGTCTTCAGATGTGTGCGACCTTATGTCGCAGTATAGAAAGGACTCCAGCGCACCGGTATGCCGGGCTTAGAGCAAATCGCGCTGTAAACGGGGTGGGTAATCGCCTCGGAGTCTTGCGGTGAAGGCATTTATGAGGTTGAAACACTTTTGTGGCGAGGGGATTTATCCCCGTTCGGCTGCGCAGCAGTCGCCAGGCCATTCACCGAGCAGTGTCAGGCAATACCAGTTATCGGGTTTCGGTGCTTCGCAACCCGGCGGGGATGAATCCCCGCGCCACAGATCTTCGCGCTACTGGGGTTTTTGCGTAAAATGCCGGCCTTTCGTCACACCTCACGGATTTCGCGTCATGGGCACTCTTACAGTCAACCAGAACAAACTGCAAAAGCGCCTGCGCCGCCTGGCCGGCGAAGCGGTCGCCGATTTCAACATGATCGAAGACGGCGACAAGGTCATGGTCTGCCTGTCCGGGGGCAAGGACAGCTACACCATGCTTGACGTGCTGATGCACCTGCAGAAGGTTGCACCGATCAAGTTCGACATCGTCGCGGTGAACATGGATCAGAAACAGCCGGGCTTTCCCGAGCACGTGCTGCCGGCCTACCTGAAAGAACTGGGCATCGAGTACCACATCGTCGAGAAGGACACTTACTCGGTGGTCAAGGAACTGGTGCCGGAAGGCAAGACCACCTGTTCGCTGTGCTCGCGCCTGCGTCGCGGCACCCTGTACACCTTTGCTGACGAAATCGGCGCGACGAAAATGGCCCTCGGTCATCACCGCGACGACATCGTCGAAACGTTCTTCCTCAACATGTTCTTCAACGGCACCCTGAAAGCGATGCCGCCGAAGCTGCGCGCCGACGACGGCCGCAACGTGGTGATTCGCCCGCTGGCGTACTGCAACGAGAAGGACATTCAGGCCTACTCGGACCTCAAGCAATTCCCGATCATCCCGTGCAACCTCTGCGGCTCGCAGGAAAATCTGCAGCGCCAGGTGGTCAAGGAAATGCTCCAGGACTGGGACCGCAAGACCCCGGGCCGCACCGAATCGATTTTCCGCAGCCTGCAAAACGTGGTGCCGTCGCAACTGGCCGACCGCAACCTGTTCGACTTCACCAGCCTGAAGATCGACGAGACCGCGGCTTCGCGTTTCGTCAATGTCGTCAATCTGTAAACACAACCTGTAGAAGCGAGCCCTGTGGCGAGGGGATTCACCCCCGCGGGGGCGTGAAGCGGCCCCAAAATCTCGGGGTCTGCTGCGCAGCCCAGCGGGGATGAATCCCCTCGCCACAGGGGCGTGCTTCTGCAGGTGTTATTCATTTCCAAACCTCAGGAGAGGGCATGCGCGATTACAAGTGGCTGCACGAATACTGTCTGAACCGTTTCGGTTCGGCGGCTGAACTGGAAGCCCATCTGCCCGTTCCCAAGACCCCCGCACAACTGCGCAAGATCCGCGACGACCGCTACCTCTCGACCATGGCCCTGCGGGTTTTTCGCGCCGGGCTCAAGCACAGCCTGGTCGACGCCAAGTGGCCGGCGTTCGAAGAGGTGTTCTTCAAGTTCGATCCGGAAAAAGTCGTGCTGATGAGCGCCGAACACCTTGAGCGCCTGATGCAGGACGCGCGGATCATCCGCCATCTGGGCAAACTGAAAAGCGTGCCGCGCAATGCGCAGTTCATTCTCGATGTGGAAAAGGACAAGGGCAGCTTCGGCGCGCTGATCGCCGACTGGCCGGTGACCGATATCGTCGGCCTGTGGATCTACCTGAAAAAGCACGGCCACCAACTCGGCGGGTTGTCGGCGCCACGCTTTTTGCGCATGGTCGGCAAGGACACGTTCGTGCCGAGCTACGACGTGGTCGCGGCGCTGAATGCACAGAAGATCGTCGACAAAGTGCCGACCAGCCAGCGTGATCTGGCGACGGTGCAAAACGCCTTCAACCAATGGCACGAACAGAGTGGCGGACGGCCGATGAGCCAGATTTCGATGATGCTCGCCTATACCGTCAACCATTGAGTCAATCCGATCGTTCCCATGCTCCGCGTGGGAACGCCGCCCGGGACGCTCCGCGTCCCTGAGACGCA
The DNA here is from genome assembly GCF_946901175.1 of Pseudomonas sp. Marseille-Q5117. Lineage (NCBI taxonomy): Bacteria > Pseudomonadati > Pseudomonadota > Gammaproteobacteria > Pseudomonadales > Pseudomonadaceae > Pseudomonas > Pseudomonas sp. Marseille-Q5117. Next base: position 32,296 of record NZ_CAMPPP010000004.1, on the reverse strand, counting down.
GAGCGTCTCTGGATGCATTCCCACGCAGAGCGTGGGAACGATCGGTGTAGCAACTGATGGCGGTTGTTCAGGCGACGCTGATCTCGCCTTCGCCAGCCAATTTGCGATTCAGCTGATAGCGCCAGCGCACATACAACAGCGCCGAGCAGAACACCGCCAGGCTCGCGGCCATTTCCAGCAGGCCGAACAGCTGCCGGTTGGGGTCGTACGCCGCCAGTGCGCCTTTGATGAAATACAGGTTCACCACAAAACACATCCACGAATGGCCACGGGCGCTGCCCATGATCATCGCCGGGGCGAGTACCAGCCACGGGATCAGCTCGACCAGCAGAATCACCCAAGGCCGCGCGCCATGCAGATCGGCGAACACCAGGTAATAAACAGCGAGCAAGCCGGCGAGGGCGAAAAAGCTCAGCAGGCTGAGCACGCGCATCGCCTTCACCCGTGGCTCGAGCCACTCTATCGAGGGCAGGACTTTCGGCTTCTTCGCCATCAGCCCACCAGCTTCTGCGCGGTTTTCGCCAGACGCAGACCGAGTGCGCGACACAGCGCCACTTCATGCTGATCAAGACCGTTCTTGCCGTCGGCACCGGCGTGATGGCTGGCCCCGTACGGCGTGCCGCCACCTTCGGTTTCGAGCAGGGCCGATTCGCTGTAGGGCAGGCCGGTGATCAACATGCCGTGATGCAACAGCGGCAACATCATCGACAACAGCGTGGTTTCCTGACCGCCGTGCAGGCTGGCGGTGGAGGTGAACACGCCGGCCGGTTTGCCGACCAGCGCGCCAGTCAGCCAGAGGTTGCTGGTGCCGTCGAGGAAGTACTTGAGCGGCGCGGCCATGTTGCCGAAACGCGTCGGACTGCCCAAGGCAAGGCCGGCGCAGTTCTTCAAATCATCGAGGCTGGCGTAGAGCGCGCCTTCAGCGGGAATCTCCGCCGCCACCGCTTCGCACTCGGTGGAAATCGCCGGCACTGTGCGCAGACGCGCTTCCATTCCGGCCTGCTCGATACCACGGGCGATTTGCCGGGCCATCTCGTTGGTCGAACCGTTGCGGCTGTAATAGAGAACCAGAATGTACGGCGTGCTCATGGCAACAACTCCAGCACGTTTTCCGGCGGGCGACCGATGACGGCCTTGTCGCCGACTTCCAGAATCGGCCGCTCCATGAGTTTCGGGTGTGCGGCGATGGCGTCGATCAATTGCTGCTCGCTGAGGCTGGCGTCGGCCAGGTTCAGGGTTTTGTATTCCTCTTCACCGCTGCGCAGCAGCTGCCGCGCGCTGATCCCGAGCTTGCCGAGCAGGGCCTTGATCTGCGTGGCGCTGAGCGGCGTTTCCAGGTAGCGCACGACGGTCGGATGCAAGCCGCGGGCTTCGAGCAGTTCCAGCGCGCCGCGGGATTTCGAGCAGCGCGGATTGTGATAAAGCGTCAGATCGGTCATGGCGGGTCGCTTCTGGCGTAAAGTGGCGGCTATTCTAACTGTGCGGCGCGCAATCCAGAACCGTCAGAGGCGATGGGTCGCAGGCGCTTTCGAATTTTCACAAGGAACACGACATGACACGGCGATTGGCAGCGGCATTGACGATTCTCGGGGCGTTGATGCTGGGGGGCTGCGGCAATGATTACGGCATCGACCAGAACGGCCAGAAGGTAGCGTCCGAACGTCTGGACAAACAATGGGTGGTGCTTAACTACTGGGCCGAATGGTGTGGCCCGTGCCGCACGGAAATTCCCGAGTTGAATCATTTGGCTGATGAGCTCAAGAGCAAGAACGTCGGTGTGTTCGGGGTCAACTTCGACAACGTGCAGGGCGCGGAGCTGAAAGAGGCGAGCGAAAAACTCGGCATCAAGTTCACCGTGCTGGCGCAGGATCCGGCCGAGCTGTTCGACTTGCCGCGCAGTGAGGCGCTGCCGGTAACCTTCATCATCGATGACAAGGGCAAGGTGCGTGAGCAGTTGCTGGGCGAGCAGACGGCGGCGGGGGTGATGGCCAAACTGGAGTCGTTGCGGAACAAGTAACCTGTGGCGAGGGGATTCATCCCCGTTGGGCTGCGTAGCAGCCCTGAGTTTGCAGTTCGCCTGGAACTGCGCAGGGGGCCGCTTCGCGACCCAACGGGGATAAATCCCCTCGCCACAGGTAACCCCCTGCGGGCGTAGAAGGGGCTCAGCCCTCTTCCAGCCACCAGCGCAACGGTTTGCCTTCAGCCGGCCAGAAGCGTATCTGCTCGATCGGCGAAATGTCCCAGCGTTCGGCTTTTTCCAGCGCCTGCAAAAAGCGTTGTTCCTGCTCCATCAACGCCGGGGCGCAGAGCTTGCGGGTCTTGCCGATCTTGCCGAAGCTCAGCTTGTCGCCGTCCTGCGTGTACGGCGCGAACCAATGGTTGCAGCCGCCGTTGCCGTAGGCGCGGCCGTCATCGCCGAGGGTCACGGTCAGATGGCTGTAATCCATCAGTGGCCGCTCGCCGATCCATTCCAGAATGTAGCTGCGGTTGTGCTGCAGTTGCACCGGCTCTGCGGCGCAACCGACCAGGCCGACACCGATCAGTGCGGTCAGGGCGAGGCGTTTCATCACGCAGGCTCCTGGCATTTCGGGCACAGGTGCTTGTCGCCCACGGCTTTCCAGCCGAGCTCGGCGATGCGCGCGGTGGCGGCGGGTTTCTCGGCGGTCTTGCCGAGTTTGGCATCCACGGCAAATTCAAAGCTCAGCTCTTTCGCGCAGCTGTCGCAGTTGACCTGCCAGGTGTGGATGGCCAGTTCGCCGAACACCGGGCCTGTGGTCATTGCGGTCCATTGGCCTGGCGGATTGATCAGGTGGCGAACCGTGTCGACGGTCAGGCGCATGGACAAATCCTTGCTGCCTTTGAGCGTGACCAACAGGGCATCGCCGATACGGATCGAGCCACCGTTGCCGGTCACCTGATAGCGGCCCGGAACCAGGGCGCGGCATTCGGTGAGGGTGTGTTGCGGGTTCATCAGGGTGTAGCGGAAATCGTGTTCGACCATGGGTCCTCCAAATATGCGCGACATGCTAGCACGGGCTCGATTGCAGAATGATGCACGCGTGCGACCTTCGATCCGGTTCAAATGCGCCGGCAGTCATGGCAAACTGCCGGCCCCCGAATCTGAAGGAACGGAACATGGCGCTGATCGAATGTTATGAATGCAAGCGGAGCATCAGTTCCGAAGCGCTGGTGTGCATTCACTGCGGCGCGCCGATGGCCGAGCACGCCGCAATGCAGGCGCAATCGACGGCGGCACCGGTGCAAGCCTCGACGATTTCCTTCGGCAGCCTGCCACGCAACAACGCAGTGCCCGAGGCGGTTGCGCCGCCAGTGTCCGAGCCTTTACCCAAAGTGATGCCGGCAGCGGCGGGGCGCCCACGTCGTCAGCAGGCTGCGGAACAGGCCCGCCACGAACAACAACCGCTCAACGCTGATGGCAGCCGCCCGGTGGAGGGCTGGCTGAAAATCATGGTGTTTCTGTTGCCGGCGTTTTTCGTCTGGTTTCTGCTGCGCAACGGCCATTCCAGCAAACAGCGCCTGCTCGGTTTCGGCTGGCTGGGCTTGCTGATCCTGGCGTCTTCGCTGTCCAAGTAAGCGCTTCAACCCTCGACCTGGTTCTGCGGCGCACCCGCCGCCCAGGTCGCGATGTTGTGCAGGGTGGTCGCGGCAATCGCGCCCAATGCTTCGCGGGTCAGAAACGCCTGATGCGCAGTGATGATCACGTTGGGAAACGTCAGCAGACGCGCCAGCACATCGTCCTGCAACGGCAGGTCGGAGCGATCCTCGAAAAACAGCTGCGCCTCTTCCTCGTAAACATCCAGCCCCAGATAACCGAGTTGGCCGTCCTTCAGCGCGTCGATCAGCGCCGGCGTGTCCACCAGCCCGCCACGCCCGGTGTTGATCAGCATCGCCCCGGCCTGCATGTGCGCCAGTGAGTCGCGATTGATCAGATGCTTGCTCTGTTCGTTGAGCGGGCAATGCAGGCTGATGATCCGCGACTGCGCGAGCAATTCCGGCAGGCTCAGATAACGTGCGCCCAACGCCAGCACCTCGGGGTTGGGATACGGATCGTAGGCCAGCAATTCACAGCCGAAGCCGTGCATGATTTTCGCGAAGGTCGCACCAATCTGCCCCGTGCCGACGATGCCGACGGTTTTGCCGACCAGATCGAAACCGGTCAGGCCATGCAGGCTGAAATCGCCTTCGCGGGTGCGGTTGTAGGCACGGTGCAAGCGACGATTGAGGGCGAGGATCAGCGCCACGGCATGTTCGGCCACGGCATGCGGCGAGTAGGCCGGCACACGAACCACGGCCAGGCCAAGGCGTTTCGCCGCTGGCAGGTCGACATGGTTGTAACCCGCCGAACGCAGGGCAATCAGCCGCGTGCCGCCGGCAGCAAGGCGTTCCAGCACCGGGGCGCTGAGGTCGTCATTGATGAACGCGCAGACCACTTCGTGCTGCTCGGCCAATGCCGCCGTATCGAGGCTGAGCCGCGCCGCTTGAAAATGCAGTTCAAGCCCGGCCGGGCAGTCGGCGGCGAGGAAGCTGTCGTGATCGTAGGTCTGGCTGCTGAAAATGATTGTGCGCATGAATCCTCCTGGAACATCGACGCGGGCCGCAACGGCCCGCGACAACTGTAACGCTTTGCGCGCGCCGTGCCTTGCCGCAGGTCAGGCGCTGATGCGCGCCTGCGCCGCGAGTCGATTGATCGAGCGCTCCAGTTCATCCAGTGCGGCAGCGGCTTTCGGATCGTCCTGCTTGAGCAGGGTTTCGCTGCGCTGGCAGGCGGCGCGCAGTTGCGGCACGCCGCAATAACGGGTGGCGCCATGCAAACGGTGCACGCGTTCGAGCAGGGCATTCTGGTCGTGGCTGTCACGCGCGGCGCGTATCGCTTCGCGGTCGGCTTCCAGCGACGCCAGCAGCATGGCGAGCATGTCCGCCGCCAGATCCGCCTTGCCGGCCGCCAGACGCAAGCCTTCTTCGTGATCGAGCACCGGCAGTTCCTGCTGATTCGCCGCGCTGTCGCCGTTGCGCTCCGGCGCCTGATTGCGCAGGGCCAGTCCGGTCCACTTCAACACCACCTGCGCCAGTTGCCGCTCGCTGATCGGTTTGGTCAGGTAGTCGTCCATGCCGCTTTGCAGCAGCGCGCGTTTTTCGTTGGCCATGGCGTGGGCGGTGAGGGCAACGATCGGCAGCGGTGTGCAATGCCGCTCGCTTTCCCACTGGCGAATGGTTTCAGTGGTCTGGCGGCCGTCCATGCCGGGCATCTGCACGTCCATCAACACCAGATCGAAAGATTCGCTCTGCACCGCTTTGACTGCTGCGTAACCGCTTTCCACCGCGAGCACGCGGGCGCCCATGTCTTCGAGCAGGGTCTGCACCAGCAACAGATTCGCCGGGTTGTCGTCGACACACAGCACGCGCGGCGCACGGCTCGATAATGGCTCGCCCGGTTCGCTGCGGGTCTGGCGCGGATTGACCAGATCGGACAGCGCCCGGCGCAATTTGCGCGTACACGCCGGTTTGGCCTGAAGCTGGCTGTGCGGGTTGGGCACCGACAGGTGAAACAGCGTCTGTTCGGTGGTCGGGCACAGCACCAGCACTTTGCAGCCCAAATGTTCAAGGTCCCAGATGTGCTGATTCAAACGCTCCGGGAGCATGTCGTTGCTGGTGATGCCGATCACTGCCAGATCGATCGCCTGATCGGTCTGATGCGCGCCGGTGACGCCATTGCTCAGGCTCTCCAGAGTATTGAACGGCGTAACTTGCAGTCCGCAGTCTTCCAGCTGATGTTGCAAGGCCTGACGCGCCAGTTCGTGATTTTCCAGCACCGCCACACGGCGCCCGAGCAATGGCGCGGCGGGCAGGTCTTCGGCGTCGTCGCGGGTCTTGGGCAGGCTCAGGCTGATCCAGAATTCCGAACCTTCGCCCGGCGTGCTGTCGACGCCGATCTCGCCGCCCATCTGCTCGATCAGGCGCTTGGAGATCACCAGCCCCAGGCCGGTGCCGCCGGGTTGGCGCGACAGCGAATTATCCGCCTGACTGAAAGCCTGGAACAGCGCGCGGACATCCTGACTCGACAGACCGATGCCGGTGTCCTGAATGCTGATGCGCAGTTGCACGCTGTCTTCGTGTTCGTCTTCGAGCATCGCCCGGGCGACGATGGTGCCTTCGCGGGTGAACTTGATGGCGTTGCTGACCAGATTGGTGAGGATCTGCTTCAAGCGCAGCGGATCGCCGACCAGCGACAGCGGCGTATCGCGATAGACCAGGCTGACCAGCTCAAGCTGCTTGGCGTGCGCGGCCGGAGCGAGGATGGTCAGGGTGTCCTGCAACAGGTCGCGCAGGTTGAACGGAATGTGATCGAGTACCAGTTTGCCGGCCTCGATCTTCGAGAAGTCGAGAATCTCGTTGATGATTCCCAACAGGCTGTCGGCGGACTTTTCGATGGTGCCCAGATAGTCGAGCTGGCGCGGGGTCAGTTCGCTTTTCTGCAACAGGTGAGTGAAGCCGAGAATGCCGTTGAGCGGCGTGCGGATCTCGTGGCTCATGTTGGCGAGGAATTCGGATTTGATCCGGCTGGCTTCCAACGCTTCTTTGCGCGCCAGGTCCAGTTCGATGTTCTGGATTTCGATGGTTTCCAGGTTTTGCCGCACGTCCTCGGTGGCCTGATCGACGCTGTGCTGCAATTCTTCGCGAGCGTTCTGCAGGGTGCCGGCCATGCGGTTGATGCCCGAGGCCAGTTCATCCAGTTCCTGGCTGCCGAGGGGCGGCAAGCGGGTTTCCAGATGACCGTCCTTGAGCTGCGCAACTGCTTGTTTGATCTGGCTCAGCGGACGATTGATGGTGCGGCCCATGCGCAACGCGAGGAGGGCGGCGCCGGCAAGTCCGGCGGCGATCAGCAGCAGGCTGGCGAACAGGCTGCGATAGCCGCGCAGCAACATGCCGTTGTGCGACAGCTCCAGCTCGACCCAGCCGAGCAGGCGTTCGGATTCTTCGGGAATGATTTCGCCGGCGAGGTTGCGGTGCTTGCCGAACACCGGCATCAGGTAGCGCGTTGCGTCATTGCCGCTGCGTCGTTGCAGCAGCGCGCTGTCGCCGCTCGGGGCCTGATTGAGCATGGTCGGGCCGGCGTGGGCCAGTGGCGAGCGGTCCGCCGCGAGGAAAGTCACCGCACGCACGTCGGGTTGTTCAAGGGACTGGGTGGCGATGCGTTCAAGCAGATCGGCGTCGCCGTGACCCATCGCCGGAGCCACCAGCGGCGCCAGTTGCTCGGCGATCATTTCGCCGCGCTGCATCAATTGGCTGTGCAGGTCGGTCTGCTGCGTCCAGGTGAAATAGCCACCCAGCACCAGCGCCATCAGGCTGGTCGGCAACAAGGTCAGCAACAGCACGCGACCTTTGATTCCCAGTTTCTTGAGCACGCCTATCTCCCGCATCCCGCTGATCTGTTGACACATGCGTGCATCCGGCACGCGACATGGGCGCAGTGTAGCGATTTGCAGGCGGGCAATCTTGCGGAAAATGCAGCGCCGCCCACGCACTCGTTCGTCCGACAAGCCAAGCTTGTGTTGCCCGCTGTCGGACAATCTTGAATAATCCGCCAACTGAGAATTACTTGCAGATACTCATGACTCCTGTTTCCGTTGGCCAGCCACGCATCCTTTCCATTGAAGACGATCCGGTCCTCGGCGCGTATGTGCACGAGCATCTGGGCCGCAGCGGTTTTCAGGTGACCTGGTGCCAGAACGGCCAGGAAGGTCTGAACATCGCCCAGTGCCAGCCTTTCGACGTGGTGCTGATGGATATTCTGCTGCCGGGGCTCGATGGTCTGCAGTTGTTGACGCAATTGCGGCAGAGCCATTCGACGCCGGTGCTGCTGATGTCGGCGCTGGGTGCCGAGGCCGATCGCATCAGTGGTTTCCGCCTCGGTGCCGATGACTATCTGCCCAAGCCGTTCAGCATGGCCGAGTTGCATGTGCGCATCGAAGCGATCCTGCGCCGCGTGGCCTTGGATCGGCGCCCGCCTGCGGTTACCGCTGCGGTGGTCAGCGGCGCCCTGCGTTTCGATGACGAACAGTGCGATGTGTTTTTCCGCGAGCAAGCGGCCGGGCTGACCCGCAGCGAATTCCGTCTGCTGGAAACCCTGCACCGCAACAACGAGGAGGTGCTGAGCAAGGCCTTCCTTTATCAGCACGTCCTGCAACGCGGCTTTGCGGCGCACGACCGCAGCCTCGACATGCACATCAGCCAGATCCGCCGCAAACTCAAAGCCATCGGTTACACCGAGCGCGAAGTGCGCACGGTGTGGGGCAAGGGCTACGTCTTGAGCGGCGCCGATGAAACTGTCTGAACTGCCGGGGCGGCATTCGCTGTTCTGGAAACTGGCGTGCCTGCTGGTGGCGTTCTGTCTGCTGATGATCTGGTTGAGCTGGTCGTGGGGCCGCTACATGGAGGAGCGCAATCAGTTCCTCTCCAGTGACGCGCGCAGCACCCTCAGCCGTTATGCCGCACAAGCCGAACAAGCGTGGCAGCGCGGCGGGCGCAATGGTGTCGATGACTGGTTGCAGAGCATGGAATTGCGCGAGGCCAGTTGGGTCGGGGTGATCGGCGCTGATTTGCAGTCGCTGAGCAGCCAGCCGTTGAACGCGGCAGAGGTGCAGCACCTGACCTTTTTGCGCGGCCTCGACTGGCCGATCCACAAGAAGGGCCGACCCTGGCTGCGGGTACCGTTCCCTCAGGATCCGGCCGTCGGCATCCTCGTCATCGAGCTGCCTGAACGTTTTATCCCGGGCAAGTACCGGGTGTTCTGGCGCGTCATTACCAACGGCGTGATTCCCGGGCTGTTCACCCTGTTGCTCTGCGTCGGCTTGTACCGCCTGTTGGTGGTGCCGCTGAACAACCTGCGCGAACAGGCCAACGCCTGGCGCGCCGACCAGTTGAATGTGCGCCTGTCGAGCGGCATCACCCAGCGCCCGGATGAACTCGGTGAGCTGGCGCGGGCCTTCGATTCCATGTCCGAGCGCCTGCAAACCACGGTCGCCTTGCAGCAGCAATTATTGCGCGACTTGTCCCACGAACTGCGCACGCCGCTGAGCCGCCTGCGCGTGGCCAGTGAAAGCGAACAGGGCCTGGCGCAATTGCGCGAGCGCATCGGCCGCGAGGTCGACGGCATGCAACGTTTGGTCGAAGACACCCTGCAACTGGCCTGGCTCGACACCGACCGCTCGCCGTTGCCGGATGAAGCGATCCAGATTCAGGCGCTGTGGGAAATGCTCACCGACAACGCCTGCTATGAAAGCGGCTGGCCGAGTCTGCAACTGCAATGCTCGGTCGAGGCATCGTGCTGGGTGCGCGGCAACCTCAATACCCTCGCGCAAGCGCTGGAAAACATCCTGCGCAACGCCATTCGTCACTCGCCCGAGGGCGGCATCGTGCGGCTCGATGGACGGCGCGATGGCGAGTATTGGCATTTGTGGCTGGAGGATCAGGGCGGCGGCGTGGCTGACGAAGATCTGCAGCGAATCTTTTCGCCGTTCATTCGATTGGATGGATCGAGACCCGGGGATGGTGGCTTTGGCCTGGGCTTGAGCATTGCCCGCAACGCGGTGCAACGGCAGGGCGGGTTGCTCTGGGCGGAAAACACGGGGGCGGGGCTGCGGTTGAATTTGCGCTTGCTGGCGGATGATGGTGTTGCCTATACGGACGCCTTCGCGAGCAGGCTCGCTCCCGCAATCGCTGTGCATTAACCGCAAATCGCATAAGCAACATTCATCCCCTGTGGGAGCGAGCCTGCTCGCGAATTCCAAGCAGCACCACGAGAACTGAGTGTTGCGCAAATAAAAGTCGCACCACTGGCGCGACTTTTATTCGCTTATTCCCATAAACCATAAGCACCGCACTTTGCGTGATATGGCCTGCGCGGGTTTGCCGGTATGATAGGCGCCCCCGCACGTCTGGATTGCGAATACGCCATGACCCTGCAGTACCCAACCATCGCCGATTGCGTCGGCAACACGCCGCTGGTGCGTTTGCAGCGCCTGCCCGGCGCCACCAGCAACACCCTTTTGCTCAAGCTCGAAGGGAACAACCCGGCGGGTTCGGTCAAGGACCGCCCGGCGTTGTCGATGATCACTCGCGCCGAGTTGCGCGGGCAGATCAATCCCGGCGATACGCTGATCGAGGCGACCTCCGGCAACACCGGCATCGCGCTGGCGATGGCCGCTGCGATCAAGGGTTACAAGATGATCCTGATCATGCCGGACAACTCCAGTGCCGAGCGCAAGGCAGCGATGACCGCGTATGGCGCCGAGCTGATTCTGGTGACTCAGGAAGAGGGCATGGAAGGCGCCCGCGATCTGGCTCAGCGTATGGAAGCCGAAGGCCGAGGCAAGGTGCTCGACCAGTTCGCCAATGGCGACAACCCCGAAGCGCACTACACCACCACCGGCCCGGAAATCTGGCGTCAGACCCAGGGCAGCATCACCCATTTCGTCAGTTCGATGGGCACCACCGGCACCATCATGGGCGTGTCGCGCTACCTCAAAGAGCAGAGCGACAGCGTGCAGATCGTCGGTCTGCAACCGATGGAAGGCTCGGCCATTCCCGGCATCCGCCGCTGGCCGCAGGAATACCTGCCGAAGATTTATCAGGCTGACCGCGTCGATCGCATCGTCGACATGGCGCAAAGCGAAGCCGAAGACGTTACCCGGCGCCTGGCCCGCGAAGAAGGCATCTTCTGCGGCGTGTCCTCGGGCGGTGCGGTGGCAGCGATGCTGCGCTTGTCCAAAGAAGTTGAAAACGCGGTGATCGTCGCGATCATCTGCGACCGTGGCGACCGTTACCTGTCGACCGGCATTTTCGACGCGCCGAACTGATGGCCAAACACGAGAGAGGCCTGCGCTTCCAGCCCACCGGCGGCAGCAAGGCGCCACAGATCCCGACCGGCAAAAAGCAGCGCTTGAGTATCGAGCGCCTGGCCAATGACGGTCGCGGTATCGCGTTTTTTGAAGGCAAAACCTGGTTCGTCCTCGGCGCCCTTGCCGGTGAAGAGGTCGAAGCACGAGTGCTCGGCGCCCACGGCAAAGTGGTCGAGGCGCGTACCGAGCGCGTGTTCAAAGCCAGCGAGTTGCGGCGCCCGGCAGCATGCCCACACTTCGGCCGCTGTGGCGGTTGCAGCGTTCAGCACTTGCCCCACGCTGAACAACTCGCCCTGAAACAGCGCATGCTCGCCGAGCAATTGTCGCGGGTGGCTGGTGTCGAACCTGAAGAGTGGGCAGCGCCGCTGACCGGCCCGGAATTCGGTTACCGTCGGCGTGCGCGCATCGCCGTGCGCTGGGACATGAAGGCAAAAAAACTCGAAGTCGGTTTCCGCGCTGCCGGCAGTCAGGACATCGTCGCGATCAGCGAATGCCCGGTGCTGGTACAGCCCTTGCAGCCGATCATGACCCGTTTGCCGGAGATGCTGCGGCGCCTGAGCAAACCGCAGGCGCTGGGCCATGTCGAGTTGTTCAGCGGCTCATCACTGGCGGTATTGCTGCGGCACATGGCGCCGTTGTCCGAAGCGGATCTGACGATTCTCAAGGATTTCTGCCAGTTCCATGAGGCGCAATTGTGGCTGCATGGCGAAGGTGAACCGCAACCGGTCGAGGCCGGTCAGAGCCTCGGTTATCGCCTGGAACAGTGGGGTCTCGAGCTGGCGTACCGGCCGGGAGACTTCGTTCAGGTCAACGCCGGGGTCAACGAAGCGATGATTGCGCAGGCGCTGGACTGGCTGAAGCCAACGGCTGACGAACGCGTACTTGACCTGTTTTGCGGGTTGGGCAATTTCGCCCTGCCGCTGGCCAGGAGCGTCCGTGAAGTGGTCGCGGTGGAGGGCGTGCAGACCATGGTCGAGCGGGCCGCTGCCAACGCCGTCAGTAACAATTTGCATAACACAAAGTTTTTTCAAGCCGATTTATCCCAGCCTTTGAGCGATGCCCAGTGGATCGGAAACGGCTTTTCTGCGGTACTCTTGGACCCACCGCGTGACGGTGCTTTCGAGGTGGTGCGCAAGCTCGCGACCCTGGGTGCCAGGCGGTTGGTATATGTGTCGTGCAACCCGGCCACGCTGGCGCGCGACACGCAGGAATTGATCAAGCAGGGCTACCGGTTAAAACGTGCCGGGATTCTCGATATGTTTCCTCAGACGGCACATGTCGAGGCCATGGCGTTATTTGAAGCGAGCCAGGACGGCTCGTCTGAATCCGCCTGATCTGTCCGCGCAGCGCTCGCCTGAGCCCCGCGAGCGCGAACGGACATTGAGGATCAGCGATTTGACGCATTGAATCTGCGTCGTAGGGAAGGTAAAGCAGCATGGTACAGGTGAGAGCACACCAGCCGATCAACACCGACGGCAGTATCAATCTCGAGGCCTGGCTCGATCACGCGGTCAGTGTCGATCTGGCACTGGATCGCGAGGCCTTGAAAGAAGCCTGCGAGTTCGCTCGCGAGGCCGAACAGCAGTCCAACGCGAAGAAGAATCTGTGGGCCGAAGGCTCCGGCAGTTTCAGCACGGGCCTTGAGATCGCCGAGATCCTCGCCGACCTCAAGCTCGATCAGGATTCGCTGGTCGCCGCCGTTTTGTATCGCGGCGTGCGTGAAGGCCAGATAGAGCTGGCGGCCATCGGCCAGCGCTTCGGTCCGGTAGTGGCCAAGCTGATCGACGGCGTGCAGCGCATGGCGGCCATCAGCGCCAGTCTCAGCCCACGGCAATCGATGGTAATGGGCACGCAAGGGCAGGTCGAGAACCTGCGCAAAATGCTCGTGGCCATGGTCGATGACGTACGCGTTGCGCTGATCAAACTGGCCGAACGCACCTGCGCCATCCGTGCGGTGAAAACCGCCGACGATGAAAAGCGCAACCGCGTCGCTCGCGAAGTCTTCGACATCTATGCGCCACTGGCGCATCGCCTCGGCATCGGTCACATCAAATGGGAGCTGGAGGACTTGTCCTTCCGCTATCTCGAACCCGATCAATACAAGCAGATCGCCAAGTTGCTCCACGAGCGGCGGCTGGACCGCGAGCGTTTCATCAGCGACGTGATGACCCAGCTAAAGGACGAACTGCAGGCCACCGGCGTCGACGCCGACATCAGCGGCCGGGCCAAACACATCTACTCGATCTGGCGCAAAATGCAGCGCAAGGGTCTGGAATTCAGCCAGATCTACGACGTTCGCGCGGTGCGCGTGCTGGTGCCGGAAATGCGCGACTGCTACACCGCGCTCGGCATCGTCCACACCCTGTGGCGGCACATCCCGAAAGAATTCGACGACTACATCGCCAACCCGAAAGAGAACGGCTACCGCTCGCTGCACACGGCGGTGATCGGCCCGGAAGGCAAGGTCCTCGAGGTGCAGATCCGCACCCATTCCATGCACGAGGAGGCCGAACTCGGCGTCTGCGCGCACTGGCGCTACAAGGGCACCGACGTCAAATCCGGCTCGAACCATTACGAAGAGAAAATCTCCTGGCTGCGTCAGGTGCTTGAATGGCACGAAGAGCTGGGTGATATCGGCGGTCTGGCCGAACAGCTGCGCGTCGACATCGAGCCCGATCGGGTTTACATCTTCACTCCCGACGGGCATGCCATCGACTTGCCGAAAGGCGCGACGCCGCTGGACTTCGCCTATCGGGTGCACACCGAAATCGGCCACAACTGCCGGGGCGCGAAGATCAACGGCCGTATCGTGCCGCTGAACTACAGTCTGCAGACCGGCGAGCAGGTCGAGATCATCACCAGCAAACACGGCACGCCGAGCCGCGACTGGCTGAACCCGAACCTCGGTTACGTCACCACCTCGCGGGCGCGGGCGAAGATCGTCCATTGGTTCAAGTTGCAGGCTCGCGATCAGAACGTTGCGGCCGGTAAAACCCTGATCGAGCGCGAACTCAATCGCCTCGGCTTGCCGGCGGTGGATTTCGACAAGTTGGCCGAAAAGGCCAACATGAAAACCGCCGAAGACATGTTCGCCGCCCTCGGTGCCGGCGACCTGCGTCAGGCGCATCTGGTCAACCTTGCGCAGCAATTGGTCGAACCGGAGCGCGGCAACGAGCAACTGGAGCTGATCCCACGCAAGGCCACCGGTTACAAACCGGGCAAGCGCGGCGATATCCAGATCCAGGGCGTCGGCAACCTGATGACGCAAATGGCCGGTTGCTGCCAGCCGCTGCCGGGCGATGCGATTGTCGGTTACATCACCCAGGGCCGTGGCGTGAGCATTCACCGTCAGGACTGCGCCTCGGTGCTGCAACTGGGCGGGCGCGAGCCGGAGCGGATCATTCAGGTCAGCTGGGGCCCGGTGCCGGTGCTCACCTATCCGGTGGACATCATCATCCGCGCCTACGACCGTTCCGGGCTGCTGCGTGACGTCTCGCAGGTGCTGCTCAACGAGCGCATCAACGTGCTGGCGGTCAACACCCGCTCGAACAAGGAAGACAACACCGCGCTGATGTCGCTGACCATCGAGATCCCCGGACTGGATGCGCTCGGGCGGCTGCTGGGGCGGATTTCGCAACTGCCGAACATCATCGAAACCCGGCGTAACCGTACCCCGTGAAGATGACTCTGATCCCATGTGGGAGCTGGCTTGCCAGCGATGCAGACGACTCGGTCTCTCAGGAGAGTCGAGGTGATGCAATCGCTGGCAAGCCAGCTCCCACAGGATTTTGTGGTGAGCCTGATAAATGATGTATTCACTCGAAGACCTGCTCCATCTGATGTCCCGTCTGCGCGATCCGCAGTTCGGTTGTCCGTGGGACATCAAGCAAACCTACGCGACCATCGTCCCGCACACCCTCGAAGAAGCCTATGAAGTGGCCGATGCCATCGAGCGTGGCGATCTCGATCACTTGCAGGGCGAGTTGGGCGATCTGTTGTTTCAGGTGGTGTATTACAGCCAGTTGGCCAAGGAAGAGGGGCGGTTCGAATTCGCCGGGGTGATCGACAGCATCACGCGTAAACTGATCCGCCGTCATCCGCATGTGTTCCCGACGGGTGACCTGTACGCGCCGCTCGACGTGCCGCGCTTGAGCGAAGAGCAGGTCAAGCAGCGCTGGGAAGAGATCAAGGCCGAAGAGCGCGCCGAGAAAGCCTCTGCGCCCGAGCAGTTGTCCTTGCTTGATGATGTGCCGGCCACCTTGCCGGCACTGTCGCGCTCAGCCAAGTTGCAGAAGCGCGCCGGGCAGGTCGGTTTCGACTGGCCGGATGCCTTGCCGGTCCTCGACAAGGTCCGCGAAGAGCTCGATGAAGTGCTCGAAGCCATGTCCGAAAACGATCCGGTGGCGGTGGCCGACGAGATCGGCGATCTGCTGTTTTCCGTGGTCAATCTGGCCCGGCATCTGAAGGTCGATCCGGAAACCGCCTTGCGCGGCGCCAACGGCAAGTTTGAAAGACGTTTCCGTTTTATCGAACAGGCATTGCGCGACACCCACCGTCCCATGGAAGATTGCACCCTCGAAGAGTTGGACGCCCTGTGGGGCGAAGCCAAACGCCAGGAAAAGAATGAGCCCAGCTGCGGCTGAGCCGTTGCCCAAGTGAGTAAGCATTGATGAGCCTTTCCCTTCGCGACCAGTTGCTCAAAGCAGGCCTGGTCAACCAAAAGCAGGCCAAGCAGGTCAGCAAAGACAAGCAGAAGCAACAACGCCTGGCCCACAAAGGCCAGGCCGAGCTGGACGATTCGCAGCAGCGCGCCGCCCAGGAAGCCATGGCCGAGAAGGTCAAGCGCGACCAGGAGCTGAACCGTCAGCAGCAGGAGAAGGCCGAGGCCAAGGCCCGCGCCGCGCAGGTCAAGCAGTTGATCGAAGTCTCGCGTCTGCCCAAGCTGACCACCGAGGATTACTACAACTTTGTCGACGACAAGAAGGTCAAGCGCATCTCGGTCAACACGCTGATGCGCAACAAGCTCAGCAGCGGTTCGCTGGCGATCGTGCACCACAACGGCGGCTATGAAGTGATTCCCCGTGAAGCGGCGCTGAAGATCCAGGAGCGCGACCCGCAGCGCATCGTCCAGCTCAACGTGCAGACCGAAGAGGTCAACGCCGAGGACGATCCGTACGCGGCGTACCAGATCCCTGACGATCTGATGTGGTAAATCCACGGCTGTAACAGCGACGAACCCCGCTCATGGCGGGGTTTGTCGTTTTCAAATGCTGTGTTGTTTCAGGCGGACTTCAGTTCTCTTTGTTGCTCCAGCACTTCCAGTTCAGCCTTGTAGTTATGGGCATCTATTTCGTTGTGGAACATGCCGACCAGCAAGTCTTGTTGATGCACATCCCAGATACGGATACCGGCGGCCAGGCCTTCGTGGGACATGTGTGAATCGTCGCGTTCAGTTACTTTTACAGTCATCTGCTAGCTCCAAATCTCAAGTTACTGCACCAAGGCGTGTGCAGGACTCTGTTATAGGATTTGTTAGTCAGCTAAGTAAACCGCCAATTGGCGCAAGGTGTTGTTGCGGATTTCGCAACAAAGCTGGAGGCCGCGTAAACCGCGACATTCGGTCGCAGGGCGGTAAGTTTCATGACAGAAGTTTCATCTCCAGAACGCTCTGGATCCCTGTCTTTGATCGTTCCCACGCTCCGCGTGGGAATGCCTCTGGGGACGCTCCGCGTCCAGTGACGCGGAGCGTCACGGGCTGCATTCCCACGCGGAGCATGGGAACGATCAACAACACTGACCGGAAGTTTCCCGGCTGATTTCTGCAGACGAAAAAAAAACGCCCCGAACCAGTCGGGGCGTTTTCATGTGCGGCTCAGCGGTGGGGAATTACTTGCCTTCCCAGCGCTTCAGCACCAGCGTGGCGTTGGTGCCGCCAAAGCCGAAGCTGTTGCTCATCACGGTGTTGATGGTGGCGTTCTCGCGGGTCTTGGTCAGCACCGGCAGATCGGCCACTTCCGGGTCGAGCTCGTCGATGTTGGCGGAGCCGGCAATGAAGTTGCCTTCCATCATCAGCATGCAGTAGATCGCTTCGTGCACGCCGGCTGCGCCCAGGGAGTGACCGGACAGGCTCTTGGTCGAGCTGATCGCTGGAGCCTTGTCGCCGAACACTTCACGCACACCTTTCATTTCCGCAACGTCGCCGACCGGAGTCGAAGTGCCGTGGGTGTTCAGGTAGTCGATCGGGGTGTCGACGGTGGACAGCGCCTGCTGCATGCAGCGGATCGCGCCTTCGCCGCTCGGGGCAACCATGTCGTAGCCATCGGACGTTGCGCCGTAGCCAACGATCTCGGCGTAGATCTTCGCGCCACGGGCCAGAGCGTGTTCCAGCTCTTCGACGACAACCATGCCGCCGCCGCCAGCGATGACGAAACCGTCGCGGTCCTTGTCGTACGCGCGGGAAGCTTGTTCCGGGGTATCGTTGCGCTTGCTGGACAGAGCGCCCATCGCGTCGAACAGGAACGACTGGCTCCAGTGCTCTTCTTCACCGCCACCGGCGAAGACGATGTCCTGCTTGCCCATCTGGATCTGTTCCATGGCGGTACCGATGCAGTGAGCACTGGTGGCGCAGGCAGAAGCGATGGAGTAGTTCAGGCCCTTGATCTTGAACGGCGTGGCCAGGCAAGCGGAAACGGTGCTGCTCATGGTCCGCGTTACACGGTACGGGCCAACGCGCTTCACGCCTTTCTCGCGGAGGATGTCCAGCGCTTCCATCTGGTTCAGCGTGGAAGCACCGCCGGAGCCAGCGATCAGGCCGGTACGCGGGTTGGACACCTGCTCTTCGGTCAGGCCGGAGTCAGTGATGGCGTCTTTCATGGCCAGGTAGGCGTAAGCCGCTGCATGACCGACGAAGCGATAGATCTTGCGATCGATCAGCTCTTCAAGGTTGAGGTCGATGGAGCCGGAAACCTGGCTACGCAGACCCATTTCAGCATATTCCGGGTTGAACCGGATGCCAGGGCGGCTTGCACGCAGGTTAGCGGAGACGGTCTCTTTGTCATTGCCCAGGCACGAAACGATGCCCAGACCAGTGATAACGACGCGGCGCATGCGAATAACCCTTAGAAGTTGTCAGTGGAGGTGAACACGCCGACGCGCAGGCCTTCGGCGGTGTAGATTTCGCGTCCGTCGACACTGACCGAACCATCGGCGATGGCCATGTTCAGCTTGCCCTTGAGGACGCGTTTGATATGAATGTTGTAAGTGACTTTCCTGGCGGTCGGCAGCACCTGGCCGAAGAATTTCACTTCGCCCGAACCCAGCGCACGGCCGCGGCCCGGCAGACCTTGCCAGCCCAGGAAGAAACCGACCAGTTGCCACATGGCATCCAGACCCAGGCAGCCCGGCATCACCGGATCGCCTTCGAAATGGCAGGCGAAGAACCACAGGTCAGGGTTGATATCCAGCTCGGCGACCAATTCACCTTTGCCGTACTTGCCGCCTTCTTCGCTGATATGGGTGATGCGATCCACCATCAGCATGTTCGGGGCGGGCAGTTGCGCGTTACCTGGGCCGAACAGCTCACCGCGACTGCAGCGCAGCAGGTCTTCCCGAGTAAAGGCGTTTTGTTTGGTCATGCGAGCTCCTCAATAATCCCATGCGGCAGGTGGGGCAGATCTTCCCGACCGTTCAAGGCGTTCATGCCTCGAACCGGCAGCCTACTCATAGACTATTGCGTTGTGGTGAAAGTCACAGCACCAAGGACATGAATGTACACTTGTGCACTGAAATTTTTAATCAAGCCCCTTTTGGGGCTCGTTCGGGTGCCTAAGACTGCCGCACTTTCGCTTTTCACGCCAGTCGCAGATGGTCGAAAGGCCCACACTACGACACCCAGCGCTGCAAAATCTGCTGCAGGTCATTGCGTTTGAACGGCTTGGCCAAGTAATCGTTCATCCCCGCTGCCAGACAGGTTTCGCGATCGCCCTGCAAGGCGTTGGCGGTCAGCGCGATGATCGGCACATCGCGGCGTCCGGGCAGGTCGCGGATCTGCCGCGTGGCCTCGTAGCCGTCGATGATCGGCAGCCGGCAATCCATCAGAATCACTTCGAACTCGCCACCCTCGGCACTGCGCACCGCTTGCGCGCCATCGGTCGCCACGCTGACGGCAAAACCCAGACTGCGCAGCATCGCTTCGATCACGGTCTGGTTGACCGGGTTGTCTTCGACCAGCAACACATGGCGTCCTTCACCCTGACCACTACCGTTCGGCGCTCGCGGCGCGGCCAGCGCTGGCATTGCCTGTTTATACAGTGCCAGCGGGATTTCCAGGGTGAACACCGAGCCACGACCTTCTTCGCTCTGCGCGCGCAACGTACCGCCCATGCGTTCGGCCAGGGTCCGTGCGATCGGCAGACCAAGACCGGTGCCACCGTAACGACGGGAGATCGAACTGTCGGCCTGCTGGAAGGCGTTGAACATCAGCTCCAGACTCTCCGAAGAAATGCCGATGCCGCTGTCGCGCACCGAGCAGGTGAACCAAAGCAGTTCGTGATCCAGCGATTGCCATTGCGCCTCGATGCTGACCCGGCCCTGCTCGGTGAACTTCAAGGCATTGCCGACCAGATTGACCAGAATCTGCCGGATCCGCGTCGGATCGCCCTGCACCTGCAAGCCGCGCATGTCGTCGGGAATGCGCAGATTCAGTGCCAGGCCTCGCTGCACGGCGCTGTGCTGGAACGATTGCGCGCAGGCGCCGATCAGCTCGGCGAGATTGAACGGGATGTGCTCAAGCTCCAGCTCCGAACGCTCGATTCGCGAGAAGTCGAGAATGTCATTGATGACCTTCAGCAGATGTTCGGTCGACTCCGAAGCGAGTGCGGCGTATTCGACTTGCTCCTCGGTCATCTCGGTGGTTTCGAGCAACTGCAACATGCCCAGCACGCCGTTCATGGGCGTGCGCAGTTCATGGCTCATCATCGCCAGAAAATCCGATTTGGCGTTGTTGGCCTTTTCCGCTTCTTCGCGGGTCTGGATCAGCTGCGCCATCGCCTGCTGCTGCTCGCGGCTGGCCTGTTCCAGCGCCTGAGCAAGATTATTGATGTGCTGCGACAGCGCGCCCAGTTCGGTGTCGTCGACAATCGGCAGCGGTGTTTTGTAGTCGCCTTCCTGAATCGCCTTGACCGCATCGCCGATGTCGCGGATGGGCTGCGACAGACTGCCGGCCAAACGACGGGCGACGACGAAGGTGAAGAGCAGGGCGAACAGCGCGAGAATCCCGGCCTTGAACAGGATCTCCTGCTGGCGCTGACTGAACGCATCGTTGGACAGGCCGACGATCACTCGCCCCAGATAATCCTCGCCGGCGGCGCTGTTGCTGACCTTGCCGTCCTGGAAGAAGTCGTTGTGCAAGGCGATCCGCTGCAAACGCACCGGCGCCTGGAACACTTCGACCTGATGCGGGCGGCTGTGGCTATCAGCCGGTTGTTCGACATACACCAAAATCCGGTTGGCGCTGTCCTGCACTTCGAGAAAACGCACGTTGGGCGTGGCGAGTGTCGCCTTGAGCAGGCTTTCCAGCACTTCGTTGTTGCCGGAGATCACCCCGTATTCCGTGGCCGGGGCGAGTTGGTTGGCGATCAGTTGGCCGGTGTGGTTCAGCTCCTGACGCAAATCCTGGATGCGCACGAAGGTAAAGAAGCTGATCAACAGCAACGTCAGCAGCAGCGCCGGGCCGAGGCTGATCAGCTGCGTGCGGGTGTTGATGTCCCAACGGCGACGAAAACTCATGGGCGGCGCTCTCCTTCGGCCAAGGCACTGGCGACAGATGCTTCATTCAGCGGTTCGATGCCTAAGGAACGAGCCACCTGCGCATTACTTGAGACTTTGAAACGAGCGGGATAAAGCGTTCGTGGCCAGGCACTGGTCGGCTGGTCGAGCAAATGATCGAGAATCGCCAGCCAGTCACTCTGGTCGCTGTAGGTGCTGGCGAGGCTGCCCGCGCGAACGAAGGCAATGTTGGGGCCGATCAGCGCAACCTGCCGCGAGTAGCTGCTGAGCAAAAGGTTTTTCGCCGTTTGCGAGTTGTACAGGTCGGGATCGTCGAGGCCGAGCAATACGTCGCTGTTTTTCAGCACCGCTTGCAGCGGACGGCTGTCGTGGGTGTTGTCCCAGCGCTGGCTGACGATGTCCAGATTCAACGGCCGCGCAGCCGCACGCAATTCGTCGAGAAGGAACTCGCCATGCTCATCGAACAACACGCCGACGCGTCGGGCCTGCGGCAGAATCCGTCGGATCAGTTGCAATTGCCGGCTCAGCGGCGGATCGCTCCAGAGCAGACTCAGGCGCGCCGGTTGGGCATCGGCGAAACGCTGGCGCGCCTGCAAGCGGCTGATGCGCAACACCAGCGTCGACGGGCCTTGTGAGTCTTGCAGACGCCAGTCGAGGCTGGGCAGATCGAGCAGGATCAAGCGCAGACTGGCCGGTAATTTGCCCGGTGCCGGCAAACTGGCCAGCGGCTGGAACCGCACATTGTCGGTCGGGCGCAGTTCACTCAGCGCTTGTACGAAGGCCTGCACGCCGGGGCTTTCCTCGGCGCCGGTCAATAGAATATCCGCCGCCTGCACCGCGACGCCGTGCAGCCACGCGGTCATGAACAGGCAGAGCCCGGCCAGCCAGTGACCCAGGGTGGGCGTCTTCCGTGACGGGCCGGTGCGCATCCTAGAACTCCAGCTCGGCACTGAAATACATCACCCGGCGTTCATCGTAATTATTGTCGACGAAGGTGTTCGGCTGATGGTCGAGGCGCTGTTGCAGCACGCCGGCCAATTGCAGCTGAGCTTTGCCAATGGCGATGCGTTTGGCGATGCGCGTGTCGACGCGTTCGAAGCGATAGCCGTTGAGCGCGTTGTCGCCGTAATAGAAGAGGGCGCTGTTCCAGCCATGGCCCCAATTGCGCAGCCAACCGGCGGAACCGCTGTTGCGCGCGGTAAACTGTTGGTCCAGCGGATTGCTCGCCTCGGCGTCGACGAAGGCGTAGGTCAAACGCAAGCGGTCGGCGCTGCTGAGGCGCCAGTCCAGCTGCGTTTCGCTGCCACGAAAGCGCGAGCTGTTGGCGTTGCTGGCGATGTACTGATTGTTGCGCAGCGGCTCGCTGATCATCCCGGTGATTTCGTCGTAGAACAGCTTCACGTCGACAGCCAGTCCGAGTTCGGCGAAGTAACCGTTGTAGCCCAACTCGCGCGAGCGCATGTGTTCCTGATCGAGATCACCGGGGCCACGTGTCTTGACGAAATAGCGCGCCGACGACTGGCCGTAGGCCGAGGGTCGCAGGTTGCTGACCTGATAGCTCCAGTTGACGTTGTTCTCGAACATGTCCGGCGAGCGGATCGCTTCCGAGTACACCGCGCGCAGGCCATGACGCGGGTTGATCAGGTAGTTGACCGCGAAGCGCGGGGTCAGCGAACTGCCGATCAGTTGTGTGTCTTCGAACATCGCCCCGCCCTGCACCAGCCAGTGCTCGGTAGCGCGCCATTCCAGTTGGCCGAAGGCGCGCCAGGTGGTGTCGTCGAGGGTGCCGTTGAAGTAGGTTTCGGAATCGGCGCGGTCGTAGCGGTAATTCAGGCCGCTGACCAGGCGCAGGCTGTCGGACAGGCTGAGGGTGTCCTGCAGCTCGAGGTCGTAGCGCGATTCGCGGGCGCTCTGGTCGATATCGCCGCACAAGGTCTGGCTGGCACCGTTGCGCCATTGTTCGAGCACTTGATTGGCCAGCGCCATTTCCTGCGGCGTGCCGGGTGCCGCGCCGGGGCCGGTGAACTGGTTGATGTTGCGCGCCAGCCGTTCGGTGTAATTCGGGTTGAGCTGCCACAGCTGCGCCAGCTCGGGGCTGAACGATACCTCGGCATCGCAGGCGCGCCAGACTTGCTGGCGATCCCAGTGCTGCGCCGAACCTTGCACATAAAGGCTATGTTCGGGATTGATATCGAGGTTCCAGCGCACCGAACCGGCGTAATCCTTGGCCACCACGTCGGAATTGTTCCCGGCGTCGGTAATCCCCGAGAACACCGGGCGGTAGGTATAAGGTCGCTGATTGCTGCCGTCCTTGGCGTTGAGCTGCCAGTCGAGGCTTTGTCCTTCATTGAGGTCGTGGCTGACCGCCAGGCTCAGACGATTCAAGCGTCGACTGTCGCGATAATCGGCGCCGTTGCGGTCGCTGTCGAAACCGTCGTCTTCCTGGCCGGACAGCGACAGGCGCAGATCACCGCCATCCCACCCGGTGCCCTGACTGGCATAAACGTCGTTGATGCCACGCTGGCCACGGGTGATTTTCAGGCGCGTGCCATGGCTGTCGGCCGGGTGGCGGGTGATGATGTTGATCACCGCCATCAGCGCGTTGGCACCGTAGCTGACCGTGTTCGGGCCGCGAAACACCTCGATCCGGTCAATGTCTTCCATCGCTACCGGGATATCGCTCCAGTCCACCGTCGCCAGGCCGGCGCGGTACACCGAACGGCCATCGATCAACACCTGCATGCGCCGTGCTTCGCTGGCGTTGGTGCCGTGGTAATTCACCGCCGGCTGATTGCCGTTGATGCTGCCAACCATCATCCCCGGCACCAGTCGCAGTAGCTCGCTGATGTCGCGGGCACCGCTGGCGCTGATCAGTTCGCTGTCGAGAACGGTCATGCTCCCGGGCACTTCCGCTGGCGGCTGTTTCAGCCGCGTGGCCGTGAGCACCTGCGGCAGCGTCTGGCTGTCGACGAACAGATCGTCCGCCAGCACCAGCGGGCTGAACAGCAGCGCCAGGAGCAGCGGCGAGCGCGGGGGAGGAGGGCCAGAAAACACGACACAGCCTGCAGAGAGAAGAATTGGCGCGCATGTTAACCGAGGGCGGCGACTTTTCCAGTGACGTTGCAGGCATTTTCCTAGGTTTTATTGGTCTTCTTCCTACAAATGTCGGTAATTGTTGCTGGGGCTGGCCGCCACCGGGTCGCCCCGTATAATGCCCGGCATCGCCACTGGTATGGATTAACGGATTGCATATGACTGAACAGCGCCCGATTGCGGTCCTGGGAGGCGGAAGTTTTGGTACCGCCGTGGCCAATCTGCTGGCCGAGAACGGCCATCAAGTCCTTCAGTGGATGCGTGACCCCGAGCAGGCCGAGGCCATCCGGGTCAACCGCGAAAACCCGCGTTATCTCAAAGGCATCAAGATTCTCCCGGGCGTGACTGCTGTCACCGACCTGCAAGCCACTCTCGATGCCTGCGATCTGTGCTTTGTCGCGCTGCCATCCAGCGCGTTGCGCACGGTACTCGCCGCCCACGCCGAGCGTTTGAGCGGCAAGATGCTGGTCAGCCTGACCAAAGGCATCGAAGCGCAGACCTTCAAGCTGATGAGCCAGATTCTCGAAGAGATCGCCCCGCAGGCGCGCATTGGCGTGTTGTCCGGTCCGAACCTGGCGCGGGAAATCGCCGAGCACGCACTGACCGCCACGGTGGTCGCCAGTGAAGACGAAGAACTGTGCAAAGCGGTGCAAGCCGCCCTGCACGGGCGCACCTTCCGCGTCTACGCCAGCGCCGACCGTTTCGGTGTCGAGCTGGGCGGCGCGTTGAAAAACGTTTACGCGATCATCGCCGGCATGGCGGTGGCATTGGAAATGGGCGAGAACACCAAGAGCATGCTGATCACTCGCGCCTTGGCCGAGATGACCCGCTTTGCGGTGAATCAAGGCGCCAACCCGATGACCTTCCTTGGTCTGGCCGGGGTTGGCGATCTGATCGTCACCTGTTCGTCACCCAAGAGCCGCAACTACCAGGTCGGCTTCGCCCTCGGTCAGGGCTTGAGCCTCGATGAAGCGGTGTCGCGTCTCGGCGAGGTCGCCGAAGGGGTCAACACCCTCAAGGTGCTCAAGGCCAAGTCCCAGGAAGTCGGCGTGTACATGCCGCTGGTCGCCGGGCTGCACGCGATCCTGTTCGAGGGACGCACGCTGGAGCAGGTGATCGGTCTACTGATGCGTGCCGAGCCGAAAACCGACGTCGACTTTATTTCCACCAGCGGTTTCAACTGATTCAGCTGTTACACGGACAGGAAGCAAGCCATGAACGATCCGAAAAGCGAAACCCAGTACGAATCCATCCTCCTGCGGGTGTTGTGGATGATCGTTTATCTGCTGGTCTGGCAAGTCGCGCAGTTCATCCTCGGCGCGGTGGTATTGGTGCAACTGATCTACCGCCTGATCTACGGCGCACCGAGCGCCAGCCTGATGAATTTTGGCGACAGCCTCAGCCAGTTCCTCGCGCAGATTGGCCGCTTCGGCACGTTCCACAGTGACCAGAAGCCCTGGCCGTTCGCCGACTGGCCTGCGCCGCGCACCCCGGAAGGGGAAGCGCCGCACACCGTCGCCCCGGCCGCGCATCCGGTGCGCGATGAGGAGCCCAAGCTATGAAACTGTGGGTATTGCGTCATGGTGAGGCGGTGCCTCACGGCTCGAAAATCGATTCCGAGCGCGAGCTGACCGAGCATGGTCGTAAAGAAGTTCTGCGCAGCGCGGCGCATCTGATGGGCCAGCCGCTGACGGCGATCTACGCCAGCCCTTACGTGCGGGCGCAGCAGACCGCGCAGATCGTGCGCGAGGCATTGGGGTTCGAGCCGGAGATCCGTACGGTCGAGTGGCTGACGCCGGAGAGCGATCCGGACAAGGTCGCCGAGCAATTGGTCGCGGTGAGCAATGTGCTGCTGGTCAGCCACAACCCGTTGGTGGGCAATCTGCTCAGCTATCTGCAGCACGGCGCCGGGCATCCGCCGGAGAAGGTCAGTACAGCGGGGCTGGCGGAGCTTGAGCACAGCGAGCTGCTGATTGGCTCGATGAAGCTCAACAGTCTCAAGCACCCTTAACGCCATATCCCTGTGGGAGCGAGCCTGCTCGCGAAGGCGGCGTGTCATTCACCCTTTTTGGGGCTGACATACTGCATTCGCGAGCAGGCTCGCTCCCACAATGATTTCTGCCAACCCATGAAATTATTTGTTTGAAAATTCCAACCAAGCACTTGCTTGGTTGACTACGCTTGCTCCAGACCAAAAAAAACAGGAGCGAGTCGCATGTCTGCCGCCTTCCGTTTGCCGCTGGACGTGTTCTACGAACGGGAAGCCCGGCACCCGCGCCAGCGCTTTCTGGTGCAGCCCATCGGCGGTGGTCAGGTGGAGACGCTGACGTGGGCCGATGTCGGCCATCAGGCCCGCTGCGCCGCGCACTGGTTGCGGGCGCGGGAGCTGCCGCCCGGCAGCCACATCGCCCTGATCTCGAAAAATTGCGCGCACTGGATCATCGCCGATCTGGCGATCTGGATGGCCGGGCATGTGTCGGTGCCGCTGTACCCCAATCTCACCGCTGAATCCGTGGCGCAGGTGCTGACTCACTCGGAAAGTGCGCTGGCGTTCATCGGCAAGCTTGATGATTGGGCAGGTATGTCCCATGGCGTGCCGACGGGCCTGCCGACCATCAGCCTGCCGCTGCATCCGCCGGGGGACTTCGACTTCAGCTGGGCGGACCTGCAGAGCTGTTCGCCGATCCAGGACGATCCGCGTCCGGCCGCCGAGCAACTGGCGACGATCATCTACACCTCCGGCACCACCGGCCTGCCTAAAGGCGTGATGCACAGTTTCGCCAATCTCGGTTTCGCCACCAGTCGCGGCACACAGCGGTTCGGGCTCAACGAGAACGATCGGCTGCTGTCGTATCTGCCGCTGTGCCACGTCGCCGAGCGCATGTTTGTCGAACTGGCGTCGATCTACACCGGGCAGACCGTGTTCTTTGCCGAAAGCCTCGAGACTTTCATCACCGATCTGCAGCGCGCGCGGCCTACGGCAATGTTCGGCGTGCCGCGTATCTGGACCAAATTCCAGATGGGCGTGTACAGCAAGATCCCGGCGCAGCGCCTGGACTTTCTCCTCGGGCTGCCCTTCATCGGCAAGCGCGTCGGGCACAAAGTGCTGGCCGGGCTCGGCCTGGATGCCTTGCGCGTAGCGTTGTCGGGCGCCGCGCCGGTACCGCAGACCTTGCTCGCCTGGTATCAGAAACTTGGCCTCGATGTGCTGGAGGTGTACGGCATGACCGAGGGCTGCGGCTATTCGCATATCTGCCTGCCGGGGCGATACAAGCAAGGCTGGATTGGCCAGCCGTGCCCGGAAGTCGAGGTGCGCATCGATGAGTCCGGCGAAGTGCAGGTGCGCAGTAAGGCCAACATGCTCGGCTATTTCAAAGAACCGCAGAAAACCGCCGAGACCCTCACCGCAGACGGCTTTCTGCGCACCGGCGACAAGGGCGAGCAGGACAGCGAAGGGCGCCTGCGCCTGACCGGGCGACTCAAGGAAATCTTCAAGACCAGCAAGGGCAAATACGTCGCGCCGGCGCCGATCGAAAATCGTCTGGCGGTGCATTCACGCATCGAACAGGTGTGCGTGGTCGGCGATGGCCTGAGTGCACCGCTGGGGTTGTGCGTGCTGTCCACCGTCAATCAGCAAGAGCCTCGTGCCAGTCTGCACGCCAGCCTAGAAAAGCTGCTGGAAGAGGTCAACGCCGCCCTCGACAAGCACGAACGCCTGCGCCGGCTGGTGGTGGTCAAGGACAACTGGGCGGTGGATAACGGCTTCCTCACGCCGACCCTGAAAATCAAACGCAACGTCATCGAAGACCGCTACGGCGCACGCTTCGAAGAATGGAGCGCGCGCAGCGAGGCGGTGCTGTGGCAGGATTGAGCATCGATTACAACAACAAAGGAAGTCTGTGATGAGCTTGTGGCGTACTACTCCCGACATCGAACAGTTGAACGCAATCCAGAAGAACACCATTGGCGAAGTGCTGGATATTCGCTTCGAAGCCTTCGACGAACAGTCGCTGACCGCGAGCATGGTTATCGACCATCGCACCCATCAGCCTTACGGTCTGCTGCATGGCGGCGCATCGGTGGTGCTGGCGGAAACCGTGGGTTCGATGGCCAGTTATCTGTGCATCGATGCCAGCAAATTCTATTGCGTCGGCCTGGAGATCAACGCCAACCATTTGCGCGGGTTGCGCAGTGGGCGGGTGACGGCGGTAGCCACGCCGATCCATATCGGCCGCACCACGCATGTCTGGGACATCCGTTTGACCAGTGATGAAGGCAAGGCCAGTTGCGTGTCGCGCCTGACCATGGCGGTGGTGCCGCTGGGGGAACAGCCGCCGCTGCGTTGACATTTATCGGGTTCCGTCAGGTCGAGCCCTCACCCCAGCCCTCTCCCAGAGGGAGAGGGGGCCTACCGTGTGGTTTTCGCGATCCTCGTCGACCTGATAAATCGAGTCGAGCTCAGGTCCCGGACACGCCCCCGATCTGCTCCCTTTCCCCTCGCCCCATTGGGGGAGAGGGCTGGGGTGAGGGGGCAGCGGTCTCGCTGATACACATCACCCTGACCGGACTGTCATCATTCCTGGCACTTACAGTCATTGCTGCGACGCCGGCTCTTGCGGACAATCAACGCCACGATTCCCGCTCATGGATTTGCCCGCATGTCGCAACCGATCTTTTTCGCCCACGCCAACGGCTTCCCTTCGGGGACCTATGGCAAGTTGTTCGCGGCGCTGGCGCCGGAGTATCGGGTCGTGCATCTGGAGCAGCACGCCCATGACCCGCGTTTTCCGGCGGACGACAACTGGTACAACCTGGTCGATGAACTGATCCATCACCTGGAGCAGCAAGAACAGCCGGTATGGGGCGTCGGCCACTCCTTTGGCGGTCTGCTGCACTTGCACGCGGCGTTGCGCTGTCCCGAGCTGTATCGCGGCGTGGTGATGCTCGACTCACCGGTGCTGACCCGCACCGATCAGTGGGTTATTCGCGCAGCCAAGCGTTTTGGTTTCATCGACCGGCTGACCCCGGCCGGGCGCACCCTCGGGCGCCGTGAAGAATTCGCCGATCTCGACAGTGCACGCAGTTACTTTTCCGGCAAAACCCTGTTTCGCGGCTTCGATCCGGAATGCTTCGATGCCTACCTGCAACACGGTTTGCATCAGGTCGACGACAAGCTGCGTCTGCGTTTCGACCCGGCCACCGAAATCAGCATTTATCGCGGCGTGCCGCACACCAGTCCGGGGCGCACCCGCCAGTTGCAGGTGCCGCTGGCCATCGTGCGCGGGCACAAGAGCCGCGTGGTCATGCGCCATCACACACGTTTCGTCTCGCGCCTGCCCCAGGGCGAGGCGCTGAGCATGCCTGGCGGGCACATGTTCCCGCTGGAGCGCCCACAAGATACGGCTCGATTGCTAAAGAGCCTGTTCATGCGCTGGGAACAGCGGCAGAACAAGGATTGCGCATGAGCCCGACCTGCGAAGAAGTGCGTCTGAATCTGCCGCACATCGAGTTGGCTGCGCATCTGTTCGGCCCCGAGGACGGCTTGCCGGTGATCGCGTTGCACGGTTGGCTCGACAACGCCAACAGCTTTGCTCGGCTGGCGCCGAAGCTCCACGGTTTGCGTATCGTCGCGCTGGACATGGCCGGCCACGGTCATTCCGCTCATCGGCCAAGCGGCGCCGGTTATGCCCTGTGGGACTACGCCCATGATGTGCTGCAAGTCGCCGAGCAGCTGGGCTGGAAGCGTTTCGGCCTGCTCGGGCATTCGATGGGCGCGATTGTCTCGATGGTGCTGGCCGGTTCGCTGCCCGAGCGCATCAGTCATCTGGCGCTCATTGATGGCGTGATTCCTCCGACAGACAAAGGCGAAAACGCCGCCGAGCGCATGGGCATGGCCCTACAGGCGCAACTTGATCTGCGCGAAAAGCGCAAACCGGTCTATACCACCCTCGAGCGTGCCATCGAGGCGCGGATGAAAGGCCTGGTGGCAGTCAGTCGCGAGGCCGCCGAACTGTTGGCCCAGCGCGGTTTGATGCCGGTGCCCGGCGGTTACACCTGGCGGACCGACAATCGCCTGACCCTGCCATCGCCGCTGCGCCTGACGGAAGAACAGGCAATGGCGTTTGCCTCGCGCGTCAGTTGCCCGGCGCATCTGGTAGTCGCGGCGGATGGCATGCTGGCCAGGCATCCTGAGTTGCTGGAGCGTCTACCCTTCAGTCACGAACAGTTGCCGGGCGGGCATCATCTGCACCTGAATGACGAGGCTGGCGCAGGTCTTGTAGCAGACTGTTTCAATCGCTTTTTCGCCATGCCTTGACTTGCTACCGGCAACTGCCGAGGCTGGGCGGGTTGAAACAGGAGACAAACTTGATGGATTTCTATACCGCTGCGACCCCGACCAGCCCAGCCATGACCGTCCGGTGAGCCTGACTATGCGGCCACTCAGTCTTTTCGCGCTGTGCTGCTTCAGCTCCTTGTCCTTCGCTGCCGATGTGCCGGGCAGCCAGGATCTGCAAATCGTGCCGCGTCTGGCCGACGCACAGATCGTCGACTATCGCCCGGCGGCCGAGCCGGAGCGCATCTACCCGCTGGGCTCGATCCGCAAGATCAGCGGCCAGTTGCGCTTCGACGGCCAGGTCACCGCCCGCGGCCAGACCACCTCGGTAACCTACGAGTTGCCGCCGGAACATTCCGCCACCGAAGCCTTCACCGCCGCCCGCGAAGCCCTGCAACAGCAGGACGCCGAATTGCTGTTCTGGTGCCAGGCCCGCGATTGCGGCGAAAGCAGCCTGTGGGCCAACGAAGTGTTCGGCAACGCCAAGCTGTATGGCTCTGACGAGCAACAGGCTTATCTGTTGCTCAGGCTGGCGGCGCCAAAGGACAACACGCTGGTGGCGCTTTACAGCATCACTCGCGGCAATCGCAAAGCCTATCTGCATGTCGAACAGTTCGAGGCGACTGCGCCGTTGGGCGAACTGCTGCCGACCTCGGCAACCCTGCTGCGCCAGTTGAAAAGCACCGGCGAGCTGGATTTCCCGAAACTCGCTGATGAGCCGGATGCCACCTGGCTGCGCCTGATTTCCCGTGGCCTGAATCTCGACACGACCTTGCGGGTCACGGTTTCCGGGCCCAAGGCCGAAGCCTGGCGCCAGGCGTTGATCACTCAGGGGGTGCGGGCGGCCCGGGTGGAAACCGGCAATCTCGAAGGCTCTGGCCTGCGCATCGACCTGTTGCGATAAGCTGTGCCGGGCGAGCACGCACGCAGTGTTCGCCTACTCTTTCGCTGACTGACTTTGCCGGGACTTTCCATGCTCAATAACGATCGCCTGCTGGTGCAGATTCTGCTGCTGGTGTTGTTTGGTGCCAGCCTGTGGGTGATGGCGCCGTTCTGGTCGGCGCTGTTCTGGGGCGCGGTGCTGGCGTTCGCCAGTTGGCCGCTGATGCGTTTGCTCACCCGTGCGCTCAATGGCCGCGAATCGCTGGCAGCGTTGATCCTGACACTGGGCTGGATGTTGCTGGTGGCGGCGCCGCTGGTGTGGCTGGGTTTCAATCTTGCCGATCATGTGCGCGATGCCACGGCATTAATCAAGGATGTGCAGGTCGACGGTTTGCCGGAAGCGCCCACCTGGCTTGGTAGCGTGCCTTTGGTTGGTGAGCGACTGGTGGCGATGTGGGACAGCATCGATCAACAGGGCGCGGCGTTGATGGTCTCGATCAAGCCGTATCTGGGCCAGGTCGGTAACTGGCTGCTGGCACGCAGTGCGCAGATCGGCGGCGGGATTCTCGAGCTGACGCTGAGCCTGGTGTTCGTGTTCTTTTTCTACCGTGACGGGCCACGACTGGCGGCGTTTGTGCACAGTCTGCTGCAGCGCTTGATTGGCGATCGTGCCGGTTATTACATCGAATTGGTGGCGGGGACGGTGCAGCGGGTGGTCAACGGTGTGATTGGTACCGCGGCGGCGCAGGCGGTGCTGGCGTTGATCGGCTTTTTCATTGCCGGGGTGCCGGGGGCGCTGGTGCTGGGGATCGTCACGTTTATGCTGAGTCTGATTCCGATGGGGCCACCGCTGGTCTGGGTGCCGGCCACGGCTTGGCTGGTGTGGAAGGGGGAGTACGGGATGGCGATCTTTCTCGGGATCTGGGGGACGTTCATCATCAGTGGCGTGGACAATGTGCTCAAGCCGTATCTGATCAGCCGTGGCGGCAATCTGCCGTTGGTGATTGTGTTGCTCGGGGTGTTTGGCGGGTTGATTGCCTTTGGCTTTATCGGGTTGTTTATTGGGCCTACTTTGTTGGCGGTGGCTTATAGTTTGTTGACGGACTGGAGTAAGAGTCAGGCTCGGGTCTAGGGGGGGGCTTGGCGGCCTTTGGGCCGACCATGCTCTTGGGGTTTTGGGTGTATATCCGTTTCTGCGGGTGTTGCGGCTGGCGGTTCCGCTCTTACAGCGGGGCACTTTTGCAGACGCCCAAAAGTAACCAAAACGCTTTACTCCTGCGTT